>NZ_JAFGYS010000095.1:0-498 GCF_017491705.1 Pseudomonas sp. 86_A | reverse complement strand
CCCTGTCGCGCAGCGCTGACGATGTCATGAAGTTTAAGTACATCGTCAAGAACGTCGCCTGGCAGCACGGCAAGACGGCCACTTTCATGCCGAAGCCGATCTTCGGAGACAACGGCTCGGGCATGCATGTTCACTCTTCGATCTGGAAGGGCGGCGAACCTCTGTTCTTTGACGAGTCCGGATACGCCAAACTATCTGACATGGCCCGCTACTACATCGGCGGCATCCTCAAGCACGCACCGTCGCTGCTGGCCTTCACTAACCCCTCGGCCAACTCGTACCACCGTCTGGTGCCGGGCTTCGAGGCCCCAGTCAATCTGGTGTATTCACAGCGCAACCGCTCCGCCTGCATGCGTATCCCGATCACCGGCCCAAATCCGAAGGCCAAGCGCGTCGAATTCCGTTGCCCAGATCCGTCTGCCAACCCTTACATGGCCTTTGCCGCCCTGCTACTGGCCGGCCTGGACGGCATCCAGAACAAGATCGAGCCGCCCGCGC
>NZ_JAFGYS010000094.1:0-499 GCF_017491705.1 Pseudomonas sp. 86_A | reverse complement strand
GTGTGGGCGTGGCATATATCGCGCCGGATGGAACCGTCAGCGCATTTTTACGTCGAATCAAGTATGAACACCGCAACCACCATGAACTCAGCAGCTGAAGAAGCGATAGCCACCGAGTCGAATGCCATTGCTCCCCCTTCGGCCCGACCCTTCATTGAACCGGACTTGCTAAAACCGATCCCGGGGTTCACCTTGTTGCATCACGTCACCAGCCGCGCAGTTCTGGATGCCAGCGAACACCCCAATGATCACGTAGACACCAACAAGTACGTGGCCACCAACGAATACGTGGGGAATCCCCCAGCACAAGCCGCTCTTCTCGGCCCAACGCCGTCAGAGACCAGCTACTCACCGATTCCTCTGGCAACCCCCACGGCCGTGATCCGAAGACTCGTCACCATCGCGCTAGAGACCGCGAGTGGCCACCGGCCACCATCCAAACTATCCCCCGACGATTTCGCCCCCGTTGTTCGGCAATCACTCACAACGCTATCCCGAC
>NZ_JAFGYS010000093.1:0-500 GCF_017491705.1 Pseudomonas sp. 86_A | reverse complement strand
CACCAGCACGTCGTCCGGCGAGGGTTCGCGGCGAATCGCGAGCCGGTGCACGCCGAGCTTCAGGCGCGGCGCGAGCTCGGCAAGCGCCTTGTCGGCGCGCTCGCCGCCGGTGAGGCTGTCGGCGAGGATGCCGACATGATGGCCGCGGTCGACCTGACCGTTGGCGACGTCGAGGATGTGGCGGAAGATGCCGCCGACCGGAGCACGCCCGGCGTGCAGGATACGAAGCGGCCGGTCAGGAGAGGGGGGCATGAATCCAAACCAGCGCTCGACGGCGATTGCCGAACAATTCCTCGGAAATATCGAGACGGATTAAGAGCCCTCGTGGTTAACAAACGGTGACGGGCGGGCGCGCAAGGTGCGCCGGATGCCCGCGATTAACCCAGCGGCAACCTTAATGGAGTGTAATCGCCGGCGTTGAGGTAGCTTGGTGGCGTTGCCCCTGCGGGAGTGTTCGATGCGTTTAGCGTTTTGGCGTGCCGGCAAGGACAAGGCGGTGG
>NZ_JAFGYS010000092.1:0-500 GCF_017491705.1 Pseudomonas sp. 86_A | reverse complement strand
CGAACCGCCTACGCCCGCGCCTATCGCGCCGGGAGCGCCCCGCGCGGCAGTGTCGTGCAGAAGGATGGTTTGCCGCCGCAACGCCTCCGCTTACCGCCCTCGCAAATACCCGCTACTCGGTCCGGCGAGCCGCGCTGAGCCGCGCGACGACCGCCCGGACTCCGCACCGCAGCCGTCGCCCTACGCCGCTTCGGCCACGGCCGGACACTCCCAACGCTAGACGTCTGATTTTTCGTTACGTCCGCGATAGAGGTAACGGTTAAACGCCGCAACGTCGTCGCGGAACGATTTCAGCATCAACTCGTCAGCCCAAAACGCCAAGCGCTCAACCACGTCCGCCTTTGATATCCCCGCATCAACCGCCAGCCGATCAAGCGCGAAATATGCCCGTTCGTCGAACGTAAAACTAAATCGGCGTCGTCGAACCCAATCGACCTCACTCCCGCAAAGCGGCAGCCGCACCACGCGTCGAACCCAATCGACCTCATGCACGACTGACG
>NZ_JAFGYS010000091.1:0-501 GCF_017491705.1 Pseudomonas sp. 86_A | reverse complement strand
GTATGGTTGTATGTTTTGATTTGCATTAAGCTTTTTATGATTGGTATGACATCATTTGTTGAGTTATATACCAAAGTCAGTGAATTTGGCGGCATACTGCCGCCAAAGGATATTAATGTTTCTGCCACTGCTGGTATTCACGCTTAAGTCTTTGCGGAGCGGTTTCCGGCATCATCAACAAACCAATAATTGAGATAACTCCAAGTACAATCACATAGGTTGCAAGTCCATAGTAATGTCCACCTGTTACTTGCAGAATTTTTACTGCTACAAGTCCAAGAATGCCACTGCCTATTAGCGACCCCAGTTGCCAAATTAAAGCTATTCCGCTACAGCGAATATGAGTTGGGAAAAGCTCCGGAAAATAAGAAGCCTGAGGTGCATAACACATACTATGACCAACACTCAGTACCAGGATCATTACTATTTGTGTAAGCCAAAAACTATCCTGATTAATCGCAAGAAAGAAAGGAATAATCATAACGACCTGCAGCAGCGCAC
>NZ_JAFGYS010000090.1:0-501 GCF_017491705.1 Pseudomonas sp. 86_A | reverse complement strand
GATTTGGCGGCCCTGAGCAGTCGGGAACGTATTTCCGGGTCTTGCGTTCAGTCGCGCTGCACCCACCGATGTCGTTCCAGATGGGCGCTCCGCGACGCTCCATCCGGGCTACGGCACCGCGCTCCGCCGCCCGCCCTCTACGCCTTCTCGCCCTGCGGCGAGAACAGATAGCCGCCGCCGCGGATGGTGCGGATCACGGCCGGCTTGGCCGGGTCGGGCTCGATCTTGCGGCGGATGCGCATGATGCGCAGGTCGACGGCGCGGTCGAAGGCTTCGGCGTCGCGCGCATTGGCCAATTCCAACAGGCGCTCGCGCGACAGCACGCGCTTGGGATTGGCCGCGAACACGTTCAACAGCCCGAATTCGGATGCGGTCAGCGGATGCTCGTTGCCCTCGTCGTCGCGCAAGGCCTGGGCTTCGAGATCGAGCCACTTGGTCCCGAAGCGTACCAGCTGCTCCTTGTCGGACTTCGCCGCCGCCTCGGGCGCGGCGGCCTTGGCC
>NZ_JAFGYS010000089.1:0-501 GCF_017491705.1 Pseudomonas sp. 86_A | reverse complement strand
CCTTGCGCGCGCTCGGCGAGCCGGTCGCGCGCAAGGAGGTCGTGTTCGGCGAGCAGATGGACATGGCCGCGATGATGCGCGCGGGCGCGCATGGTCGACCGGCCGGCATGCGCTTCATGGTGAACGGCGTGACGTTCGAGCCGCATCGCGCGACGCTGACGAGCCGGCGCGGCGAGAACGAATCATGGACGATTCGCAACGAAACCGACATGGATCACCCGTTTCATCTGCCCGGCACGCAATTCCAGGTCGTCGAGCGCGAGATCGACGGCGAGACGACGCCCGAGCCCTATCGCGCGTGGCGCGACACGGTGAACGTTCGGAAGGGCGAGCGCGTGCGGATTCTCACGACGCAGACCGAGCGCGGCGAGCGCATGTTCCACTGCCACATTCTCGAGCACGAGGATCTCGGGATGATGGGGACGCTGAAAGTCGTTTGAAATACGCGGCGAACGCGTTGAGTCACCGAGCGCACACTCGGTTCGCGCGACGGCGTTCGAG
>NZ_JAFGYS010000088.1:0-504 GCF_017491705.1 Pseudomonas sp. 86_A | reverse complement strand
CTGCTCGGCGGCGGCTTCGGCCGCAAGTCGAAATGCGACTTTGCGCTCGAGGCTGCCCTGCTGTCGAAGGAGCTCGGCGCGCCGGTGAAGGTGCAATGGACGCGGGAGGACGACATTCGTAACGGCTTCCTGCACACGGTCTCGGCCGAGCGGATCGAGGCCGGCCTCGACAAGAACGGCAAGGTGATCGCATGGCGCCACCGCAGCGTGGCTCCCAGCATCGCCCCGACCTTCGCGGCCGGCCCCATGCACCAGGCACCGTTCGAGGTCGGCATGGGCCTCGCGGACGTGCCGTTCGAGATCGCCAACATCTCCTGCGAGAATCCGGAAGCCGCCGCGCATACCCGCATCGGCTGGTTCCGCTCGGTCTCCAACATCCCGCGCGCCTTCGCGGTGCAGTCGATGGTCGGCGAGATCGCGCAGGCGACGGGGCGCGACCAGAAAGACATGCTGCTCGAGCTGATCGGCTCGCCCCGCATCGTCAAGCCGAACGTGAAGGACCTC
>NZ_JAFGYS010000087.1:0-505 GCF_017491705.1 Pseudomonas sp. 86_A | reverse complement strand
CGGACGCTCCCATCAACGAGATCGACATGAACGCTAGGGCGAGCAGCGGCTTGGCCCGGTAGGACATCGGATCGCCTCCTTTGCGATCTTCGCCTCAGTTCTTCGTGCTCGCCGTCTTGTCCAGGGCAGCGCGCAAGCCTTCGGCAAGCCGGATCGCGTCGTCATTCGCCCAAAAGTGCATGAAGAATAGCCTCGGCTGCTCATCGAGCATGTGACTGTGTAGCGCCGTCACCTCGATGCTGTGTGTCCGCAGCGCCACGATGACGGGGTTGACCTCGTCGGCCGTCAGCACGAAGTCGCCCGTGATGGCGGCCTTTCCGCCCCCGGTCGGCTGGAAATTGATGCCGATCGCCACGCCCATCGGGCCGACGGGCGTCAACGGCGTTCCGTCTTGCGTGATCGGGTCGCGCCGCTTCACGTTGAACTGGTAGACCCCGCCGTTTGCTTGGCCTTTAACGCCGATGATCTGGTCGAGCTTCGCCGTATCGAGGTCCACGGCAGGCGG
>NZ_JAFGYS010000086.1:0-506 GCF_017491705.1 Pseudomonas sp. 86_A | reverse complement strand
ATCCAGGCCTTGAATTGTAGATGGATATTGACAGTAGATTCACAACTTTCCTGAAGCAGATGTTCCGTCCCAGGAGGGCGAGGAATGCGCGCCGCGACCGATGCGACAGGTCGTTCAGGGAAATCGCCGAGCGGCTGCGCCATTAGCGCACATCGTCATTTCCCATACTGTGGGAACGCGCTTGAATATCAAATGTGCGAAAAGGATGGACGGCTTCGATCGATTGATCCATCCGTGTCTTACCTGATTAAGCCGACAAATAAAGAACGGTTGTAAGCGTGTCTCCGGTAAGCTCTCGACATGTACCATCTGTTCATGATGGGCACCCCAAAGCTAATCTGATTCCCGTTACATCTGATGCGAACGATCCGAATTGACCTGCTCCCCGCGTTGAGTACCGTGACGGTGTAGAGTCCGTTCCAGAGAGGAACGGCAATGAAATAGCGATTCACCGAAGAACAAATCATCGGTGTCTTGAAGGAAGCTGAAGCTGGCCTGAAACCGGC
>NZ_JAFGYS010000008.1:16382-314711 GCF_017491705.1 Pseudomonas sp. 86_A | reverse complement strand
GCTCGACGGTCATTTCCGGAATCTGCGGCGGGGTCGGCAGGGGTTCGGGCCGGGTCTGCTGGAGAAACCACCAGGCGCCGCCGTGTATCAGCGCCGACACCGCCACCAGCAACAGCATTTGCTGTTTGTTCAACCCGCCGGGTTGCGAGGTATTGGCTATGAAAGCCGGCCTGCCCGCTGGCGGCGGGTTTGGCGCTTCCCGCAACGGCCCCAGCAGGGGTCTGTGCTTTACCGCATCGTTCATTAAAGCTCCCTCGGGTTGATGAAGGGCAATAAGGTGCCGTCCGAACATTTGGGTGATGTTCGAGTGGGTGGGTGCAACTTTCTTTTGGGTGTACGCAAGCCGATAGTTGAACTATCTATTGAGCAGGGCTTGCTTACAGTTACTGGCTTAGAGCCATCGACTTCGAATAGTCATCATCCATTCCCTGGTTGTTCTTGTGCTTTATGTAGGAGCTGCCGCAGGCTGCGATCTTTTGATCTTAAAAGCAAAAATCGTCCGATTGCGGCCCGAGCCTTCGGCAGCTCCTGCATATGTTGTATTCGCAGTTCAATTTGCAACCGCTGTGCCAAATATTGCTGAAATGTAGAGCGGTTATTTCACGGCTGTTACCCATGTCGCATTTATATAAGTTTTATCGGCCGGCCGAGTTTTCTTTAGTGCAGGACTGTCCACGGCCCCGAATGCCGGGGCTTTTTTACAGGCGAGTCAGGCCTCGCGCTGTATCGGGCGGATTGGCCAGATAGAGCGGCTGAACTCGGATCTGCCGGGGCACTTGATGGTGCATGGCGGACTGATTTGGTGCGGGTCAATGAATTAGCGGGTCACAGTCTGTATTCCTTGTTCTTGTTCAATTGAAATCAATGTTTTAACGGTTGGTTAGTTGTGGTTGGTAGAGCGCTTTTGGTGCAATTACAAATAGCCTGAAGTTATTGTTCGACAATCTCGCTATCGATCACCAATGTGTTGTTTGTGCAATAACTTCATGCGTTGTATTTAAAAAATAAATAGTGCGCCGACGCAGGCGCAGTCAATGCGCCAAACGCAGTGCGTGACTGTTGAGTTCAGGTAATAAGATAAATGTATTGAAGGCCGGGACTGTTCCGGCGAACTCGGCTTTGCGCCGATGGATACCCACGGGATGTGATGCGGCAGAACGATTGAAGATTCACGCAGTGACCTCCTTGTTGCCAGCTCGGATACGCGAACTTTTGGTTCGGTATCGCACCTTACAAGAACGCGGATAGCGTTCGATGATTGCTCTTGGTGCGGGATGGGCACCGCCAGCGCTGTTTTGCGAGGTTTGAATTCGCAAGTCGCGATTGCATGGGAAAAACGTGCCAAAGCGGATACAACCGCTATAAATAGGGCTACACCAGACCTGTCGAAATCGAGGAGGGGGCATGTATCAACTTTACGGACATCGCAATTCGGGTGCTGCAGCCATCGAAGCGGCGCTGGAGTTGTGCCAGATCGCCTATCGCTTTATCGATATCGAAGCCTCGAACGAGGCCGCCGAAGCGCTGGGGCGGCTCAATCCGCTGAAGCAGGTGCCAACCCTGCAATTGCCCGATGGCAGCGCGATCACCGAGAGTGTGGCGATTCTGGTTCACCTGGGCCTGAGCTTTCCCGAGTCTGGCCTGTTGCCGGCCAAGGCCGGTGATCGCGATCAGGCGATTCGCGGCATGGTCTACATCGCCAGCAATTGCTACGCGGCCATCGGCGTCATCGATTACCCCGAGCGCTGGCTGGTGATGCCCGACGAAGCCTCGCGGCAGAACCTGATAGCTGGCGCCCGCGAGCGCTTGCACTGGAGTTGGGAAGTGTTTGCCGACCAGTTTTCCGCCGAGCTGTACCTGGACGACGAGACGCCCGGAGCACTGGACGTGCTGGCGGCGGTGGTGACGCGCTGGGCGGGGAGCCGCGAGCATCTGCGTCAAACGCGCCCGGGGTTCTATGCGTGGTTGCAGCGGATTGACCGGCACCCGGTGCTGGCGCCGGTGTTTGCCCGGCATTGGCCTTCCTGAACACACCGCAAAACCAATTGTAAGAGTGAGCCTGCTCGCGATAGCGGTTTGTCAGTCAATGATGCTGTCACTGACAGACCGCTATCGCGAGCAGGCTCACTCCTACAGGACGTGTGGCGGATTTTGGAGATCACTCCCCGCGAATGTACTGCTCCAGCTGCTTGATCAGCTCCGCCTGTTCGGCAATCGCCTCTTTCACCAGGTCGCCGATCGACAGCAGGCCGATCAGCTTGCCGTTTTCCACCACCGGCAAGTGGCGCAGGCGTTTGTCGGACATGATGCCCAGGCAGGTGTCGACGGTCTGGTGGGTGTCCACGGTGATGACATCCTTGACCATGATGTCGCGCACCGGCGTGCCGACCGAAGAGCGCCCGTGCAGTACCAGTTTGCGCGCGTAATCCCGCTCACTGATGATGCCGACCACGTTGTCGTCTTCGACCACCAGCAAGGCGCCGACGTTTTTCTCGGCCATCTTCATCAGTGCTTCGAGCACCATGTGATCAGGCTTGATCTGGTGCACTTCCTGATTTTTCTGATCTTTGAGCTTGAGCAGTTGGGCGACGGTCTTCATGGCGGTTACTCAGGTGTTGTCGTTGTTATCCAAGCATCGTAGACGCTGGCGCGCAGGGCAAGGTGGCAAAGCGGCAGATAGCACGCAAAAAACGTCATTTGCCGGTTTTTTCTGACTTGCCCCTGACCGTGTGGCGAGGGAGCTTGCTCCCGCTCGACTGCGCAGCAGTCGCAAAACCAGGCAATGCGGTGTATCAGGCAAACCGCGTTATCGGGGTTCAGGCCTGCTGCGCAGTCCAGCGGGAGCAAGCTCCCTCGCCACAGGGGATGGGGTTATCCCTTGAACGGCAGCGTAGAATGCCCCTCTGTTTCAATTCCTGAGGTTGCAGTGGTGGATTTACAGCAGGGCTTCGTCCTGACCCGGCATTGGCGCGATACCCCGGCCGGCACCGAAGTCGAGTTCTGGCTGGCGACCGACGCCGGGCCGCGTCGTGTGTGTCTGGCGCCGCAGACGTCGGTGGCGTTTATCCCCGCCGCCCAGCGCGAGGCGGCCGAGCGCCTGCTGCACGACGAAAAGAACGTTGAACTGCGCCCGCTGGCCCTGCAGGATTTCGAGCATCGCCCGGTGCTCGGGCTGTATTGCCAGCAACACGGCCAGTTGATGCGTCTGGAAACCGCACTCAACCGCGCCGGTGTCGACGTTTACGAAGCCGACGTGCGCCCGCCGGAGCGCTACCTCATGGAGCGGTTCATCACCGCGCCGGTACTGTTCGGCGGCAGCCCCGATGCCGACGGCGTCTTGCGCAACGCCCAGCTCAAACCGGATCCCCAATACCGTCCCAAGCTGCGCCTGGTCTCGCTCGACATCGAAACCACCGAAACCGGCGAGCTGTACTCGATTGCGCTGGAAGGCTGCGGCCAGCGTCAGGTGTACATGCTCGGCGCGCCCAACGGTGACGCGAGCCTCGTCGACTTCGATCTGGAATATTGCGATTCGCGCACCCTTATCCTGAAGAAACTCAACGACTGGTTCGCCCTGCATGACCCCGATGCGATCATCGGCTGGAACGTCGTCCAGTTCGACCTGCGCATCCTCCACGAACACGCGCGGCGCCTCGGGGTGCCGCTGAAAATCGGGCGTGGCGGCGAGGAAATGCAGTGGCGCGAACATGGCAGCCGCACCCATTACTTTGCCTCGGCGGCGGGGCGGCTGATCATCGACGGCATCGAGTCGCTGCGCTCGGCGACCTGGAGTTTTCCTTCGTTCAGCCTGGAAAACGTCGCCCAGACCCTGCTCGGCGAGGGCAAGTCGATCGACAACCCGTACCAGCGCATGGACGAAATCAACCGCATGTTCGCCGAGGACAAACCGGCGCTGGCCAAGTACAACCTCAAGGACTGCGAACTGGTCACGCGGATTTTCGCCAAGACCGAGCTGCTGACGTTTCTGCTTGAACGCGCCAGCGTCACCGGGTTGCCGGCGGATCGCAGCGGTGGCTCGGTGGCGGCGTTCACTCACCTGTACATGCCGTTGATGCACCGCCAGGGTTTTGTGGCGCCGAATCTGGGCACCAACCCCCCGCAGGCCAGCCCGGGCGGCTTTGTCATGGATTCGCAGCCGGGGCTGTACGAGTCGGTGCTGGTGCTCGACTACAAGAGCCTGTATCCGTCGATCATCCGCACCTTTCTGATCGACCCGGTAGGGCTGATCGAAGGCCTGCAGCACCCGGACGATGCCGATTCGGTGCCGGGCTTTCGCGGTGCGCGTTTCTCGCGCACCCGGCATTGCCTGCCGTCGATTGTCGCGCGGGTCGCCGAAGGCCGCGAGACCGCCAAGCGCGAGCACAACGCGCCACTGTCGCAGGCCCTGAAAATCATCATGAACGCCTTCTATGGCGTGCTCGGTTCCAGCGGCTGCCGGTTTTTCGATACACGCCTGGCCTCGTCGATCACCTTGCGCGGCCACGAGATCATGCTGCGCACCCGCCAGCTCATCGAGGAACAAGGCCACGCGGTGATCTACGGCGACACCGACTCGACCTTCGTCTGGCTGCGCCGACCTCACGGGCAGGAGGAAGCGGCGCAGATCGGTCAGGCGCTGGTCAGGCACGTCAACGACTGGTGGCGCGAGCATGTACGCGACGAGTACGGCCTGCAAAGCGCCCTCGAATTGCAGTACGAAACCCACTACAAACGCTTTTTGATGCCGACCATTCGCGGCGCGGAAGAGGGCAGCAAAAAACGCTACGCCGGTCTGGTGACGCGCGCCGACGGCAGCGAAGAAATGGTCTACAAGGGCCTGGAAACCGTGCGCACCGACTGGTCGCTGCTGGCCCGGCAGTTTCAGCAGGAACTCTACGAGCGGATCTTCCAGCGCAAGCCGTATCAGAACTACGTGCGCGACTATGTGCGCAAGACCCTGGCCGGCGAATTCGATGAGCGCCTGGTCTATCGCAAGCGCCTGCGCCGCACCCTCGATGACTACGAACGCAACGTGCCGCCGCATGTTCGCGCCGCGCGGCTGGCCGACGATTACAACGCGCAGCACGGTCGCCCGCGGCAGTACCAGAACGGTGGCTGGATCAGTTACGTAATCACCCTGGCCGGGCCGGAACCGCTGGAAGTGCGTCGCGCCGCCATCGACTACGACCACTACATCAGCCGCCAGCTGCAACCGGTGGCCGATGCGATCCTGCCGTTCGTCGACGACGATTTCTCAACCCTGATCGGGGGGCAACTGGGCCTGTTTTGAGTCCAGCAGTTGCAGGGTCCATTCGTCGAGGATGCCGTGGAAGTAACGCTCCAGTGCCTGATTAAACAGACTGTCCTCGGCGCCAAACTGGGCAAACAGGGTCATCGAGGAGTGGAATTTCAGGTCATCGGGGTGGCCGAAAATCTCGGCAATCGAGCGTTGACGGATGTTTAGCACCCACTGCGTGCAGCTGCGCAGGCGCGCGCCGAGCAGGTCGTGAGCCAGATAGGCCCGCGCCTCCTCGGCAGACTGAATGGCGAAGCGCCGCGACATCTCGCTGCCACCCAGCCCGGCGAGCTGCGGGAACACAAACCACATCCAGTGGCTGCGCTTGCGCCCCTCGTCGAGCTCACGCTGGACCCGTTCGAACACCGGGTCCTGGGCCTGGACGAAACGCTGCAGATTGAACGGGTCGTACTGATCAGTGCTTCTCATGACGAAGCCCTCGCCAGCAGTCAGCGACTCAGACCATCGCCAGCCGCTGCTTGCGTTGTGGCGCTTTGAATACCTGGTCCAGCGCCGCCAGATCCCCGGCATCCAGTTGCAGTTGCGCCGCGTGTGCATTGAGTTGCACGTGTTCGGGCCGCACAGCCTTGGGAATCGCAATGACACCATCCTGACGCAGAATCCACGCCAGCGAAACCTGCGCCGGGGTCACGTCGTGACGAGCGGCAATCTGCTTCAGCACAGGTTCAGCCAGCATCGCGCCGCCCTGACCGATCGGGCAGTACGCCATCAACGGCAGGCGCTGCTGTTGGCACCATGGCAGCAGATCGAATTCGACGCCGCGCTCCTCGAGGTTGTACAACACCTGATTGGTGGCGCAGGCCGGGTTGGCCAGTTCTTCCAAGTCATCGACATCGAAGTTCGACACGCCCCAGCGGCCGATCTTGCCGTCCTCGCGCAGACGTTCAAAGGCTTCGACGGTTTCCTCCAGCGGGTACTGGCCGCGCCAGTGCAGCAGATAGAGGTCGATGTAATCGGTGCCGAGCCGTCGCAGGCTGCGCTCGCAAGCCTGTGGGATGCCTGTGCGGCTGGCGTTGTGCGGGTAGACCTTGCTCACCAGAAACACCTGGTCGCGCAGGCCGGCGATGGCTTCGCCGACGACTGTTTCGGCACCGCCCTCGGCGTACATTTCTGCCGTGTCGATCAGCGTCATGCCCAATTCGATACCTTGGCGCAACGCGGCCACTTCACGCGGGTGCGCCGAGCGATCTTCGCCCATGCGCCAGGTGCCCTGGCCAATCACTGGAACCTGCACGCCTGCCAGTTCGAGGGTACGCATTCAAACCTCCTGTGCTGATGGTCGATACCTTAGTGGGCAGCAGGATAGCGCAGGGGTTCCCATGGATGGGGATGAACCTGTGGCGAGGGAGCTTGCTCCCGCTGGGGCGCGAAGCGGCCCTCGCTTTTCATTCAGTTGGAAAGCAGGGGCCTGCTGCGCAGTCCAGCGGGAGCAAGCTCCCTCGCCACAGGAGATGCGTGAGGTCAGTTATTTTGTGGTGAATTTCAAGACGACGCTTTGTGTATAAGCCTGTCCCGGATCGAGCCGCGTACTCGGGAAGTTCGGCTGATTCGGCGAATCCGGATAGTGCTGCGTCTCCAAGGTAAACGCGCCCCAGTGCGGGTAGACCTTGCCACCCTTGCCCTTGACCGTGCCGTCGAGGAAGTTGCTGGTGTAGAACTGCACGCCCGGCTCGCTGGTGAACAACTGCAGGTGGCGCCCGGACTGCGGATCGCTGACCTCGGCGGCGACTTTGCTCACATCACCTTTTGTATCCAGCACCCAGTTGAAATCGAAGCCGCCCTGTTTCGGTTCGGCGAATTTCAGCTGCGGGTGATCAGCCTTGATGTGCTTGCCGATGGCGATCGGTTTGGTGAAGTCCATCGGTGTGCCGGCCACGGCGGCCAGTTCACCGGTCGGGATCAATTTGCCGGTGACCGGCGTGTAATGGCTGGCGTGCAGGGTGGCAACCTGCTTGAGGATGTCGCCATTGCCGGCGCCGGCGAGGTTGAAGTAGCTGTGGTTGGTCAGGTTCAACACCGTCGGTTTATCGGTGCTGGCCTGGTAGTCGATGCGCAGTTCGTTGCTGTCGGTCAGGCGATAGGTGACTTGCGTGGTGAGGTTGCCGGGGAAGCCCATTTCGCCATCCGCCGACAGGTAGGTCAGGGTCACGCCGACCGAGTCCTTGTCGTTGACCGGCTCGGCTTTCCAGACTTTTTTGTCAAAACCCAGGGTGCCGCCGTGCAAGGCGTTGGACTTGTCGTTCTGTGGCACCTGATAGCGTTTGCCGTCGAGTTCGAACGCGCCGTCGGCCAGGCGATTGCCGAAGCGGCCGATGGTTGCGCCGAAATAGGCGGTGCCTTTCTGGTAGCCCTGGACATCGTCGAAACCCAGCACCACATCGGCGGACTTGCCGTGTTTGTCCGGCACCAGCAGCGATTGCAGGGTCGCGCCGTAGGTGATGACCGTCGCCTGCATGCCGTGGCTGTTGCGCAGGATGTATTGCTCGACGGGCGTGCCGTCATTGGTTTTGCCAAAGGCTTTATGTTCGGCGGTCAGGCCCGCCGCATGGGCGGAAAGGGTGGCGATCATCAGGGACAGTCCGAGGCCGGAAAGCAGGTGACGTGATTGAAGCATGGTTGACCTTCCTTTTTGTTGTTGTTTTGAAAACACCACGACTCCCTATAGGAGCGGCCGCAGGCTGCGATCTTTTGATCTTGATTCTAAAAACGAAGATCAAAAGATCGCAGCCTGCGGCAGCTCCTACAGGTTAACTAGTCAATCTATTTGCGTCGTGAAAGAAGATTTATAGCTTGTTCATCGTTTATTTCAACAATAAAGACTGACTAATTTGCTTGGCGTTCCTTCGCCAGATATCAGCCAGTGACAGCCGCCACTGCACTTTTTCGCAATTGCCGGCTCTATCCATGGCCAGGATGCGGCGACGCCCGCCGCGCAGGAATGTGCCCGTTCGAGAATTCATGCCGAGAGTTTGTGACCTGATCGCTGCTGTTGTTCGCCGCCCGTGCCTGTTGCTGGCGTGTCTGTCGTCGTTGATGTTCAGTGGTTGCAGCCACCAGAGCGGCAACGGTTTCATTGCGCAGATGCGTGATGGGCAGCCGCAGGAATTCTTGCAGACCAGTGTCGATCGCATGGCCACGCTGGCGATGCGCGACAATCTCAACAGTCTTTACCGCTTGATGGGCAAACTGTATTTGCGCAACCCTGAGGAGCTGCGCAAATCGGGTTTCCTCGACATCAATACCGCCGTGAAACAGGTGCGTCTGGCGGTCGAGCAACAGCAACCGTTGCCGGTGCTCGGCGGGCGCAAGGATCTGGCGGCGCTCAGCTACGCGATGAGTCCCGAGTTTCTCGGTGACCGGGTCGGCGCGTTCATCTATGCCATCGGCAGCATGCTGGTCACCGCCCACGGCAATCGCGTCGAGTTCTACATGACTGATGCGATCAACCCGACCTTCGTTCACAACACCGCGCGCAACATTGAGAAAGCCACGTGGATTCTGGCCCAACGGCAGAACAAGGAAGGCCAGCCGCTGCTGTTCTCCAATGAAATCTCGGAGGAGGGCAGCAACCTCAGTTTCGCCACCGAGTTCGGCAAGATCGTCGCGCGGCTCGACTTGCTGGCGCAGATGCTCGACGAGCGCTATCGACGGATTGGTCTGAATTACGCGCAGAGTCTGCTGTTCCTGAATTTCCTGCCGGTGCAGTAAGTGCGGAGATCCAATGTGGGAGCGAGCCTGCTCGCGAAAGCGATCTGCCAGGCGCTGAATCTCTGATAGATCCACCGTATTCGCGAGCAGGCTCGCTCCCACATTGATCAAATTGTGAGTGGGATTTTTGTATACAATCCATCGCTACTATTGATCCAAAGGGAGCTGCACCTGTCATGACCGACTCCGCAAGCACCGACTTCACCCGCATCGACCGCGCCGCCCGCAGTGAAAAACTGCCGTATGCCGCGTTGCTGGCGTTCGCCATGACCGGTTTCATTGCCATCCTCACCGAAACCCTGCCAGCCGGATTGCTGCCGCAGATCGGCGCCGGGCTCGGGGTCAGCGAAGTGCTCGCCGGGCAACTGGTGACGCTGTATGCGCTGGGCTCGATTGTCGCGGCGATTCCGTTGACCGTCGCCACCCGGGGCTGGCCACGGCGGCGGGTGCTGCTGATGACGGTCGGCGGCTTCCTGGTGTTCAACACCATTACCACGTTCTCCAGCCATTACGGCCTGACCCTGGCCTCGCGCTTCCTCGCCGGGATGGCGGCGGGCCTGTCGTGGGGGATCATGGCCGGTTACGCCCGCGGCATCGTGCCCGTGCATCAGCAGGGGCGGGCGCTGGCGATTGCCATGCTCGGCACGCCAGTGGCGCTGTCGCTGGGCACGCCGGCGGGAACCTGGCTGGGCAACCTGATCGGTTGGCGTGCGTCGTTCGGGATCATGTCGGCGCTGGCCCTGGTGCTGGCGGCGTGGATCGTCATCGCGGTGCCGGACCGTCCGGGCCAGGACAGCGCCGAACGTCTGCCGCTGCTGCAATCGCTGCGCCTGCCGGGCGTGCGGCCGGTGCTGTTCGTGGTGCTGACCTGGATGCTCGGACACAACATTCTCTACACCTACATTGCACCGTTCCTGTTGCAGGTCGGGTTGGCTGAGCGGGTTGATCGGGTGCTGCTGGTGTTCGGCCTGTGTTCGCTGGTCGGGATCTGGATCATCGGCCTGCTGGTGGATCGCTGGCTGCGCTGGCTGACCCTGATCAGCCTCGCGGTGTTTGCCGTGACTGCCTTGGTGCTGGCGCTGATGTCGCCGTCGCCGTGGCTGATCTACGCCTGCATGGCGGTGTGGGGCCTGTCGTTCGGTGGGTCGGCGACGTTGCTGCTGACAGCGGCGGCGGATTCGGCAGGGGAGCATGTGGACGTGGTGCAGGCGATGCTCACCACCTCCTGGAACGTGGCGATTGCCGGCGGCGGCTTGTTCGGCGGTTTGCTGCTGGCCCGGGCGGGGGCGATGTCGTTTCCGTGGGCGCTGCTGATTTTGTCGCTGATCGCGCTGGCGACGGTGTGGATCAACGGTCATCACAGTTTCAAGCCGGGCCGGCGTGTGCACTGACTCTGCCCAGGCTCAATCCCTGTAGGATCTGGCTTGCCAGCGATTCGCGATGAATCGGTCGACACAGCGGTCGCTGACACGGCCTCATCGCGGGCAAGCCCGCTCACACAGGTGTCGCAGTGATGTCGAGAAGGCATAACGATAGACCGCATCGATATATGTGGTTATATGAAAAATCGCTATGCTGCGGGCCAGATTTTTCCTGTCGTTTTTCTGGACGTCTTAATGGAATTGGCAAATTTCGGCCTGGTCATCGCCGGGCTGGTGGTGGGTTTTATTGTCGGCATGACCGGTGTCGGCGGCGGTTCGTTGATGACGCCGATCCTGCTGTGGTTCGGCATCAACCCGGCCACCGCAGTGGGCACCGACCTGTTGTACGCGGCCATCACCAAATCCAGCGGCGTGCTCGTTCATAAAAAGAACAACAACATCGACTGGGCCATCACGGCCTGGCTGACCCTCGGCAGCGTGCCGGCAGTCGCCATGACCCTGTGGTTCCTCAGCACCCTGCACACTGCGCCCGAGGCGATGAACGCGATCATCAAGCAAGCCCTGGGCTTTGTGTTGTTCGCCACCGCGTTGGCAATTCTGTTCAAGAAGCGCCTGCTCGAGTTCGCCCACAAACGCGCGGGTGGCAACTACAACCCGAGCGGCGCGCGCCTGAACGTGATGACGGTGATCACCGGCCTGATCCTCGGCACCATGGTCGCCCTGACTTCGATCGGCGCCGGCGCCCTCGGTACGGTCGCGTTGTTCATCCTCTATCCGCTGCTGCCGACCCGGCGCCTGGTCGGCACCGAAATCGCCCACGCCGTGCCACTGACCCTCGTCGCCGGCCTCGGCCACGCGAGCATGGGCAACATGGATTGGGGCGTGCTGGGCTTCCTGTTGATGGGTTCGCTGCCGGGCATCTGGCTCGGCAGCCACCTGACCGGGCGCATTTCCGATGAATTGCTGCGTCCGTGCCTGGCGACCATGCTGCTGTTGATCGGTTACAAACTGGCGTTTTGATCGATTGCCATGAGCGAAACCACCCTGCATTGCAACGAGCGCCTGGCGATCACCGTCGAACCCCGGGAAATGCGCATGAGCCACTGGCTGTATGCGCCACGGGTGGTCGATCAGCAGAGCGGGCGGGTGCTGCTGGATCTCAGTGATAGCCAGTGGGACCTGATTGCCACCGCCGATGAGTCGGCCAGCAGCATTGATTTGTTGCTGCGCAAATATCCGGGAGATCGGCCAGCGGTAACGTTGCACATCAGTCTGGAGGACGGGCAGCTCAGCATTGCCGGACGCCCTGTCGAGGCTTCAACGCTGGCGTCCGCGCTGGGCTGAACGCACTGGAGCACTGTGGCGAGGGCGCGTGTCGGAACGCCGCCCCCTCCCTTGCGCTTGCATTGAAAAAGCCGGGCCTGCTGCGCAGTCCAGCGGGAGCAAGCTCCCTCGCCACAGGATCAATCCCGATTCTGGATGACGAACTTCATCACCGTCACGGGCAGGTTTTCGTACACCACTTCTTCAACCACCTCCCAGCCCAACCGCGCATACAGCGCTTGCGCCGCATCGGTGTACAGATACAACGTCTGTACGCCTAACGCCTTGGCTTCTTCGACAATCCGGTTGACCAGTTGCGAAGCTACCCCGCGTCCACGTTCCTCGGCCTTCACATAAACCCCGGCCAGCCAGGGCGTCAGCTCGGGACGGATCTTCATGTCGCTGTCGATCAGCAGCGCGCCACCGAGCAATCTGCCGTCGTCGATGGCCACCACCACGCTGGGAATTGCACCTTTGCCGCAGGCTTTGCGCATGCGTTCGGTGCGGGCCTCAAGGGTATCGCCGGGGCGGAATTCGCCCCACTCCTTGAAATTGAGCTCGGCCAGTTCCTCAATCAAATGCGGGTGATCGCACAGGTAGTCGATGTGCATGCGGGTGAACTCCATTTCGTTGGCAGAGCAGCCACCCTAATGCGCTCATGAAAGGTAATCAAATCGACGTCATGATTGCGCGCATGCGGTTGCGCAATGTCGTGGCTGTCCTAAGCTTCTGACAAGGCGAAACATATTTGCCGGGCATGCCCGGAACAATCGCCACGATGCGCAATCATTAGAGCGTGGATATCAAAAGGAGATGCGCATGCTCATCAGGTCACTGACCCTGACACTCTTGCTGGCGATTGCCGGCCCCTTGTTCGCCGCTGACAACGACTCGCCCATAGCCGGGGATATGGGGCGGGCCCGACCGCTGATCGTGATCGCACAAAGCACCGTCGACCCGGTGTGGGTGGGGCTGAAAAAATCGCTGGAGGATCCAGCCAACAAAAAAGGTGTGACCGATCGCAACATCAAGGTCTACACCATCCTCAATATGGCCGGACAGCTTGATGGCAAGGACCTCGGCCAGCAGGACACCATGGCCTTGCTGCGTTCGCTGAAACTCGGTGCCGGCGCGTACCCGAAAGTGTTCCTGCTCGGCAAGGATGGCGAGACCAAACTTTCGGCTTCGGGCGATGACGCGAAGTCCGTGGACCTGAAGAAAATCTTCGATACCGTCGATGCTCTGCCGGCGAGCGAGAAAGACATCAGCGCTCCGACAGTGGCCGAAACCGCCGCCGCTGCCGCCGAACCGGCAGCCAAGAAAGGCGAGAAGGGCGCCAAAACAACCAAACCCGCCAAACCGAGCAAGCCACCGGAAATGCCGGATGATTGATGGCATGGCCTGAATCAAAAAAATGGGCGACCTCTGCAGGTCGCCCATTTTTATTGCCTGCATGAAACCTTGTGGTGAAGGAGCAAGCGCCCTCACCACAGGTTCAATATCAGTCAGTCAGAGCACTGAATATTTGGTGGGCAATCTTCACCCGCTCCTCATTCGGATAATTCTTGTTCGCCAGGATCACGATGCCCAGATCCTTCGAGGGCACAAACGCCACATATGCGCCGAAGCCTCCGGTCGCGCCGGTTTTGTTGTACAGCACATTGGCCGGTTCAGGCTGGGGTGGGGTCAGCCATGTGGCCTTGTGCGCTTGCATGGCCATCGGCGTCGAGTTGCCGTTCTGCAATTTATCGAGGCTGATCGGGTAGGCGTAACGCTCCCAGCCCAGACCTTGGGTCATGTCGCCAACGGTGTAGTAACCGGTGTGGGTCGCGGCGATGGCTTTTTGCAGCGGTGCTTCCAGGCTGGCCGGTTTCAGGTTGGCCTCGACATAGCGCAGTAGATCCGCCGCACTGGTTTTGATGCCGTAGGCTTCGGAATCCAGTGCGCCCGGACTGACCCGAACCGGTTGGTCTTTCTTGTCGTAGCCTTGGGCGTAAAGCTGGGCTTCGGACGCGGGCACTTTGATGAAGGTGTGCTTGAGCCCGAGTTGCGGCAGCAGGGTTTCGCTCATGGCCTGATCAAACGGCTGGCCCAGGCTTTTCGCCGTCAGATAGCCGAACAACCCAAGGCTCGGATTGGAATACAGGCGATGGCTGCCCGCCGGGTAATCCGGTTTCCACTGCTGGTAATAGCCGAGCATCTTGTCAGCCGAATCCGCTTCGGCCGGGAATTGCAGTGGCAGGCCGCCGGCGCTGTAAGTGCCCAGTTGCAGCACGCTGATGTTATCGAAAACGCTGCCTTTGAGTTCCGGCCAAAGCTGGCTGGCCTTGGTCGACAGGTCCAGTTTGCCCGTGGCCTGGGCGTAACCGGCGAGTGTCGCGGTGAAGGTTTTGCTCACCGAGCCGATTTCGAACAGGGTGTTTTCGCTGACTTTCTGCCCGGTATCCTTGGCGGCAACGCCGTAGTTAAAGTAATGCGGCTGGCCGTTAAGGGTGATAGCCACGGCGAGCCCGGGAATGTTCTGCTGTTGCATCACCGGGGTGACGGCTTTTTTCACCAGGGCTTGCAGTTGCTCGTCGCTGGGCGTGGCGGCCATGCACGCGGCGGCGCCGAAAAACAGGCCGAAAGCACTGCAGGAAATGACTTTGGTCGGATTGATGAGTGACATAGATGAACCACTCTCCATGAGTGTTGAGGGTGTTATCCCGCTAGACTGCGGGCAATTGTAATGGTGGGCAGCTGATCAGCGCCGACAATTTAGGCAGTCTGGCACTCGTCGACAAACGATGAAAACTCGGATGAGCCATTAGAAAAATTTGGGACTGGGCATGATTCGACCTCAATTGCCGCTCAATGCACTGCGCGCGTTCGAAGCCTCGGCGCGGCATCTGAGCTTTACCCGCGCTGCCGTGGAGCTGTGCGTGACCCAGGCGGCGGTGAGCCATCAGGTCAAAAGCCTCGAAGCGCAACTCAATGTCACCCTGTTCAAGCGCCTGCCTCGTGGGCTGATGCTGACCAGTGAGGGGGAAACCCTGTTACCGGTGTTGACCACGTCGTTCGATCACATTGCGCAGATGCTCGAACGGCTGGCCGGTGGACAGTACCGCGAAACGTTGACCGTCGGTGCCGTGGGGACGTTCGCGGTCGGCTGGTTGTTGCCTCGGCTGGCGGACTTCCAGGCGAAACATCCGCTCATAGATTTGCGGCTGTCGACCCACAACAATCGTGTCGACGTCGCGGCCGAAGGCCTGGATTACGCGATCCGTTTCGGCGCGGGTGCGTGGCATGGCATCGAGGCAACGCGCCTGCTCGATGCGCCACTGTCGGTGTTGTGCGTACCGGAAATTGCCCGCCAGTTGCATACGCCGGGAGATTTGCTGCAGCAGCGCCTGCTGCGTTCCTATCGCACCGATGAATGGCCAGAATGGTTTCACGCCGCAGGACTGGCGACCCACGCGGCACCGCCGCAGAGCATTGTGTTCGATTCGTCGCTGGCGATGATGGAGGCCGCGCTGCAAGGCAGTGGGGTAGCGTTGGCACCGCCGTTGATGTTCGCCCGGCAACTGGCGGCGGATGTGATTCGCCAGCCGTTTGCGATTGAAATCACCACCGGCAGTTATTGGCTGACGCGCTTGCAGTCGCGGCCGGAGACGGCGGCGATGACGGCGTTCAAATACTGGCTGCTACAGATCTCTGGTTAATACAGAGCCCCCTGTAGGAGTGAGCCTGCTCGCGATAGCGGTGTCTCATTCAACATTGATTTTGACAGACACACCGCTATCGCGAGCAGGCTCACTCCTACAGGGACGGTGATGATGGATTCAAAATGAGTGTCAGCGCACCAGACACGGCCGCTTGTTATCGAACGTCCAGCCCGGAATCAAAAACTGCATCGCCACGCTGTCATCCCGCGCACCGAGGCCCATGCCTTTGTACAGTTCGTGGGCCTTGGCCACTTGATCCATGTCCAGTTCCACGCCCAGCCCCGGCTTGTTCGGCACTTGAACGCAGCCGTCGACAATTTGCAGCGGTGCCTTGGTCAGGCGCTGGCCGTCCTGCCAGATCCAGTGGGTGTCGATGGCGGTGATGTCGCCTGGCGCCGCCGCCGCGACATGGGTGAACATCGCCAGAGAGATATCGAAGTGGTTGTTGGAGTGCGATCCCCAGGTCAGCCCCCACTCATGGCACAACTGCGCGACACGCACCGAACCCTGCATGGTCCAGAAGTGCGGGTCGGCCAACGGGATGTCCACCGACTGCAACTGGATGGCGTGGCCCATCTCGCGCCAGTCGGTGGCGATCATGTTGGTGGCCGTCTTCAGTCCGGTGGCGCGGCGGAATTCGGCCATGACTTCGCGTCCCGAGTAACCGTTTTCCGCACCGCAGGGGTCTTCGGCGTAAGCCAGCACGTGATGCTGGTCGCGGCACAGGCGGATCGCTTCTTTGAGTGACCAGGCGCCGTTCGGATCGAGGGTGATGCGCGCATCCGGGAAGCGTTCGGCGAGGGCGGTGACGGCTTCGATTTCCGCATCGCCGCTGAGCACGCCGCCCTTGAGTTTGAAGTCCTTGAAGCCGTATTTCGCCTGGGCCGCTTCGGCCAGGCGCACCACCGCTTCGGCGGTCATGGCCTTCTCGTGACGCACGCGGAACCAATCATTGTCGGCGTCCGGTTCGCTGCGGTAGGCGAGGCTGGTTTCGCGCGGGTCACCGACGTAGAACAGATAGCCGAGCATTTTCACTTGATCGCGTTGCTGGCCTTCGCCCAGCAGCGCCGCGACCGGGACGTCGAGGTGTTGCCCGAGCAGATCGAGCAGCGCGGCTTCGAGTCCGGTCACCGCGTGAATGGTGATCCGCAGGTCGAACGTCTGCAGGCCACGGCCGCCGGCATCACGTTCGGCGAAGGTCTGGCGCACCTGGTTGAGGATTTTCTGATAGTTGCCGATCGGGCTGCCGAGCACCAGGCTGCGGGCGTCTTCCAGGGTCTGGCGGATGCGCTCGCCACCCGGCACTTCACCGACGCCGGTGTGACCGGCGTTGTCCTTGAGGATGACGATGTTGCGGGTGAAAAACGGCCCGTGGGCGCCGCTCAGATTGAGCAGCATGCCGTCGTGGCCGGCCACTGGAATCACCTGAATGTCGGTGATGATCGGGGCTTTTGCAGTGTCGTGTGCGGTCATGTTCTTATCCTTGTCAGCATTCAGCAAAACGTCAGTCAGGCGTGTTTCGGCGCGGCTGCGGCCACGGCGAGGTCAGCAGCGGGTTTCGGTGTGGTGCGCGCGGCGAAGACGATGATTGCGGCGATGATCGAGGTCGCGGCCAAACCGTAGAGGCCGCCTTGAATCGAGCCGGTGTGTTCTTCGAGCAGGCCGAAGGTGGTCGGCGCGACGAAGCCGCCGAGGTTGCCCACCGAATTGATCAGCGCAATCACCGCCGCCGCGATCCGTGCATCCAGATAGGCCTGCGGAATCGGCCAGAACAGCGACGACGCGGATTTGAAGCCCAGCGCGGCAAAACAGATCGCGACGAAGGCGAAGATCGGTCCGCCCGTGGTGGACATGAACATCCCTGCCGCCGCGATCAGCAGTGCGGTCGCCACCCAGGCCTGCTGGTGCTTCCACTTGGCCGAGCAGGAGGCGAAGGCATACATGCCGACGATCGACAGCAACCATGGAATCGAATTGAACAACCCGACCTGCAAATCACTCATCTCGCCCATTTTCTTGATGATGCTCGGCAGCCAGAAGGTCGCGGCGTAGATGGTCAGCTGGATGAAAAAGTAGATCAGGCAAAACAGAATGATCTGGCGGTCCTTGAGCAGTTTGCCCATCGACGGCCGGATCGGCGTCGCGGCTTCGCGGGCCTTCTGTTCATCGTCGATGACCGTAACCAGCGCGTCCTGCTCGGCGCGGCTCAGCCATTTCGCGTCGTGGGGTTTGGCGTCGAGCCAGAACCAGACGAACACACAGAGCCCGACCGAGAACATCCCTTCGATGAAATACATCCATTGCCAGCCGTGCATGCCCAGGCCGTTGATCTGCAGGAGCAGGCCGGACAGCGGGCCGGAGATCAGCGAGGCCACCGCCGAACCACTGAGGAAGATCGCAATCGCCTTGCCGCGTTCGACACCGGGCAGCCAGCGAGTGAAGTAATAAATCACCCCGGGAAAGAACCCGGCCTCGGCCACACCGAGCAAAAAACGCAAAATGTAGAAGTGGGTCTCGGTCTGGATGAACGCCATGCCGGCGGCGACCAGGCCCCAGGTGAGCATGATGCGGGTCAGCCAGATACGCGCGCCGACTTTCTGCAGGAGCATGTTGGAAGGCACTTCGAACAGCGCGTAACCGATAAAGAACAGCCCGGCGCCGAAACCGTAGGCGGCGGCGCCGATGCCCAAGTCATGTTCCATGTGGGTGCGGACGAAACCGATGTTCACCCGGTCAATGTAATTGACGATGAACATGATCACGAAGAGTGGCAGGACGTGGCGTTTCACTTTCGAGATGGCGGACGCGAGTGTCGAGTCGACGCCCTCGTTCATCCCGGAGACGGAGGTTTTCACTTGGTTTTCTCCCACTGATTATTTTTATGCGGGGTAGGGCTGGGTGCTGCGTTGTTGATAGACATCATACAACTCAAATTTTTTGTCCTACAAGTGGGATGGGACGATTAAATTCGTCTTGGAAGCAGATTTTTTATGCCTTTTTATCGGAATGTGCCGCATTTGCGGCAGTTTACGGGCGGGGCTTGCTGTGCCGCATAGCTGTCAGCACGAGGCTTGTGATGGAGGCGTCATCTGCCGTAGGGATGATTTTTTTGATTTTATTGAGTGTTGTCATACAAGTTGACGGCTGTTTCAGCGCTAAAATCAAACTCGTCAGCCACCAAGCAGTGCTACGATCCGCAAGTCCCGACGAACGGAACCGACCATGCAAGAAGACCTCGACGCCCCCGCCCGCAAACGTGCGCACAACCTTGCGCATGATTTGGTGGAGAAGCTCACCCAGAGCATCCTGCTCGGCCAGTTGTCGCCCGGCGACAAGCTGCCGTCGGAGAACGCCATCGTTCAGGAACATGGCGTCAGCCGCACAGTGGTGCGCGAAGCCATTTCCAAATTGCAGGCTTCGGGCTTGGTGGAAACGCGGCACGGCATCGGCACCTTCGTCATCGCGCGCGCTGCCGAGCAGGGCTTGCGCCTGAATGTCGATACCGCACTCGGCGTGCGCAGCATCCTTGAATTGCGCATGGGCCTGGAGACGCAGGCCGCCGCGTTGGCCGCGCAACGGCGCAGCGAACAGCAATTGCTGCACATGCGCCAGGCGCTGGATGACTATCAGCGTCTGCTGGACAGCAACGACAGCTGCGTCGAGGCCGACCGACGTTTTCATCTGTTGATCGCCGAGGCCACCGGCAACGTCTGCTTCAGCGAAATCATGCAGCACCTGGGCAGCGCAATGATTCCGCGTCAGCGGCTCAATGCCGTCGAGCGGGGGGCAGCGGACTTGAGCAAGTTGGGGCAGTTGGCCCATCTGGAGCATGAAGCGATTTTGAACGCGATCAAGCGTCAGGATCCGGATGCGGCGCGCGCGGCGATGTGGCTGCACCTGACCAACAGCCGCGACCGCTTCGGGGCACAAGGCTGATTGCCATTGGTCCGTTCGATAGCACGTCGTACACAGGCACGCTTCCAACCTGTACGGCCCGGGTTTTCCGGACCTCCTGTGTGAGGTGTGTCATGGCGAATGATTTGCTGTTTCAGGGTGGTGTGCTACCGACCGATCCGACCCGTCCGGTGCCCGGTACGGATGAACCGACACTGGCCGATCACGATGCACCGCCGGGCATGAGCCCGGGACGTGATCCGTTGAGTGATGCCGACCGGCCGGAAGACTGGAAAGACCCGGCGCCGGACGATGATATGCCGCCGGCGGATGAGCCGACGCCGTTGTCGGATGATCGCAGATAGTGAAAACCCGGCCTTGGTGCCGTAATGCTGCTCACTTAAGCCCGACACTGTGACTGTGACTGTGACTGTGACTGTGACTGTGACTGTGACTGTGACGAGGGAGCTTGCTCCCGCTGGACTGCGTAGCAGTCTCGAAAATCCGTTGATTGCGAGTTTTGGGGTCGCTTCGCAACCGGGCGCGAGCAAGCTCGCTCGCCACAGTTTATCCACGTTCGTCAGCTCGATTGAGCGGCGACATCCCGCATCAACAGCCCAAAGCGCAAATCCACCGCATCCGGAATCGGCAGGTACACCGTGTGCCCATCCCCCGGTGCGACTTCGATCGCTTCACCCTTAACGTTCTGCAACTGGTGCAGATCGAAGTGGAAATTGCCCTTGGGCGTCATCAGTTCGAGATGGTCGCCCAGTGCAAAGCGGTTTTTCACCTTGACCTCGGCCAGCCGGTCGCGGCGTTCGCCGGTCAGCTCGCCGACGAACTGCTGGCGCTCCGACACCGAGCTACCGTTCTGATAGTTCTGGTATTCGTCATGCACATGCCGACGCAGGAAGCCCTCGGTGTAGCCGCGTTGGGCCAGTGATTCGAGATCGGTCATCAGGCTGCGATCGAAGGCGCGGCCGGCCACCGCATCGTCGATGGCCCGGCGATAGACCTGCGTGGTGCGCGCGCAATAGAAGTGCGACTTGGTGCGGCCTTCGATCTTCAGCGAATGCACGCCCATGCGGCTCAGGCGTTCGACGTGTTGCACCGCGCGCAGGTCCTTGGCGTTCATGATGTAGGTGCCGTGCTCGTCTTCGAACGCGGGCATCAACTCATCGGGGCGATTGGCTTCCTGCAGCAGGAACACCTGATCGGTCGGCGCGCCGATGCCCAGGGTCGGCTCCGGCTGGAAGCTCTGCACGATCTCGCCGAGCTGATTTTCGGTCGCCTCCTGCGCCGAGTATTTCCAGCGGCAGGCATTGGTGCAGGTGCCCTGGTTGGCGTCGCGCTTGTTCATGTAGCCCGACAGCAGGCAGCGCCCGGAGTAGGCCATGCACAACGCGCCATGGACGAACACTTCCAGCTCCATGCCCGGCACTTGCTCGCGGATTTCGCCGATCTCCTCCAGCGACAACTCCCGCGAGAGGATGATCCGGCTCAGCCCCTGTTGTTGCCAGAACTCGACGCTTGCCCAGTTCACCGTGTTGGCCTGCACCGAGAGATGGATCGGCATCTGCGGAAAATGCCGGCGCACCAGCATGATCAGGCCCGGGTCGGACATGATCAGCGCATCCGGCGCCATCTCGATCACGGGTGCCAGGTCCTTGAGGAAGGTCTTGAGCTTGGCGTTATGTGGGGCGATGTTGACCACCACGTAAAAGCGTTTGCCCTGAGCCTGGGCTTCGCGAATGCCAAGCGCGAGGTTGGCGTGGTCGAACTCGTTATTGCGCACCCGCAGGCTGTAGCGCGGCTGCCCGGCATAGACTGCATCGGCGCCGTAGGCGAAGGCATAGCGCATGTTCTTCAGGGTGCCGGCGGGGGCAAGCAGTTCCGGGGCGGCGAGGGGCAGTTCAGGGATCATGGCGGCATCGATCGCAAAAGCGCGGCAGGGTAGGGCAGTTGCAAGCGCGGTTTATTGATCTGGATCTACGTTTGAGTGGGTGGAGTTTATCTGTGCAGCTGATCTGTGCAGAACCGGCACAGATCATGTGCCAGTTTCACTGTGTTCGGTGTGGCAGTGGCTGCTTAACCTTGGCTGATCCACTCAACCGCAGCAGGAACTCCCCATGCAAAACTTCACCCGTCGTTTGCTGACCGCTTGTGCATTTTCCGGTGTATTGGCCAGCACCGCAGCGATTGCCGATAACCATCCGACCATTCGAGCGATGTCCGGTGCGATGCCGGTCGATCATCTACCGGCCGGCAAGTCGGCGCTGATCGTGATCGATTTTCAGAATGAATATATCAGCGGACGGATGCCGATCCCGGACGGCGCCGCTGCCTTGGCGAAAACCCGTGAGCTGATCACCTTTGCCGACAGCCACAAGATCCCGGTGTATCACGTGCAGCACGTTGCACCGGCCGGTTCGGCGGTGTTTGCCATTGATGGCGAGACAGTCAAATTCCATAGGGACATGCAGCCCCGGGCCAAGGATGTGGTGCTGCAAAAGAACACAGTCAGCGTGTTCGCCAGCACTGATCTTGACCAGCAGCTGAAAAAGGCCGGCATCCAGACGCTGATCATTTCCGGGCTGATGACCCACGCCTGTGTCGCCGGCGCGGCGCGTGATGCGGCGCCTTTGGGCTACAACGTGATCGTCGCCGCCGATGCCTCGGCGACCCGCGCCATCACCCGGGTCAACGGCGTGTCCATCGACAAGGACTCCCTGCACCGGGCCGCATTGGCGGAAGTCGAAGACACCTTCGGTGATGTCCTCAGCACTGAACAGATTGTGCAGTTGCCGGTGCGCTGACAGCGTCTGCCGTTCGGCAACTATGCTCCATGAACAAAGATGGCACTCGCGCGCGCCGCGGCGGACTAAGGTTCGGGGCGTGCGAGACGCCTGACTGACATGGATCGGACATGAACGAGAAAACCCTGCAATTCAAATCCCTCACCGTGTTGCTGCTGTTGGTGACGGTCGCCTTCATCTGGATTCTGCTGCCGTTCTACGGCGCGGTGTTCTGGGCGGTGATCCTCGGCATCCTGTTTGCGCCGATGCAGCGCCGTTTGCAGCAGAAATTCGGCTGGCGACGCAACCTGACAGCGCTTTGCACCTTGGGCATTTGTCTGGTCATCGCGATTTTGCCGGTGATCATCCTCAGCGTGTTGTTGGTCCAGGAAGGCGCGACGTTGTACAACAACATCGAAAGCGGCCAATTGGATATCGGCGCCTATCTGGCGCAGTTCAAGCACAGCCTGCCACCGTACTTTCAGCATTTGCTCGACCGTTTCGGCATGGGCGAACTCAACGGTTTGCGCGAGAAAATCGTCAAGGCGTCGATGCAGGGCAGCCAGGTGCTGGCCACTCAGGCCTTCAGTTTCGGCCAGGGCACGTTCGAGTTCGTGGTCAGCTTCGGCATCATGCTGTATTTGCTGTTTTTCTTTCTGCGCGACGGCGCTGAACTGGTGCGCAAAGTCCGCGCCGCGGTGCCACTGGAAGAGACTCACAAGCGCCGTTTGCAGCTGAAGTTCAACCGGGTGGTGCGCGCAACCGTGAAGGGCAACCTGGTGGTGGCGGTCACTCAGGGCGCATTGGGCGGGGCGATTTTCTGGTTTCTCGACATCCCCAGCGCGTTGCTGTGGGCGGTGTTGATGGGCTTTCTGTCGCTGTTGCCGGCGGTGGGCGCGGGGATCGTCTGGGCGCCGGTGGCGGCGTACTTCCTGCTTAGCGGGATGATCTGGCAGGGCGTGGTGCTGGCGCTGTTCGGGGTGTTTGTGATCGGCCTGGTCGACAACGTGCTGCGCCCGATTCTGGTGGGCAAGGACACGCGCATGCCGGACTATATGATCCTGATCTCGACCCTCGGCGGTCTCGCGGTGTTCGGCCTCAACGGTTTCGTCATCGGGCCGCTGATCGCGGCGCTGTTCATGTCGAGTTGGGCGCTGTTCATCGAGACCAAGCCGAAAGTCCAGTTGCCTTAAGCGTGGAACGGGGCGCTGACGAGTTTCTGCGACAGCGCCTGCGCCGCCGGCAAGGACGTGAGCGGGCCGCTGATCGGCTCGCCGTCGCGCACCAGATACCAGCAGGCGAGCAATCCCGTCGCTCTGAGGGATGCGGGAACCGCGCTGCCGACCACCGACATGATTTGAACCTGAGCCATGACATGTACCTCCATCAATCTATGGAGCTACCTTAGGGATTCGCTGCGCTCAGGGACAATCAACGCTTTTAATAGTGGTCATTGATAACAGTGAGGGCTGTTTCAGTCGACAACCTGATCGAGCATGTGCACCACTTCGCGCTCGTTGAGCAGGCCCTTGTGCACCAGATTCTCGGCCAATAGCGAAAGAAACTTGGCGCAGCGGTGGCCTTCCAGGTGCTTGAGTTCGGTCAGTGCGCTGTACACCTTGCTGGAGGTGCACAAGCCGACGATGCGGTGCGGATTCTGTGTAGGCATGAGTCGTCCTTGTTGTTATCAACCTGTTGTTTACGGACGGATTCAGATTGCGGTTCCGTCATGACAAATAGATGACCGTTCTGTGTTTGGCCCCGAACGGTCACGTCCATCATGCCGACTTTAACGGTTCGAACTGTCCCGACAGCGACCTTCAGCCGATTTTTTCAGACGTTGCCCGACCGACGGTCATAAAAAAGCCCCGCTATAAAAGCGGGGCTTTTTCTTGCTGTTACCAGCGACCACCGTAGTAGTGCGGGTGGCCGTAGTAGCCGCGTGGTGGACCGTAGTAGACCGGGCCAGGCACATAAACCGGTTGTTGCACGTAGACCGGCGCAGGCTGGTAGTAGACCGGTGGCGGCGGTTGTTGCACGTAAACCGGTGCCGGTTGAGCGTAAACAGGCTGTTGAACGTAGACCGGCCGGTCCTGATTGATCAATGCCGAGCCGATGATGGCCGAGCCGACGATCGCACCAAACACTGCCGGACCCTGCCAGCCACCGCCGTGGGCTTCTGCCTGACCTGTGATAGCAAATGCACCAATCAACAAGGCCACGATGGGGAGTTTACGAATCATGATAATTCCTCGGTTCTTCGACCCGGCGTCCGGGCCTGCACCAGGCCCAAAGTTGTCGCGGGGATACTTCTATGACAGCGAAATTCTGAAAATCAGCACAGCCGCTGGGTAAATTTTGTGTAAGGTCTGTACCGGCTTCTTTACCAGTGGGTCAAAGGGGCACGCAGCCCGTTGCAGACAAGTGCTTATGATCGTTCAGAACCCGATGGAATGGCTAACTCCGTCCATCCGAAAGTCCGTTTGAAGGAGAAGTTTCATGCAGATGAATCCCAACAAAGACACCCAGCTGTGCATGTCCCTGTCCGGGCGCCCCGGGAATTTCGGTCTGCGGTTTCACAACCATTTGTATGAGCAGTTGGGCCTGAACTTCTATTACAAGGCGTTCAGCAGTCACGACTTGCCGGGGGCGGTGGGTGGGATTCGTGCGCTGGGTATTCGCGGTTGCGGCGTGTCGATGCCGTTCAAGGAAGCGTGCATTGCGCTGGTCGATGAGCTGGATGCGTCGGCGGCGGCGATTCAGTCGATCAACACCATCGTCAACACTGACGGCCATCTCAAGGCCTACAACACCGACTACATCGCCATCGCGCAGTTGCTGCAAACCCACGCGGTGCCGCAAGAAACGACGTTCGCCCTGCGCGGCAGCGGCGGCATGGCCAAAGCGGTGGCCAGCGCCTTGCGCGATGGTGGCTATCAGAACGGTTTGATTGTGGCCCGTAACGAGCGCGCGGGCAGGGCACTGGCGGATTCGCTGGGCTATCGCTGGCAGGCCGAACTGGGCGAAGAACGCCCGCAGATGCTGATCAATGTCACGCCGGTGGGCATGGACGGCGGGCCGGAGGCGGGACAACTGGCGTTCGCGCCTGAGGTAATCCAGGCTGCCGATACCGTGTTCGATGTGGTGGCGATCCCGTCGGAAACGCCGCTGATCGTGCGCGGGCGTGCCGAGGGTAAAAAGGTCATCACCGGGCTGGAAGTGATTGCGATCCAGGCGCTGGAGCAGTTCGTGTTGTACACGGGCGTGCGCCCGAATGAGGCGCAATTTGCCGCGGCGGTGAATTTCGCCCGTAGTTAATGCTCAGAATGATCCAGTGAATGGTTGACCCCATAGCTGGCAAGCCAGCTCTCACAGGTATTGGGGCGGAGCATAAATATGTGAGCAGCCCCAGGCCCTGTGGGAGCTGGCTTGCCAGCGATGAATTCAACTCGATTATCCTGCTGCCTATACTGCGGCATCAGCAAGCAAAGACTTGCCCCTCATAAAAACCTGACCGAGGCCCCCCATGCATCCGCGCATCCTCAACCTGCACCAGGTCGAACTCGAACCCCTGCCCGAAGCCCTTGCTCCCGAAGGCGAAACCGCAGGCCGCTATCAACAGCGCATGGCGCGCATCGGCCAGCAGTTGGGCGCGCAGAAGCTCGGCTATCGGCTGTACGCACTGCCGCCGGGCATGCGCGGCAGTCCGTTTCACAGCCATCGGGTCAATGAAGAGATGTTCTATGTGGTGGGCGGCGAGGGCGAGGTGCGGCTGGGTGCCGAGCGCTTCGCGATCCGTGCGGGCGATGTGATTGCCTGCCCACCCGGCGGCCCCGAAACGGCGCATCAGATCATCAACACCAGCGACGCGGAGCTGCGTTATCTGGCGGTCAGCACCCAGCAGCAGCCGGACATCTGTGAATACCCGGATTCCAACAAATACGCGGTGATGGACAACTTCAAGGTCGACGCCGCGGGCAATGCGTCAGGATTCGTCGCCGTGGCGCGGCAGGCCGATGGGGTGGATTACTGGGATGGCGAATAGATCCCATGCAGGAGTGCGCGTGCTCGCGAGGGCGGCCTGCCAGGCAATGCATTTTTGAATGAATCACCGCCATCGCGAGCAGGCTCACTCCTACAAGGGGTTGTGGTGATCATTCGAGGCGCGCCAGGCGCTCTTCCAGCGCGGCAATCCGTGCTTCCAGCTCTTCGATACGCTCAACCGAAACAGCGCCGCTCGCCCGCTCGCCGGGATTGTGCCGCGCTGCCAGAATCGCCTCGATGTCCGCCGGGTCACCCAGCGCATGGGTGTAGCGGTCTTCGCGCTGCCCGGCCTGACGCGGGATCAGCACCGCCAACCCGCGCGCGATCAGGCGCTCAAGCTGATGCACCACTTGCTCGGCATCTTCGAAGTCATGCATGCGCCCGCTGCGGGTCAGCAACTCGTTGACGGTCTGCGGCCCGCGCAGAAACATCAATCCGGTAAGAATCACCTGGGCCGGCACCAGTTCCAGCGCCTTGTCGATCTTGTGCTCCCAGCGATCGGCGCGACTGCCCATGACCAGCTTGGCGTAACCGTGGCTTTCCAGCGCCCGCAGGCTCTGGCCGACCTGGCCCTGGGTCAGGTTCATCACCGGCTCGCGGCTGGTTTTCTGATTGCAGGCCAGCACCAGCGCATTGAGGGTCAGCGGATAGGTTTCCGGGCTGGTCGCCTGTTTTTCGATCAGCGAACCCAGAATACGGATTTCCGTGGCATTGAGCCGGGGTTCGTCGGTAGTGGTTTCAAGTTCGGTGGTCATCGCGCGTTCCCTCTGCAGTCGAAGGCGCCTAGCCTAATCCTTGGCTAATAAAAGGCAAGCCGTGTGGTCATCAAGCATGGCTATAATCGCCTCCACGATCCACCCCGCCACCACACGAGACTGCCATGACCATTTCCCTGTACGCCGCATCCGTCCCGGTTTTTCAACAAATGCTCAACGCCCTGAGCGATGTCCTGAAAAAGGCTGAAGCCCACGCCACCGAGAAAAACATCGACCCGAACGCCTTCCTGCAAGCGCGCCTGTACCCGGACATGTTCCCGCTGGTGCGTCAGGTGCAGATCGCCGTTGACTTCGCCAAGGGCGTTTCCTCGCGTCTGGCCGAAGTCGAAATCCCGAAATATGACGACACCGAAACTACTTTCGCCGAACTGCAGGCGCTGATCGCCAAGGTCCTGGCCTTCATCGGCGAGATCAAACCGGAGCAGATCAACGGCAAGGAAGGCATCGAGATCGTCACCCGTCCGGGCACTCCGAAAGAGAAGCGCTTCAGCGGCCAGGCTTACCTGCTGAGCTACGGTCTGCCGCAGTTCTTCTTCCACGTCACCACCACCTACGCGCTGCTGCGCCACAACGGTGTTGAAGTGGGTAAACGCGATTACATGGGCGCGTACTAAAACACCCGGCAACAAAAAAGCCCGCCAAGGTTTGCGCCTTGGCGGGCTTTTTATCGCTTTTTTGTAGGAGTGAGCCTGCTCGCGATAGCGATGTGTCATTCAAAGGTGAGTTTGCAGATCAGACGCCATCGCGAGCGGGCTCACTCCTGCAGGGGTTATGCGGTGCGTTGGGCCTTTGCTTCTTCACCCAGGCAAGCCGCCGCCGTGAACAACACGTCAGTGGACGAATTCAGCGCGGTTTCCGCCGAGTCCTGCAACACGCCGATGATGAAGCCGACTGCCACCACCTGCATGGCAATCTCGCTCGGGATGCCGAACAGGCTGCACGCCAGCGGGATCAGCAGCAGCGAACCGCCGGCCACGCCAGAAGCGCCACAGGCGCAGATCGCCGCGACGACGCTGAGCAGGATGGCCGTCGGAATGTCCACGGCAATGCCCAGCGTGTGCACGGCGGCCAGGGTCAATACGGTGATGGTGATCGCCGCGCCGGCCATGTCGATGGTCGCGCCCAGCGGGATCGATACCGAGTAGGTGTCTTCATGCAGACCCAGGCGTTTGCTCAGTTCCAGGTTGACCGGAATGTTCGCCGCCGAGCTACGGGTGAAGAACGCGGTGATACCGCTTTCGCGCAGGCACTTGAGGGTCAGCGGGTACGGGTTGCGGCGCAGTTTCCAGAACACGATCAGCGGGTTCATCACCAACGCCACGAACAGCATGCAGCCCAGTAGCACCGCCAGCAGGTGCGCATAACCGATCAGCGCGCCGAAGCCCGAGGTGGCGAGGGTCGAGGCCACCAGACCGAAAATGCCCAGCGGGGCGAAGCGAATCACCACCCGCACAATCACGGTCACGCCGTTGGACAGGTCGCCCAGCACCTCACGCGTGGTGTCGCCGGCGTGGCGAATGGCAACGCCCATGCCGATCGCCCAGGCCAGAATGCCGATGAAGTTGGCGTTCATCAGTGCGCTGACCGGGTTGTCGACCACGCTCAGCAGCAGGCTTTGCAGCACCTCGGCAATCCCGCCCGGCGCGGTGACGGCCACGTTATCGGTGGACAACACCAGATGGGACGGAAACGCCATGCTGGCGATAACCGCCACCACTGCCGCGGCAAAGGTGCCGAGCAGGTACAGGAACAGGATCGGCCGGATGTGGGTTTCCTGACCGTGCTTGTGGTTGGCAATCGAGGCCATCACCAGCACGAACACCAGGATCGGTGCCACGGCTTTCAACGCCGAGACGAACACTTTACCGATGAACGCCGAGCCTTTCGCCGCTTCCGGCGCAAACAGCGCCAGGGCGATACCGGCGATCAGGCCGATCAGGATCTGCGTGACCAGGCTGAGGTTTTTCAGGCGTTGCAATAGAGAAGGGGATGAAGCGGTCATAACGGCATCTCTGGTTTTTTATAGGGTGCAAGGTTGCGTGAAACCGGTGGTATATCGGGGGCAGGTCACCGGTACGAACCGAAGGGGCTGACGCGCAATCAACGCTGTTAAACAGTGCGCTGAACAGGCTGTACGTTTTTCAGGGCGCGGACTTTATCACAGCGCGGGCTTTATCCTTCAGGCGTGTGACGATCTGCCACCCGATTGATCGGCAACTCGGCAGGTTTGTGCAAGTCAGTGCCGAAACACTCTGTTAAGATTCACCATCCTCATTTTAATAGTTGCCAGCGGGCCTTTCGGTCATCGCTGGTGTCGTCGTTTTGCTGGAGTTGCTCATGCTGTTGCCCATCCTTCTGTTGTCCGCCGCCGGGTTCACGGTGCTGACCACGGAATTCATCATTGTCGGCCTGCTGCCGGCGATTGCCCGCGACCTGGCGGTGACCATCCCGCAAGCCGGTCTGCTGGTCACTCTATTCGCTTTCACGGTGGCGATGTTCGGCCCATTCTTGACCGCGTATTTCGCCCGCTTCGAGCGGCGCAAGCTGTTCATCACCATCCTGATCATGTTCGGCCTGGCCAACACCGTGGCGGCGCTGGCGCCGAACATCTGGGTGATGGCCATCGCCCGGCTGATCCCGGCGCTCGGCCTGCCGGTGTTCTGGGCGCTGGCCAGTGAGACCGCGGTGGACATTGTCGGCCCGGATTACGCCGGTCGCGCAATCGCCAAGATCGGCTTCGGCATCGTCTGCGCCACCGTGTTCGGCATTCCGGTGGGCACATTGATTTCCGATGCCTTCGGCTGGCGCAGCGCGTTCGCGATTCTGGCAGTGATTGCCTTTGCCAAGGCTTTGCTGTTGTTCGTCTATCTGCCGAAAACCAGCCTGCACCAGCATCAGGTCAGCTTCGCCTCGCAGTTCAAGATCCTGCGCAGCCCGCTGATGCTCGGCCATGTGCTGCTGTCGATTCTGGTGTTCAGCGGCATGTTCACTGCCTACACCTATCTGGCCGACATCCTCGAGCGGCTGGCCGGATTCAACGGCACCGTGGTCGGCTGGTGCCTGATGGCCTTCGGCGCGGTCGGGCTGATCGGCAACTCGCTGGGCGGTCGTGCGGTGGATCGTCATCCGCTGGGCGCGTCGGTGTTGTTCTGTGCGTTCATGATTGCCGGCATGGTCTCGCTGGTGCCGAACATCCATTCGCCGCTGGGCCTGGCGGTGGCCATGGGGATCTGGGGCGTGACCCAGGCGGCGTTGTTCCTGGTCAGCCATGTGCGCCTGATGAAGGCTGCGCCAGAAGCGCCAGCCTTTGCCGCGTCGTTGAATATCGCCGGGGCCAATCTCGGGATCGGCCTGGGCGCGATGGTCGGTGGTCGCGTCATCGACAGTGCGGGGCTTGGCTTCCTGGGGTTCGCCGCCGCCGGGTTCATTTTGCTGTCGGTGTTCCTCGCCATGGTGCTGATGACGCTCAAGCCGCGTGAAACCTGCGCCCAGGCGTCATAACGCGGTAAACAGCTCACGCCTTGCACCTTCGGTAATCGCAACGATGCCGGGGTGCTTGACCTTGCGCTCCACGGAAATGGCGTAGAACGACTCGGTCACGGCGTCGGTCTGGCCGATCACCTCGACGCCGTATTGGCGTTTGACTTCATCGGCGATCACGCTCGGGCCGATGAAGATTCCGCTGCCCGATTGGCCGAAGGCCTGCATCAGGGCGCTGTCATCGAACTCCCCGACGATTTGCGGCTGGATCTGCTGCTCGGCGAACCAGCGCTGCAAACGGCTGCGAACCACGGTTTCCGCACCGGGAATCAACAACGGTGCGCCATTGAGGCTGCGCGGGAAGTCCTGCCCGTATCGCGCCGCCAATTGTGCGGTGGCGAAGAAACTGATCCCGCATTCGCCCAGTTTCTGGCTGTAGCCCTTGATGTCGAGGTGCGACGGCATCGGGCTGTCGGAAATCACCAGGTCCAGGCGCTGGATCGCCAGGTCCGCCAGCAGGCGTTCGAGTTTGTCCTCGCGGCAGGTGATGCGCAGCGGCTCGTTGAGCTCCATGGTCGGCGCGATCAGGCGATAGACGATCGACTTGGGCACCACGTCCGCTACGCCGACCCGGAACAGGATCTGCTGTTCATTGGGCTGGGCGCGCAGCATCAACTCCAGTTCACCGCCCAACTGAAACATCTGCTCGGCATAGGGCAGGGCCTGGCGCCCGGCTTCGGTCAGTTCAAGTTGGCGGCCGACCCGCTGAAACAACTCTATGCCGTAGGTTTGTTCGAGCAGCGAGATCTGCCCGCTGATGGTTTGCGGCGTGAGGTTCAGCTGTTCGCAGGCGCGCACGATGCTGCCGGTCTTGGCGACCACCCAGAAGTAATGCAGTTGTCGGTAATTGAGCACTCTACGGTTCCCCCTGTAGGCGCTGCCGCAGGCTGCGATCTTTTGATTTTTTAGAGCGAGATCAAAAGATCGCAGCCTTGGGCAGCTCCTGCACTGACTGTCATAGTTCGTTAGCGCCGAAGTATAGACGCTAAAAATACGAATTTTCCTGAAGTGTTTGTCTCCCTAGAATGCCCAGCCATCGACGTGTGGTCTGTGACCCGGTCTGTTCATTCGAAGGGAGCCTCATGAAATACACAATTCCAGCACTGATGTTTACGTCTTTACTGCTTATGGCCGGTTGTGATCAGGCCGAGAAAAGCGCCCAGCAGTTGATGGGCAAGGCCGCCGAAAGCGCCAAGCAGGCGATCGATGACACGCATAAAGCCGCAGAACAAGCGCTCAGCGACGCCACTGGCGGCCTGATCGAGAAAAAAGAAGCACCGGAAAAAGATGCGGAAAAACCCGAATCTTCCTCCAAGACCATCTAAACCGTCTTACAACGAGTCAGGACTGACCCATGGAATATCTGTTAGAACTCGCCGCCAGCCCCGCCGCCTGGGTTGCTTTGGCCACACTGGTGGTGATGGAGATCGTGCTCGGCATCGATAACCTGATCTTTATTTCGATCCTGACCAACAAGCTGCCCGTGCAGCATCGGCAAAAGGCCCGGCGGATCGGTATCGGCATGGCGCTGATCCTGCGTCTGGCCCTGTTGAGCACCATCGCCTTCATCGTGCAGTTGACCGCCCCGGTGCTCGAAATCATGGGTCAGGCGTTCTCCTGGAAGGACATGATCCTGATCGCCGGTGGTCTGTTCCTGGTGTGGAAAGCCACGACCGAGATCCATCACAGCATGGACCCGGCGCCGGAAGACCCGAAAAGCGCGACATCGACCGTGACCCTGGGCTTTGCTGCCGCGATCGGTCAGATCCTGATGCTGGACATGGTGTTCTCCATCGACAGCATCATTACCGCGGTGGGCATGACTGAGCACTTGCCGATCATGGTGATCGCAGTGGTGGTATCGGTGATGGTGATGCTGTTCGCGGCCGAGCCGCTGGCCAAGTTCATCAACGACAACCCGACGGTGGTGATGCTGGCCCTGGGCTTCCTGATTATGATCGGCATGACGCTGATCGCCGAAGGCTTCGGCGCCCACGTACCGAAAGGTTATGTGTACGCAGCCATGGCCTTCTCGGCAGCGATTGAAGTGCTGAACATGATGTCGCGCCGGGCGAAGCAGAGGAAATTGGCTCAGCAGGCGTAAACCGTAACAAATGAAAAGGCCGGCTGGACTTCAGGAGTCCAGCCGGCCTTTTTGCTGTATGCCTTTTGTTTTATGTAGGAGCTGCCGAAGGCTGCGATCTTTTGACTTCAAAGATCACAAGATCGCAGCCTTCGGCAGCTCAGATTTTTATATCAACTGACCTGTCAGTGCGCAGGCGCATGGCGCACACGTAGTTTTTCCGGCTTATGAATCGGGGCCGATTCGACCGGGTGATGGTGGCGCCGGGCAATGCGCAGCACCCCCCACAGCATGGCGGTGGCGACGGCCAGCCAGCCGGCGATCAACATTACGATGGTCATGGTCAGGCTCATTAATGCCTCCTCTTTGCCCTGCATCGGGCACTCACTTTTTCAATTCGCTCTGTTTCAGTGACAGTCTAGTCAACGTGGTGTTTCAGACTATTGACCAAAGGTCGGTGATGACCAATCAGTTCGCTCTATGCAATCGCTCGGTCTGCGGTTTAAGGCTATACCGCAGACGTGCGTCGCCCTATGATCGCAAGGGTTGCCGGAACACGATGACCGGTGTCTGATCAGAGAGTGACGATGGTGCAGGTATTGACGCGATTGCGAGGGGCGTTGCTGGTGGCCGGATGCGCGGCCGTATTGGCGGGGTGTGCAGGCAGTGTGGCACCGCAGGTCAAGCGCCTGCCGGAGCGGGTCGAACTCAGCGGCACGTTCTATCGAGGTGAAGCCAACCAGAGTGGCCCGCAAGTGCTCGCCAGTCTGTTGTCGCAGCAGGGCGTCATGATCACGCCGGGGCTGCTGGAAAAGCCGTTGCACCTGCCGGGTGCACAGGATCAGTTGCAGCAGAACCTGCAGAACCTTGCGCGCGAGTACGGCATGGTGGTCTATCCGTTGGACAGCAACCTGCCAGCCTTGCTGACCCAGGTGGCGGCCGGTTATCCGGTGATGGTGCGCTTCAGCGAAGGCTCGGCGTTCTGGGCGGAACCGCGTTACGCGATTCTTTCCGGTTACGACCGGCGCAAGCAGAAAGTGCTGTTGCGCGCCGGCATGAACCATCGTGAACTGATGAGCTTCAGCTCTTTTGAATCGGCATTCGAAAAGTCTGGCGGCTGGGCGGTGCTGATCCAGAAGCCGTCGCAGATTCCCGCTGAGGTCGATCGTCAACGCTGGCTGAAGGCTGCGGACGAGTTGGCGCAGGCCGGGCAGGAGCGTGAGGCGGCACAAGCGAAAAAGGCCTTGGCGGCACAGTAGGCGCCGTTCGTCATCTGCCGGGCACCCTCACGCCCGGCAGGCCTCCTACTGATAGAGCCCGAATGTGCGGGTGAATCAGGAGGCGAGCATGGCAGATTCCCCATCCCCGAAAGGCCCACACTCAAGCGAGCATTCGTCCGGTCATGATCTGGGCTTCGATCCGGATTCACCGGACCTCGACGATCCGCAGGTTGACCCGGTCGGCCCGGCCAAGGCGCCGAAAGACGTTGAACCCGGCGAAGACAGCAAGCGCCCGGCCAAGCCTTATGACCCCTTAGCCGATCTGAAACCCTGAAGTGAGGTGCGTATGAGTACCGATTCCAGCTTCGATGATAAACATCCGGACAGTGTGCCGACCACGCCTGAAGAGGAGGTGGACCCTGTGCTGGATCCGGACAGCCCGCTGCGTGATCCGATGGCTCGGCCCAACGTGCTGACCCCTGAGATTCATCGTGATCCGAGTGCCGGTGATGGCATTCCCGATGACGATAAAATGCCGTTACCCAATGATTGAGTAACGGCTATTTAACGGCTGGCTCATGACCACTGTGGCGAGGGAGCTTGCTCCCGCTGGACTGCGCAGCAGGCCTTTCTGGTTAAAAAAGAAGATCTGCTACGCGCCCTCGCCATCGTTGGCTATTTCGAGCTACTTCGAAGCTTCGACCACGCCGCTCTGGCGACTCTTGAGGTTTTTCTCGGCCTTGTATTGCTGTGCGACTGCCGGGACGCTGGCGCTGCGGCCGGTTTCCACCCAACTGCGGATACGGCTGGCATCGGCGAAATGGGTGAACTTGCCGAACGCGTCGAGAATCACCAGCGCAACCGGGCGGTTGCCCATCCTCGTGACCAATACCAGGCAATGCCCGGCCGGATTGGTAAAGCCGGTTTTGGTGATCTTGATGTCCCAGTCGGCCTTGTTCACCAAGTGATCGGTATTGCGGAAACCCAGGGTGTAATTGGGTTTACGGAACGACACGGTTTTTTCCTTGGTGGTGGTCAGCTCGCTGAGGATCGGGTGCTTGCTCGCGGCCACCAACAGTTTGCTCAGGTCTCGGGCGGTGGAGACGTTGCGTTCCGACAAACCAGTGGGTTCAACATAGTGGGTGTTGGTCATGCCCAAAGCCTTGGCCTTGGCATTCATCGCCGCGATAAACGCCGCATAGCCCCCCGGATAATGGTGGGCGAGGCTGGCGGCAGCGCGGTTTTCCGAAGACATCAGGGCGATCAGCAGCATCTCGCGGCGCGGCAGTTCACTCTTCAATTTGACTCGGGAGAACACGCCTTTCATTTCTGGCGTGTGGCTGATGTCGACGTCGATCCATTCGTCCATGTTCTGGTGCGCTTCAACCACGACCAGTCCGGTCATCAGCTTGCTCACCGAAGCGATCGGCACGATCACGTCCGGGTTGCTCGAATAAATGACTTTATTGGTCTGCAAATCCATAAGCAGGGCGCTGCCGGAGGCGATCTTCAGTTGCGAGGCGTCTCGAGGCGCGGCGGTGGTTTCAGCGGCGTTGACGGTTGGCGTGACGAATGTGCCTGTAACAGCAAAAACCAGGCTCAGGATCGAAAGACGAATTTTCACGCGGGCGAACTCATAAAAGTTGGATATTCCGTTAGTTTGTAACGGGTTATTTCTTCAAAGCGTCGCATTCTAGGAGTATGGCTGAAGATCTGTCGATGGTTGTTTGACTGACCTGAAAATCTCGTGAAAAGGCCTGTAAAAAGAGGGGTTTCCGGCGAACGGTTAGTGTTTTTTCTCAGAAATGAAAAACCCCGCACAAGGCGGGGTTCTTTCACCGGCGAAAAACGCCTCAGGCGTGCAGGGTTTCTGCCGCGTAGAGGGTGTTTTCCAGCAGGCAGGCACGGGTCATCGGGCCGACGCCGCCCGGCACTGGCGTGATCCAGCCGGCTCGGGGCAGGGCGGTCTCGTACACTACGTCACCCACCAGTTTGCCGTCGTCCTGGCGGTTGATGCCGACGTCGATCACGATCGCGCCTTCCTTGATCCACTCGCCTTTGACCAGGCCCGGCTTGCCGGCGGCCACCACCACCAGGTCAGCGCGGCCGACGTGGCCTGCCAGATCCTTGGTGAAGCGGTGCGTCACGGTCACTGTGCAACCGGCCAGCAACAGTTCCATTGCCATCGGGCGACCGACGATGTTGGACGCGCCAACTACCACTGCATCCAGACCATAAAGATCCACGCCGGTACTTTCCAGCAAGGTCATGATGCCTTTCGGGGTGCACGGACGCAGCAGCGGGATGCGCTGGGCCAGACGGCCGACGTTATAAGGATGGAAGCCGTCGACGTCTTTGTCCGGGCGGATGCGTTCCAGCAATTTGGAAGCGTCCAGGTGCTCGGGCAGCGGCAATTGCAGCAGCACGCCGTCGATGGCCGGGTCGTCGTTGAGGCGATCGATCAGATCGGTCAGCGCTTCTTGAGTGGTTTCGGAAGGCAGGTCGTAGGCTTGAGAGAGGAAGCCGACCTCTTCACAGTCTTTACGCTTGTGCGAGACATAAACCTGAGAGGCAGGATCGCTGCCGACCAGGATCACCGCGAGGCCGGGAGTGCGCAGGCCTTGCTGGCGACGCTCGGCAACTCGTTGGGCGATCTGCTGGCGCAGGCTGGCGGCGATCGATTTGCCGTCGATTAGTTGTGCAGTCATTGCGCGTGATTAACCATCGAGAGGGGAAAAAAAGAGAACGCATTCTCGCATGTCAGGCGGTGAGGGCAAAGGCGCTTGGTCAGCAAATTCCCCTAACTCCTTTAATTAAATGAATTTTTTTCAAAAAGGATTTGACGACCTTGGGAGCGCTCTATACTATTCGTCGCACTTGTCGGGCACAGCCTAGCACTGGTTAAGAAGGTCGAGCGGAATTAGCGTTCTGCGAGACTGGAAAGCATTTAGTTTGTAGTCCTCCAAGAGTACAGATTAATAAGGCGCCCGTAGCTCAGCTGGATAGAGCATCCGCCTTCTAAGCGGATGGTCGCAGGTTCGAGTCCTGCCGGGTGCGCCATTAGGCAGCATTGGCACAAGTAACGCGATATGGTGGGCGTAGCTCAGTTGGTAGAGCACGGGATTGTGACTCCCGTTGTCGTGGGTTCGATCCCCATCGTCCACCCCATATTTCGAAGGGCGCCAGATGTAACAGTCTGGCGCCTTTGCTTTAAAAAGCTTCATCTGCGGATGTGGTGGAATTGGTAGACACACTGGATTTAGGTTCCAGCGCCGCGAGGCGTAAGAGTTCGAGTCTCTTCATCCGCACCAATTAAAGCTTCATTCTTGCCGCGGGCCGGATGAAGTTCAGCAAAGAAGTTGAATGGCTTTTTTGTGACGCAATATGGTGGGCGTAGCTCAGTTGGTAGAGCACGGGATTGTGACTCCCGTTGTCGTGGGTTCGATCCCCATCGTCCACCCCATATTTCGAAAGGCGCCAGATTTAACAGTCTGGCGCCTTTTTTGTTTTACGGCTTGTGGTTGGGTTGCGCAGGGTTTCGGGTTGCAAGGGCAGGGCGTTTCGTCCTGTTTTCGGGCTTGAGGCGGGCGTGCCGACCGCCGGCCATGTTCGCGGGATCGGCCGTCAGGGAGATGGCTCGCAGTCTCTTCTATATATAGAAGCGGTTGAAGCAGAGCCCTGGCGTGATGGTCTTTATTCGTCTTCGGGGTGGAGTGCATTGATGCATTCACACCTATAAATGGCCTGCTGTTTTTTTACCCGTTTTCAGTAGGGTGACTTCTTGAGTTTGACCCACTAGAATGCATGCCCTTGATTCTGGGGTCGGAAACGGCCGGCTAACGTCTGTGCAACGAGGAATATCCATGCAAGTTTCTGTTGAAAATACTACTGCTCTTGAGCGCCGCATGAGCGTCACCGTGCCGGCTGAGCGCATTGAGAGCCAGGTCAACAAGCGTCTGCAGCAGACTGCCCAAAAGGCCAAGATTGCTGGCTTCCGTCCAGGCAAAGTGCCAATGAGCGAAATCAAGCGCCGTTTCGGTGCTGACGCTCGTCAGGAAGCTGTTGGTGATGTTATCCAGTCCTCCTTCTACGAAGCTGTGGTTGAGCAAAAGCTGAACCCTGCCGGTTCGCCTTCGATCGAGCCGAAGTCGCTGGAAGCTGGCAAGGACCTGGAATACGTAGCCGTATTCGAAGTGTTCCCTGAGTTCACCGTTGCCGGTTTCGACGGCATCACTGTCGAGCGCCTGAGCGCTGACGTGGCTGACGCCGATCTGGACAAGATGCTGGACATCCTGCGCAAGCAGAACACCCGTTTCGAAGTGGCCGATCGCGCTGCTCAGAACGAAGACCAGCTGAACATCGATTTCGTTGGCAAGGTTGACGGCGAAGCATTCGCTGGCGGCTCCGCCAAAGGCACTCAGCTGGTGCTGGGTTCCGGTCGCATGATCCCGGGCTTCGAAGAAGGCCTGGTTGGCGCCAAAGCAGGCGAAGAGCGCGTTCTGAACCTGACCTTCCCTGAGGACTATCAGAACCTGGACCTGGCTGGCAAAACCGCCGAGTTCACCGTGACTGTGAACACCGTTTCCGAGCCAAAACTGCCAGAGCTGAACGAAGAGTTCTTCGCTCAATTCGGCATCAAGGAAACCGGTCTGGAAGGCTTCCGCACCGAAGTTCGCAAGAACATGGAGCGTGAACTGCGTCAGGCCATCAAGTCCAAGGTCAAGAATCAGGTGATGGATGGTCTGCTGGCCACCAACCCGATCGAAGTGCCTAAGGCTCTGCTGTCCAGCGAAGTTGACCGTCTGCGCGTGCAGGCTGTTCAGCAGTTCGGTGGCAACATCAAGCCTGACCAGCTGCCGGCCGAGCTGTTCGAAGAGCAAGCCAAGCGCCGTGTAGTGCTGGGTCTGATCGTGGCTGAAGTGGTCAAGCAATTCGACCTGAAGCCTGATGAAGCTCGCGTTCGTGAAATGATCCAGGAAATGGCTTCGGCTTACCAAGAGCCTGAGCAGGTTGTGTCCTGGTACTACAAGAACGAGCAGCAACTGAACGAAGTTCGTTCGGTTGTGCTGGAAGAACAAGTTGTGGATACTGTTCTGCAGAAAGCTAGCGTGACCGACAAATCGGTCTCTTACGAAGAAGCGGTCAAGCCGGTAGAAGCTCCACAAGCCGACTGATTGTTTTTGCGTTAAGAAGTACACACATAAGCCAGCCTTCGAGCTGGCTTATGCGTATTCAAGACATAACTATTTGGGAGTGACTGCAGAGCATGTTCCGTAATTCGTATATTCAGCAGAACTCTGATATCCAGGCCGCAGGCGGCCTGGTCCCGATGGTTGTCGAGCAATCTGCTCGTGGCGAGCGCGCCTATGACATCTACTCGCGCCTTTTGAAGGAGCGCGTAATCTTTCTGGTGGGTCCTGTAGAGGACTACATGGCCAACCTGATCTGTGCGCAATTGCTGTTCCTTGAAGCGGAAAACCCGGACAAGGACATCCATCTTTATATCAACTCCCCGGGCGGTTCGGTGACAGCGGGCATGTCGATCTACGACACCATGCAGTTCATCAAGCCAAACGTATCGACAACCTGCATTGGCCAGGCGTGCAGCATGGGTGCATTCCTGCTGACGGCCGGTGCACCTGGCAAGCGTTTCTGCCTGCCAAACTCGCGCGTGATGATTCACCAGCCACTGGGCGGTTTCCAGGGCCAGGCGTCGGATATCGAAATCCATGCCAAGGAAATCCTCTTCATTCGCGAGCGCCTGAACACGCTGATGGCCAAGCACAGCGGGCGTACGCTTGAAGAAATCGAGCGTGACACCAATCGTGACAACTTCATGAGTGCAGAAGCTGCGAAGGAATACGGCCTGATCGACGAAGTCATCAACCAGCGTCCTGCGTAAAATAAGCAGCTCAAAATAAGGCAGGTCGGCAAGTCCGACCACCAGCGGGCTTGAAAAAGCCCGCAATAGCCTTCATCTTGTGTTGCAAGCCTATCGGATTTGGATCGAACGAATGACTGACACCCGCAACGGCGAGGACAACGGCAAGCTGCTCTATTGCTCCTTCTGTGGCAAAAGCCAGCATGAAGTGCGCAAATTGATTGCCGGCCCCTCGGTCTTTATCTGCGACGAGTGCGTCGACCTGTGCAATGACATCATCCGCGAGGAGGTGCAGGAAGCCCAGGCCGAAAGCAGCGCGCATAAATTGCCTTCGCCTAAAGAAATCAGCGGCATCCTTGACCAGTATGTGATTGGTCAGGAGCGTGCGAAAAAGGTTTTGGCCGTAGCGGTGTACAACCACTACAAGCGCCTGAACCAGCGTGACAAAAAGGCTGACGACGTCGAACTCGGCAAGAGCAACATCCTGCTGATCGGCCCGACCGGCTCTGGCAAGACCCTGCTGGCCGAAACACTGGCCCGCCTGCTGAACGTTCCGTTCACCATCGCCGACGCAACCACCCTCACCGAGGCCGGTTACGTAGGTGAAGATGTCGAGAACATCATTCAGAAACTGCTGCAAAAGTGCGATTACGATGTGGAAAAGGCCCAGATGGGCATTGTCTACATCGATGAAATCGACAAGATTTCCCGCAAGTCCGACAACCCGTCGATCACCCGCGATGTTTCCGGTGAAGGCGTGCAGCAGGCCTTGCTGAAGTTGATCGAAGGCACGGTCGCTTCCGTTCCACCGCAAGGTGGCCGCAAGCATCCGCAGCAGGAATTCCTGCAGGTCGACACCCGTAACATCCTGTTCATCTGCGGTGGTGCGTTCTCCGGTCTGGAAAAGGTTATTCAAAACCGTTCCACCAAGGGCGGCATCGGTTTCAACGCAGAAGTGCGCAGCAAGGAAGAAGGCAAGAAAGTCGGTGAATCCCTGCGTGAAGTCGAGCCTGACGATCTGGTCAAGTTCGGTCTGATCCCGGAATTCGTCGGTCGTCTGCCGGTCCTCGCCACGCTGGACGAGCTGGATGAGGCTGCGCTGATGCAGATCCTCACCGAGCCGAAAAATGCTCTGACCAAGCAGTATGCCAAGCTGTTCGAGATGGAAGGCGTGGATCTGGAGTTCCGGACCGACGCATTGAAATCGGTCGCCAAGCGTGCCCTGGAACGTAAAACCGGTGCCCGTGGCCTGCGTTCGATTCTCGAAGGTGTGCTGCTCGACACGATGTACGAAATCCCCTCGCAGTCCGAGGTGAGCAAAGTCGTCATCGATGAAAGCGTGATTGAAGGCAAGTCCAAGCCACTGTATATCTACGAAAACAGTGAGCCGACGGCCAAGGCAGCGCCGGACGCGTAAGCGTCCACACTGCCGGAACAAAGAAGGGGCCTTCGGGCCTCTTTTTTTTTATGTCGTTTTTTACATCCGCTTTGCGCTTGTTTTTTTTCAAGGCAGCCCCCATCTTGTTTTCAAGCTTAATTCCATCTGATTACGGCCATATGGCCGCCGTAGAGGCGAAATCATGAAGACAACCATCGAATTGCCTCTCCTGCCATTGCGTGATGTCGTGGTTTATCCGCACATGGTTATCCCGCTGTTCGTGGGGCGCGAGAAATCCATCGAAGCCCTCGAGGCTGCGATGACGGGCGACAAGCAGATCCTGCTGTTGGCCCAGAGAAACCCGGCTGACGATGATCCCGGTGAAGACGCTCTCTATCGCGTAGGTACTATCGCGACTGTCCTGCAGTTGCTGAAGCTGCCGGACGGCACCGTCAAGGTCTTGGTCGAGGGCGAGCAGCGTGGTGCTGTAGAACGCTTCAGCGAAGTCGACGGGCATTGCCGCGCCGAGGTCTCGCTGATCGACGAAGTCGACGCCGCCGAACGCGAGTCGGAAGTTTTCGTGCGCAGCCTGCTGTCGCAGTTTGAACAATATGTGCAGTTGGGCAAGAAAGTCCCGGCTGAAGTCCTGTCGTCGCTCAACAGCATCGATGAGCCTGGCCGCCTGGTCGACACCATGGCCGCGCACATGGCGCTGAAAATCGAACAGAAGCAGGAAATCCTCGAAATCATTGATCTGTCGGCCCGGGTCGAGCACGTGCTCGCCTTGCTGGATGCCGAGATCGATCTGCTGCAAGTTGAAAAACGCATTCGCGGCCGCGTCAAAAAGCAAATGGAGCGCAGCCAGCGCGAGTACTACCTGAATGAGCAGATGAAGGCCATTCAGAAAGAGCTCGGTGACGGTGACGAAGGTCACAACGAGATCGAAGAGCTGAAAAAGCGCATCGATGCTGCCGGCCTGCCGAAAGATGCTCTGGCCAAGGCCACTGCCGAACTGAACAAGCTCAAGCAAATGTCGCCGATGTCCGCTGAGGCCACCGTGGTGCGCTCCTACATCGACTGGCTGGTGCAGGTGCCGTGGAAGGCACAGAGCAAGGTACGCCTCGATCTGGCGCGTGCTGAAGACATTCTCGACGCTGATCACTACGGCCTTGAAGAGGTCAAGGAGCGCATCCTTGAATACCTCGCCGTGCAAAAGCGCGTGAAGAAGATCCGTGGCCCGGTGTTGTGCCTGGTCGGTCCTCCGGGTGTAGGTAAAACCTCGCTGGCGGAGTCGATCGCCCATGCCACCAACCGTAAATTCGTGCGTATGGCCTTGGGTGGCGTGCGTGACGAGGCGGAAATCCGTGGTCACCGCCGGACCTACATCGGTTCGATGCCGGGAAGATTGATTCAAAAGATGACAAAAGTGGGCGTGCGCAACCCGCTGTTCCTGCTCGATGAAATCGACAAGATGGGCAGCGACATGCGTGGCGACCCGGCGTCGGCGTTGCTGGAAGTGCTCGATCCGGAGCAGAACCACAACTTCAACGATCACTATCTGGAAGTCGATTACGACCTGTCCGATGTGATGTTCCTGTGCACCTCGAACTCGATGAACATCCCGCCGGCGCTGCTGGACCGGATGGAAGTCATTCGCCTGCCGGGCTACACCGAAGACGAAAAGATCAACATCGCCGTCAAGTATCTGTCGCCAAAGCAGATCGCCGCCAATGGTCTGAAGAAGGGCGAGCTGGAATTCGACGAAGAAGCGATCCGCGACATCATCCGCTACTACACCCGTGAAGCCGGTGTGCGTGGTCTCGAACGTCAGATCGCCAAGGTCTGCCGCAAGGCCGTGAAAGAGCATGCGTTGGAAAAACGCTTCTCGGTAAAAGTGACAGCTGACCTGCTGGAGCATTTCCTCGGTGTGCGTAAATTCCGCTACGGTCTGGCAGAGCAACAGGATCAGATCGGACAGGTAACTGGCCTGGCCTGGACGCAGGTGGGCGGCGAATTGCTGACCATCGAAGCGGCTGTGGTGCCGGGTAAAGGTCAACTGATCAAGACCGGGTCGCTGGGCGATGTAATGGTCGAATCGATCACTGCTGCGCTGACCGTTGTGCGCAGCCGTGCGAAGAGCCTGGGGATTCCACTGGACTTCCACGAGAAGCGCGACACGCACATTCACATGCCGGAAGGGGCGACGCCGAAAGACGGTCCGAGCGCTGGTGTAGGCATGTGCACCGCACTGGTTTCGGCATTGACCGGGATTCCGGTGCGCGCCGATGTTGCCATGACCGGTGAGATCACCCTGCGGGGTCAGGTGCTGGCAATTGGTGGTCTGAAGGAAAAACTGCTGGCGGCTCATCGCGGCGGAATCAAGATTGTGATTATTCCGGAAGAGAACGTGCGTGATTTGAAGGAGATTCCTGACAATATCAAGCAGGATCTGCAGATTAAACCGGTTAAATGGATTGACGAGGTCCTGCAAATTGCGCTGCAATACGCGCCGGAGCCCTTGCCGGATGTGGCTCCGGAGATAGTTTCCAAGGACGAAAAACGTGAGTCTGATTCAAAGGAAAGAATTAGCACGCATTAATACGTTTTTGCCTGGGGGGCTTCCTTGACAGCTTTTTAGAGCCCTTGTTATAAAGCGGCTCTTAAGTGTCTGTAGGCCATTCAGCACTCGTTTTTGCTTTCACCAAAAAACTTAGAATCATCTCAAAATAGATATAAGGGGACTTAGAGTGAACAAGTCGGAACTGATTGATGCTATCGCTGCATCCGCTGATATCCCGAAAGCTGCTGCTGGCCGTGCGCTGGACGCTGTAATCGAATCCGTCACTGGCGCTCTCAAGGCTGGCGACTCCGTTGTTCTGGTTGGTTTCGGCACTTTCTCCGTGACTGATCGTCCAGCTCGCGTTGGTCGTAACCCACAGACCGGCAAGACGCTGCAAATCGCTGCTGCTAAAAAGCCAGGTTTCAAAGCCGGTAAAGCACTGAAAGAAGCTGTCAACTAAGTTAGTTTGTTTCAGGTTTTTACCCATCCGGGTCGGGGTCATGCCTGACTTGGCAGCGGAGCGGTAGAGCAGGTCGCTGAAGCAGTGGCCTGTAACGCCGGGATCGAGGGTTCGAGCCCTGTCCGCTCCGCCAGTTACGAGAAGGCGCATCCTCGGATGCGCCTTTCTTCTATCCGGATTCTACCCACGCTCCACGGTTGCCAAATTTTTGAAGTTCAACCGTTTCTGGGGGACGCATGCTGCAGAATATCAGGGACAATTCACAAGGCTGGATTGCCAAGACCATTATCGGGGTCATCGTTGCACTGATGGCTCTGACCGGTTTCGATGCCATTTTCAAAGCCACGACGCACACCAACGATGCGGCCAAGGTCAATGGTGAAGAAATCAGCCAGAACGAGCTGAGCCAGGCCGTTGACATGCAACGCCGTCAGCTGATGCAACAGCTGGGCAAGGACTTCGATGCTTCCTTGCTTGACGAAAAAATGCTCCGCGAATCGGCCCTCAAGGGTCTGATCGATCGCAAGCTGCTGCTGCAAGGCGCAGAACAATCGAAATTCGCTTTCTCCGAAGGTGCACTGGATCAGGTGATCCTGCAGACCCCTGAATTCCAGGTGGACGGCAAGTTCAGCTCCGAGCGCTTCGACCAGGTGATTCGTCAACTGGGCTACACCCGTATGCAATTCCGCCAAATGCTGGCTCAGGAAATGCTGATCGGTCAGTTGCGTGCCGGCGTTGCTGGCAGCGGTTTCGTCACCGACGCCGAAGTCTTGGCTTTCGCCCGTCTGGAAAAACAGACCCGCGATTTCGCCTCGCTGAACGTCAAGGCCGATCCGGCGGCGATCAAGCTGACCGACGATGAGGTCAAGGCCTACTACGACGAGCACGCCAAGGAGTTCATGACGCCTGAGCAGGTGGTTGTCGATTACGTCGAGCTGAAGAAGTCGTCGTTCTTCGATCAGGTTGCCGTCAAGGACGAAGACCTGCAGGCGGCGTATCAGAAAGAGATCGCCAACCTGTCGGAGCAGCGTCGCGCGGCGCACATCCTGATCGAAGTCAACGACAAGACCACCGACGCTCAGGCCAAGGCGAAGATCGAAGAAGTCCAGGCGCGTCTGGCCAAGGGCGAGAAATTCGAAGCGCTGGCCAAAGAGTTTTCGCAGGATCCGGGTTCGGCCAACAATGGCGGTGACCTCGGTTTCGCCGGTCCTGGCGTCTACGATCCAGCCTTCGAGAAAGCTCTGTACTCGTTGAACAAAGACCAGGTGTCCGAGCCGGTGCGTACCGACTTCGGTTACCACCTGATCAAGCTGCTGGGTGTCGAAGCACCGGAAGTACCGACCCTGGCCAGCCTGAAAGACAAGCTGACCCGCGAGCTGAAGACTCAACAGGTCGAGCAGCGCTTCGTCGAGGCGACCAAGCAACTGGAAGACTCGGCTTTCGAAGCGTCTGACCTGGCTCAGCCAGCAGCGGATCTGAAACTGACCGTGCACACCTCCAAGCCGTTCGGCCGTGAAGGTGGCGAAGGCATCGCAGCCAACCGTGCTGTGGTGACTGCCGCGTTCAGCCAGGAAGTGCTGGAAGAAAACGCTAACAGCACCGGCATCGAGCTGGACCCGGAAACCGTGGTCGTGCTGCGCGCCAAGGAACACTTGAAGCCTGAGCAGTTGCCGCTGGAAGCCGTGAACACGGCGATCCGTGCGCAGTTGACCAAAGAGCACGCCAGTGCTGCGGCCAAGACCAAGGCTGATCAGTTGATCGCCAGCCTGCGTGATGGCAAGACACCGCTGGACAAGGCGGTTGATGGTCAGAGCTGGAAGGTTGTCGCTGCGGCGACTCGCGCTCAGGAAGGGGTTGACCCGACTGTGCTGCAGGCGCTGTTCCGCATGCCGAAACCGGCGGCCAAGGGCAAGCCGACGTTCAGCAGCGTGACGTTGCAGGACGGTAGTCTGATGATTGTGCGTCTGGACGGTGTCAACGAGGCCGTTGCGCCGACGGATGAAGAGAAGGCGCAGTACCGTCGTTTCCTTGCTTCCCGTGAAGGGCAGCAGGACTTCGCGGCGTTCCGCAAGCAGTTGGAGAGTCAGGCGGACATCAAGCGGTATTGATGTTGACTGATGGGTAACAGAGAAGCCCCGATCTTATGGTCGGGGCTTTTTTTTGCGTCTGGCTTTTTGGGCGTGGCGGGCCGTGCAGAGCAAGCGCTGCAGCCGAGCTAACGCTCCTCCTGTTGAGTGGTGAGAGGGTTGTTGATTTCTTGGGCCGTGGTTTGCCAGCGATGGCGCCCGGGCGCCTGCAACGGGGTCTGGCGGCGCATCCGCAGCATGTCGGGCAATTCTGGGTGTTATGGCCCTCAAATCGCCATGCAGCCGCGAAATTGCGGGTATTTATCGATCATTTATCGACGTGGCTTTTTCCAGACGCCCATCATCGGTAAAGTTGTAACTGTTTTAAGACACTAATCCGTACGCCGCGGCGCCGCGATCTGTTGCACAATACGCCCCGGACCGTTTTCCCTCAGGATGTTTAATGTTGATTTCAACTCCCATGCGTGTCGTTGGGTTGGCGCTGTTGTTGACCGCTGTTGCCGGCTGTTCGAAAGACAAGCCGATCTATGAGCATGAGAATTTCGACGATTCCGGTACGTATTCTCGCAATTACCCGGTGGCCGATGTCGCCAGTTGCGAGGCGGCCCGTCGTGCGCTGCTCAGCCAGGGCTACATCATCACCAGCAGTGACCCGAAACTGGTCAGTGGCCACAAGAGCTTCCAGCAGACCGGTGAAACTCATCTGGAAATCAGCTTCAACGTAGTGTGTGCCGAAGACGGCAGTGCCAAGCACCATGCCACGGTGTTCGCCAACGCCTTGCAGGACCGCTATGCGCTGAAGAAGACCAACAACTCCGCCAGCCTCGGCGTTGGCGTGTTGGGTTCGGTGTCGATGCCGATTGGCTCGTCGGACGATTCGATGGTCAAGGTCGCCAGTGAGACCGTGACTTCGCAGAAGTTCTACGAGCGTTTCTTCACCCTGGTGGAGCTGTTCCTGCCGGCGGATGCGAAGAAAGCCGCGCACATCGAAGAAAAGCCCAAGACCGATCTGGGTGTGCCGGAGCCGAAGCCTGCCGCTGTAGCGCCGACAACTCCCGCCACACCTGCACCGGCCGTAGAGACAGCGCCGGCGCCACCACCGGCCGGGATTGTCGAGCCAGCCCAGACCACCACTCCGACAGCGACGCCAGTGACACCTGTGCCGGCTCCGGTTGCGCCGACGCCAGCAGGCTCCGAGCCGGTGGTGCCGCCGGCCGAGTCCGCGCCGATCACTCCGGCACCGAGCGCAGAGCCTGCGCCGGCCACCGAAACGATCACGCCGCCGGCCAACCCGACCAATATCCCGCCACCGTCCGAGCCGATTCCGGCGATGCAGTAATCCGGGCAGTGAAACCGGTGGGAGCCAGATGGCTCCCATCGTTGTTTCTGCGCTAGGTGAAATCTTGTTACATTCCCCCGACAAAACTCCTGCGATAAATTCCTGACCACCTGCTACGTTTTATTCATGAAGGCGGGGTTTCACTTTTCCTTCATACGGGCACGATATGCTCGAGGCGCTGGTCATTTGACCGGGCTATTTTTCATATGGGCAGCAGGGGGATGACACGATGGACGACTATCAAGAAGAACTGCTCGAATACCAGGCGTATGAACTGGATCAGCCAGAGCCGGCCGAAGACGCCACCGAGTTGTAAGGGCTCAGGCGGTTTTGCGGTGACTGCGGCGAAATTCGCCGGGCGTCTGGCCGCTCCAGCGTTTGAAGGCGCGTTGAAACGCCTCGGCTGAGGCAAAGCCCAGCAGATAGGCAATTTCGCCGAACGCCAGTTCGGTGTCGCGGATGTAGGTCATTGCCAGGTCGCGGCGGGTGTCATTGAGGATCGCGCGAAATTGCGTGCCTTCCTCGGCGAGTTTGCGGCGCAAGGTCCAGGTCGGCAGCTTCAGGCGCGCCGCCACTTCTTCCAGGTCGGGTTCCCGGCCACCATTGAGCAACGGCCCCAATAGCTGAGTGATGCGTTCACGCAGGCTGCGGGTGCGGGTCAATTGCTCCAGTTCCCGTTCACACAACGCAAGCAAGTGCTTCCAGGTGCTTGGGCAGTGTTCCGGGTTGCGCAAGGCGAGGCTGTTCAGGCTCAGGCGCAGTTGATTGCGTTCGGCGCCGAACTGGATCGGAGCGTCGCCGAGCACGCTGTAGGCGTCGCGGTAGTCCGGTTCGTCGAACTCGATTTCGATGCGTTCGGCCCGCAGAGGCTCGCGGCCGACGCTGGACAATTGATGCAGCCAGCCGGCGATGATCGAATCCACCACAAAGCGGTTATAGGCGTTGTACGGGCTGATCGAGTAGAAGCGTAGCCAGGCGCCGTGAGCGTCTTCGTGAAAGCTCGACTGCCCGCGATAGTTGGAGCCGTACAGCGGCTCGAAACGGATCAGGCAACGGGCCGCTTCGCGCACGGTCGGCGCCTGTGCGGCGGTGACCCCGGCCAGTCCGGCCTGGCTCAGACGGCTGAGCTGACCCATGCGCAGGCCCAGCGCCGGATCGCCGGTCAACTGGATCGCGCTATGCCCCAGGCGCATGTAGCGCGGGATCGACAGTCGCGCACCGGCCTCGGCGAGTCGCGCCGCGTCCAGGCCATATTGTTCGAGCAGCGGTTGCGGATCGGCGCCATGGCCGCGCACCGCATCGGCGAGGCTGTGAACGAAGCCGACCGACAGATCCCCAAGACGCATCGGCAGTGGCTTCATGGCTTACAACCAGATGTTCAGCAGACGCGCGCCACGGGCTTCGCCATCGGCAAATTGCTGACCGTTGCTGCTGAGGAAACTTTGCCCCGAACTTGGCTTGTCCCAGAACTGCCCGCGCAGGAACACACTCATGCCGGCAAGCGCGCGACTGCTCGGCGGCTGCGCGGTCAGGGTCAGGCGATGCCAGGCCTGGCCTTCACTGATTTCCCCGGGCTTGAGGCTGATCGACCCCGGCGTACTCGAGCCCTTGTAGCCACCCCACGGTTGATTCCACGCACCGTGACCGACCACAAACGCCGGCACTGCCACCAATTGCGCGCCGAGCTCGTCGAGTTGGCGATAGTTGTCCGGGTACCAGCTGTCGCTGCCGATCAGCACACCGAGACGCCCGGCCGGGGTGTCGACCACGGTGATTGCGTGCTCGTTTTCGCTTTCAATCACGTCACGTTGTTCGAAAATCGGGTGCATCTGCCGTTGTGGCTGACCCAGCGGCACGCCATCACGGCCAAACACCACGCTGCTGTTGAACAGCGCGCCGCTGCCGGGTTTGAGTTGGCCGTCGCGAACGCTCGGTTCGGGCAGCACGATCGAGCCGGCCACCAGCGTCACATGGAATTCCTTGGCCAGCCCGCCGAACAGCGCCTGGTAGTCCTTGGCCATGGCCTTGGACTTCATGCGCAAGTGTGCGTCATCGAGACGATTCTCGCCCTTGGCAGTGAGCCAGGCGCAGGCGAACAGCAGCGGATTGCTTGCCGCCAGCCAGTTCATCGCTTCGGCGAGGGTCGGCGCCTGATACAGCTCGTCTTTCTCGCCGCTGATCATCAGCCAGGTGCCGACATGCTCGGGCAGCACCACCACGGTTTTTTCGTTCAGCAGCCCCTGATCCTGCGCCTGTTGCAGATAGGCCGCGAGTTTGCGGTGCAGGCGTTGCGGGCTCTGGTAGTCGGTGGGGAACAGTTCCGGCTGAATCCCCAGCAGGTTGCCACGGTCGCCCGGTGTGCCCTGATCGACCGCCAGTTTGATGCGCAGGTCCGACAGGTAATGCCCCGCGGGCCGGTCCGCCGCCCACATGGCGTAGGTGGTGAGGGCGGCAACGATGGCCATGGAAAAAAACAGGTACAGAAGTTTGCGCATGAAAACCAACAACAACCGGGTACAGAGTGTGGCGACTAGGGTAGGGCGCATGGTCGTGCTTGCCAAGGGGCGCTGCGCATTTGGATCAAGAACTTGTCAGTTTCGATCATTGGGTGGCGATGGCAACGGCACGGGCCATTGTCCCCGGATGTCGTTCCCGGACTTCATTGCACTCTTCGCTGCCTGTCTACAATGGTTTATGTCGACAGTAAATTCAGGGAAGAGCCCGTGTCTGCACCGAATGAAAAAAAGACCGGACCGGCCGTTGTGCCGGCAGCCAATTTTCTGCGCAACATCATAGAGCGCGATCTTGAAGAGGGGGTTTATGCGCAGCGCCGTTGGGGTGGGACCCCGGGTGACGCGGCGCATCATCTGGCGGGGGCAACCGATCCGGCGCGGATACGCACGCGGTTTCCGCCCGAGCCCAACGGCTATCTACACGTCGGTCATGCCAAAAGTATTTGTCTGAACTTCGGTCTGGCACAGGATTACGGCGGCGTTTGCCATATGCGTTTCGACGATACCAATCCTGAAAAGGAAGAACAGGAGTACGTCGATTCGATGCTCGACGTCATTCGCTGGCTGGGTTTCTCATGGGAGAACAACGCAACGTCACACCTCTACCATGCGAGCAATTATTTCGACTATATGTTCCGCGCCGCGCAGTTGTTGATCGAGCGCGGTCTGGCCTATGTTGATCAGCAATCGGCCGAACAGATGCGCGACAATCGCGGCACGCTGACCGAGCCGGGCAAGGATTCGATCTGGCGTGAGCGCTCGGTGGAAGAGAATCTGCGGCTCTTCCAGGAGATGCGCGAAGGCCGGCACGCCGAAGGGAGCATGGTCCTGCGCGCGAAGATCGATATGAGCTCGCCCAACATAAACCTGCGCGACCCGGCGATCTATCGCATCCGTTTTGCCGAGCACCACAACACCGGCAACCTCTGGTGTATTTATCCGATGTACACCTTTGCCCATCCGATCGAAGATGCGCTGGAGCAGATTACCCACTCCATCTGCACCTTGGAATTCGAAGCTCAGCGGCCGTTTTACGACTGGCTGTTGAACCACCTCGCCGACGCCGGGCTGTTCTCCCGCCCGCTGCCGCGCCAGTACGAGTTCGCGCGCCTTAATCTCACCTACATCGTCACCAGTAAACGCAAACTCAAACAGTTGGTGGATGAAAAACGCGTGGACGGTTGGGACGATCCGCGGATGCCCACGCTTGTCGGCCTGCGTCGTCGCGGGTACACCCCTGAAAGCTTGCGTCTGTTGGCAGAACGTACAGGCGCCTCTAAGGCCAACAGCTGGATCGATTACAGCTGGCTCGAGATTGCGCTGCGTGACGATCTGGAAGAAAAGGTTCCCCGCGCCATGGCGGTGATCGACCCGGTCAAGGTGAAACTCATCAACTGGGCGGCGGTTTTCGGCAATGAGTCCAGGGATGCCAGCGTGGCTCCAGCCCATCCGCATCATCCGCAAATGGGCAGCAGACACTTTCACCTCACACCGGAACTCTGGATCGAGAGGGATGATTTCCAGGAGGTTCCGCCCAAAGGCTATCGCCGTCTGTACCCCGGCAACATGGCGCGGTTGAAGTACAGCTACGTCATCCAGTGCATTGGTTGCGAGAAGGACGTTGATGGCAATGTCACCACAGTGCTCGCCGAACTGATACCTGACACCAAGAGCGGCACGCCGGGGGCCGACAGTGTGAAGGTCAAGAGCGCCATCACCTGGGTTTCCGCCAGCGATTGCCTGCGCGCGCAAGTGCGTCTTTACGACCGGCTGTTCGTCGACGCCCAGCCGGACAGCCGAACGCGCAATTTCATCGACTCACTCAACCCGAACAGCAAGCGGGTGATCAATGCGTATCTGGAGCCAGGCCTGGCGAATGCGAAGCCCGACGACAGGTTCCAGTTCGAACGACATGGTTATTTCGTCGCCGATCGCAAGGACTCCGTCGAGGGCGCGCCAGTGTTCAATCTGGCAGTTGAGCTGAAGGACAGCTGGACGAAATGAAAGGAGGCTTAACATGCAGGACTGGCAGGTTGCTACTGACTATTTGAAGGTCCATGAATGGCTTTGCGCCTCTGACCGGTACCACGCGACGGCGACCAGCCCGGCACCCCAACGCAACCCGGAAACAACCCGCAGGCACGTGCTGGCCGGCGTGGTGCACGAGCTATATCAGGGCGGTGCGCTGGTCGGTACGTTTACCCTGACCGACGCTGCGCCCCATGGCATGGACCCACAGGTTTTCGGCGACGAGCGTCCGGCGGTCTACCTGCAACGGCTGGTGGTGGCGCCGGACTCACTCGAGCAAGGTGCGCTGGTGGGCTTGCGTTGCGTAACACGTGCCTGCGAGCTGGCGCGTAGCAGGCAGGCAGAGGTTATCCGGGCGGAAGTCAATCCGGCCTTGCAGCATGTGTACAAGCTTCTGCTGGCGCTGGGGTTCAAGCAGGTCGGCACGATTCTGCACGATGCAGAGCACCGGCAGCGGGTGAACATGCAGCGGGTTCTTGTGTGAGCGGCGAAAGTTCCGAGCCGTTCGTCGTTAAGTCGTAGGCAAGGGCTCTGACAGAATCACGCAACGCCTTGTATTACGTAGGGTTCACGGTTTTCAGGCGCTTTCGGCTTTCTTGACAGAAGTAATGACCGATACCACGCTGAATTTCGCGTCACCCATGTAATTCCACAATATGAGAGAGAACGAAAATGGATAGTCGCGATCTGTTGAGCCGTATCAGTGATCTGGAAAAAACAATGCCTGAGTTCAGGGCTTTAGAGAGCAAGGTAAAGTCTCAGAAAGCCGCCGTAGCAAAAGCTCAGATTGAGCAGGCACTTTCGAACTCCGACAGAGTGAGTCCGGACGAGTTGAGCCGGCATCTCAATAATTATCTGATGGCTTGGTAACACTCGATAGCATCGAGTAGATTCGTGCCGCGCATGATTCCGAGCAACAAGACGTAAGCTTTTCGGTTTCATGCGCCGGCATGTTGCACGCAATTTCAAGTTCTGGATTGGAGCAATGCGCGTCGTGCGACACCTTATCGCTATGGACAGTGTGGATCGCGCCGTCGTCGGACTCGCTGCGAAAATATGGAAAGCAGAGGAGATCAACGGCCAGATTCATGACACGGATACACTGCTGCTACTCTTCGATCCCCTTCATACCACCCCACCGACGTTTATCGAAACCCTGACCCGCGCGAGTACTCTGGGGGTGCCAGTGGGCGTTATCCCGGTCTTCCCTGGTGATGACCCGCAAACCAGTCTGACGCGTTTGCTGGGCAACGACCGGCTTGAAGTCGATTTTTCATTCAGCAGGTTTCACCTTTCAGGTTCCCCTCAGGCACCTGGTGTCCCGTCCGTCTTGAGTCGAGCGGATCAAGGCAGCCCACAGGTCGTGGACGACGATATCGAACAGGCTGACCTGCTGTTTCTTCAGGGTCATTCAGGGCCCATGGATGGATCGTTCGGCCGTTGGCTGACCTTGTGCAGCAGAGGCCTGCACATTGCGGGCACACCTGCGCTGTATCCCTGCGCCGGCACTGAACGCTGCTTTCGGCAGTCATCACAAGGGCGCGCCGATACTTCGCTGGACGGCCTGATCGACCCCCGGCGGCTCAAATCGTCGCTGGTCGTCGTCGATGGTTGCGGGACGTTTCCCGTCCCGGGTTCGCTATATCCATACGAGCAGAGCATTTTGCGCGGGTTGATGCTGAGCCAGGTGGGGGCGTCAGTACTTTCCGTGGGCATCAGCGCCACGCCGTTCTCGGCCATCGTCCTGTTCCTGGCGCTGTTGGCACGTGGCAATACGCTGGGGCAGGCGATCTTGCAAGCCAACCTGCACCGTCGCGACATGGGCAGCCCCGCCTCGATCGAAGGCATTGCCGCCGCGCCGTGGTTGCTGGTTGGCAACCCGGCGGCGGTGGTCGCGGGCATTCCGATACTCGAGTGTGTAGCCGAGCGCATGCCTGACGCCAGCCTGCAGCTCTTATTGCCGGCGGCCCCTGCTTCTGCGAACACGGGACGACTTGTGTCGGTCGAGTATCCGACGGCAATCGAGGGGCCGCGAGATGTGTCGTGTAGCCCGCATGCCTGGGCCCACGGCGGCGTGCACAAGGGGCATGCGTACCTTTGGCTGGGCTCCTCGGTCGAAAACGCCACCACCGAGGCAACCCGCGTCGTGCTGTCGGTGCGGCCGGCGTTGGATCCTGAGGTCTGGAGAGCATGTTTCTTCTGGTTGAATGCGGGTTCTCAGTGGCTGAGCGGTATGGCGGAGGGTCTGGCCAGGCGCGAACAGGACAGCAGCGCTCTGCTGGAGATCATTGCCTTTCGCAAGGAGCTGGCGCTCAGCGTTGAACAGGTCGCTTATGCCGAGACACCCTATCGGAATCTGGAGATCGTTTCGGGACTGGATGCCGCCACCGAGCACCTGGTGCATGCGCTGGGTCGACTCGACCGTCTTACCGCCATGGCCGTGGCCGAGTCGATACGATTCGCTGGCGCCAGGCTGGCGCACCTCTGGTCGCCACCCTGGCTGCACAGTGGTTTTGCGGACGTTGACCAACGCTGTCTTTGCGGCTGCGCGATGGTCGGGCATGTGCGTCGACATCCTTTGCACGACTTGCTGCGCATCGAACTCAGTTGCCCGACCTGCAGCCTGATCGGTGATGCGGCAGTCGAACTCAATGGTTCGTCTGCCGCAGCAGCACCGCGCGCGATGCTCAAGGCATCCATGCGTGAGCGCTCGCTGGTGTGCGGGCAGCCGCTTCAGTGGACGGTAGAAGCAAGTGCGCAGGATCGATTCGAGGGTTTCGCCTGTGCCACGCTGTTCGACCCGTTTCGTGCTCGGCAGGCTGTCAGTCAGACGCTGGAAATCCGCACCGGGTGTGCCACGACTGTCGAACTGGATGTCCCGGTTGACTGGCCCGCAGGCCTGGCTTGGGCCACCCTCATATTCACCGCGGGCGGCAGGGTTTGCCTGTTCGCATTCGATGTCGAAGTTCAAGCCACACCCGCAAGGAGAATCCCGCTGATCGCATGATCCCCGCCTGCGCGTCGGGTCCCATCTGGTAACAAGGAGGTATTGGATGAGTTTTCGAATCGAGGATGTACTGCAACAGAGCTTCAATCGACACAGGGACGCCATCGCCATCGTCGATGGTGATCAGACGTTGAGCTATCAGCAACTCGATGAGCGCAGCAGTCAGGTTGCAGATGTACTGCGCGTCGCCGGGCTCAGGCGCGATGACCGGGTTTGTCTGTTGACGCCCAAGTCAGCTGACAGCATCTCGGTCGTGCTTGGCGTTCTGAAGGCAGGCGGGGTGTATATCCCGCTTGACTGCGCAAGTCCGGCCGAGCGTATTTCTTCCATGCTCGTGTCCTGCACCCCGTGCTGGCTGGTCATCGATGAGCTCCACATGGCGTTGGCCACGCAAATATTTGAGCGTTCGCCGCAGGTCATGCTTCAGGGCACCTTCGAGTTGCAACATCCGTTCGCCTTCACTGCGAGCGGGCGCATTTCCAGCCGCGCGCCACGCGGCGTTGAGGCGGATGACCCGGGTCCGGGCGATCTTGCCTATATCCTGTTTACGTCGGGATCGACGGGACAGCCAAAGGGTGTGCCGATCACGCATCGCAACGTCGTGGAGTACATCGCCTGGACGAATGATCACTTTCAGGTCAAACCCGAAGACCGCATATCCAGCCATTCGCCACTGCACTTCGATATGTCGGTATGGGACGTGTTTGGCACGCTGGCAGCGGGGGCGACGTTGTATCTGGTCCCCGCCGAGGCCAATCTCACCCCGACGCTGACGGCTGAGTTCATCCGCAAATCAGCGCTGACCCAATGGTATTCAGTGCCGTCAGTGCTGGTCGCCATCGCCAGTCGTGACGTACTCGAACAGGCTGACCTGCGGCACTTGAAACGGGTGATCTGGGGCGGTGAAGCGCTGCCGGTACGCACACTGCAATACTGGATGGAACGACTGCCCCACACGGTATTCACCAACGTCTATGGTCCGACGGAAACCACCGTCAACTGCACGTACTACACCGTGCAGAAAGTGCCTGATGACCCCGCCGGGAAAATTCCGATCGGCTATCCGATACCGGGCCGGGCGCTGCGCATTCTCGATGACGACAGACAAGAGGTGGCGCCGGGGCAGATCGGCACGCTGTACAGCGGCGGCCAGGGTTTGAGTCCCGGATATTGGCGCGACGCGGCGAAGACCGACGCGGCGTTTTTCAACATCCCGCCGGGTTCGACAGAGCGCTGGTATCGGACCGGTGATCTGGCACACGTCGATGAGCAGGGCGTTTATCACTTCCATGGCCGTGCGGATCGCCAGGTCAAGGCGTGTGGTCATCGTATTGAGCTGGACGAGGTCGCGGCGGCGTTGAGTCGGTTACCACAGATCGCGGACAGCGCCGTTGTTGCGATAGCGGTGGGGGGATTCGAAGGTGCGCGCATCTGCGCCGCCTATGTCAGCACCCCGGGCAGCAGGGTTTCAGCGGCAAGCCTGCGGGGCGAACTGGGGCAGCTATTACCGGCCTACATGTTGCCGCGACGCTGGATCGAGCTGGAAAAACTGCCGACGAATGTCAACGGCAAGACCGACCTGACGCGCTTGAAGGATCTGTTCACTGATGAATAACGACTTTATTCAACGGCGTATTCGCTTTTTGCTTGAAACGGATCTGTTAGTGCCTGCGGAATGCATCGACATGGATCTGGTCGAGAGTGGTGTCATTGATTCCGTCGGGTTCATGGAGCTTTTCTTCTTGCTCGAGAGGGAGTTCGGCGTCGAGGTCAAGGCGGTGGACCTTGTGCTTGATAACTTTCGCTCGGTCACCCGCATGACCGATTTTGTGCTGTGCAAACGTGTCGGCCAGCCAGCGGACATGAGTGAAAACGACGGAGGTTTTCATACCACAGCCGCACGGGTCGCGGATTTATGACCTGGACGATTACTGCCTATTCCCCCTCTGATGAAGTGGCTGTCGGCCAGTTGCAACAATTGCTCTGGCAGGGCGGGCCACTGGGCAATGCCCGATACCTGCACTGGAAGTATTTTCGCAACCCCTACCTCGATGGCCGATATCTGGTACTGGCCTGGGAGGCGGAGGAACTGGTGGGAATGATTGGGGCCTTTGGTGCCTGTTGGGAAATCCCAGGCGCGGACAACACCCTGTTGCCCTGTCTGGCGGATACGGTCATTGCTCCAGGCCATCGCGGGACGGCGCTGTTCAGGCAGATGCTCAACGTGTTGACCGAACGCTTGGCTGCAGATGGTGTTCCGTGGTTGCTGGACTTTGGCGATCAACCGGCCGGTCCAGCCATGCTCATGTGGGGGTGGAAGGCGATCGGGCCGTGGGCCATTGCGAGCTCCAGCGTCAGACCTGCTGCTGACAGTCTTTGCCGGGATTGGACGTTCGATCGAACCACCACAGGGCCTCGGTCGGGGCTGCCAATCGATGGATCCTCGATGGTCGACACTGGCGCGCTGGCCAATCTGATTGCTCGTACCGAGCCCGCCACCCGTGTCCGCCATGTGCGGGACCGGGCGTATTTCGATTGGCGCTTTCAGAATCCACTGGCCAGTTATTACCACCTCACGGCCGGCAAAGGGGCGCTGCAGGGTTATCTGGCAGGACATCGCGCCGGCGCTGAAAGCGTCTGGGGCGATACGCCCACCACCATCATGGACTGTGAGGCGGTAAGCGACGAAATCTGGGCCGATCTCATCGAACAGGCGCTCGAGTGGCTGCCCGGCAAGGAGGTGCTCATGTGGGCCCGGGATTTGTCGCCTGCGCGGCTGGCCTTGCTGGAGCGATTGAGCATGACCGTCAAACGCGCAAGCGGAAGACTGACGGCTGACATCGATCTGCCCAATCTGTTGATCTGCGCGACCGGGGCGCCATTTGCCAACGAAGCGCTGGCACGATTGAGCGAACCGTCTGTGTGGGATCTGCGATCGATCTGCGGCCGAAGCTGGAGATAAGAGGACTGGCAATGAAGATTCGTCAACTCAAGGTGTCGGAGTGGCGCATTTATCGGGATCTGCGGCTTTGTGCGTTGGCCGAATCCCCCGATGCGTTTGGCAGCACCCTGGCGGCGGAGCAGATCCGAGCCGATGCCGCATGGCGGGAGCGAGTTGGCGCAGGGGTCCTTTCAGACCTGGATCTACCGCTGGTCGCAGAAATCGATCAGCGGCTGGTGGGCCTGGTCTGGGCAAAAATCAGCCCTGCGGATACGTCGCTCGCGCACATTTACCAGATGTGGGTTGCCCCGGATTTTCGGGGGCGGGGTGTGGGCCGTGCCTTGCTTGGACGGGTCATTGAATGGGCCAGGGAGCGCGGAGCGCAAGCTGTTCATCTGGGCGTTACCGTGTCCGACACACCGGCGATGAAACTGTATCTCGCGCAAGGATTCATCTGCAGCGGACCGGTCGAGGCGTTGCGCGAGGGTTCGCTGTTGCAGGTACAACCGATGGCGCTGAGGCTTTAGTCAAAGGCGCACGGAGTCTGCAGTCCGGTGGTCCGTCGAGGTTTGCCCACACAAACATCGTGGTCTAGTGTGTGGATGCACCTTAAGGAAAAGTTGCCGTATTCACTTCGGCAGGTGAGAGACCAAGGAGTCAGGACCGTGAATGGAACATTCGTGGAGAGCATTGCCGATGCCCATGTCGAACTGCGGGCCGCAATGCTCAGTTCAAGGCATCATCCGTCCCCAGATATTCCCATCATCAACCATCCCTCGGCATCTGGCCTCGACCCGGCCTTTGCATTGCTCGAGGCTTCACTGACCGCGCACGGCTTGGCGATCGTGCAAATGGACGAACCGCTCAGCACCGAGCAGTTTGCGTGTTATGCCAGGCGCCTGGGTCTGCTGGTTCCCGAACACGACGAAGATGTTCAACCGTTTGTCGAGCAGGGCGATATTCTCCACCTGCGCACCCGTTTCGGCCCCACCGACCGGGTGGGGTTGCAACCGTTTTCTTCCAGCCCGCTTTCCATGCATTCGGAGAGCAGTGGCAATGCGCTCGCCGATCAGCCGCGCTACCTGGCCTTTCAGTGCCTGGAACCTGGCGAGTTTGCCTATGCTCCGCAGACGCTGCTGATCGACATGGCAACCATTGTTGCGCGTCTTTCGCCCTATAACATCAACATCCTGGCGCGGACTTATTACGACTCGAAGCGCAACAGTCCGCCGTTGCTGCGCTACGACGGCCAGCGCTGGGTGATCAGCTTCCGTGACTTCCAGCAACAACCTCTGTCTTGGGTGCATGAGGGGCCGACGCCTGCTGGCGATGTTCTGAGTGCGATCCGCGATCTGCTGGCCTGCATGTACACGGCGCAGGCCAGCGCTGTGCGTTGGGCTCGCGGCATGTTCATGGTTTTCGACAACCAGAGGTACATGCATGCACGAAGCAAGGGGCACTTTGTCCCGGATCAGCAGGACCGGCATCTGGTGCGCGCGCGCATCCGGTCACGCACGCCTGACCTGAATGTGCCGGCAGCGGTCGATGACGGCGATTCAAGGGTGTTGTTCGCCCGCCCGGCATCCGGGCGCATACCGCAGCTGTCGGAAGATTTTCGACAGGCGCCTGCGGTTGAACCGAACCGGGCCGAGGAGACACCGGACACGTTCATCGACGAGCGTACGCTTGACGTGTTTTCCCGTGCTTTGAACCCCACGAACCCGATGGAATTGCGCGACCTCTGGCTGGGACGCGTCGAAGCCGAACTGGGGGGTAATGCCCTGCGTCCCGAGTATGCCGATCTGTGGCGCCGCTCCCGGGTGCGCCGCGCCGTTTCGGCAGAGGAAGTCCTGCGGTCCACCGCGACGGTGGGAATGGTGAAGGAGCTGTTCAACGCGTTTTTTCGCGATGACCTGTACGGCGCCCTGAGTTCGAAGCGGAACATTATTCTGTCCAGCGGGGCGGTCGATGAAGATGAGTATGGGTTGCCGGCGGCCTTGAAAGAGACCCTGCGCTTTGCCCTGGCGAGAAATTTCTACGGCTATTCGGACTCTCTGGGCCGTCAGCCGGCGCGAGAGGCGGTGGCGGCCATGGAGTCGGCCAGCATGCAGCAAGGCCACTATGAGGCCGCGTCTGTGGCCTTGACGATGGGGGCCACGCACACGATTTCCTCACTGGCCGATTTTATTTTTCGCGACAGTCGGTACGCCGACGCGGCGATCTGCGCGATTCCCAACTATCCACCGTTGGTTCAGTCCATTGTCTGGCGCCATCCGGTTCGGCTGGTGCCGACACCGTCGTACGGTGGCACGACTTCGCTTCAGGCGTTGAGCCAGGCCGTTACGCCGAACACGCCCATGGTGCTGTTGCAGACCGGGACCAACCCGTGCGGTTCTTTGGTCGATGAGCTTGAACTGGAGCGCTTCATTCAGTCGACGAGCCTGAGCACCCTGATCATTCTTGATGAATGCCATGAGTGGCTGGGCGCGCCACGCCACTTCAGCCCGGCGCGCCAGCGCGCGAACGTCATTCGCGTGAGCAGTCTGTCGAAGAACTGGTCGGTGCCAGGATTGAAAGTGGGGTGGTTTCTTGCCGATCCCGCCTTCGTCTCTCGCTACTACGAATTTGCTTCGACCTCCTACGGTGGCCCGCAATCGTTTGTGTACACCCTGGTGGAGGTTCTCGCGCGCTTTGAACGCTGGATCATTGAAGGTCGGACCAGCATTGACCAGCAGCAGTTGCGCGAATTTTCCGCCAGCTATGGACTGCAGTTGGGCAGTCTGTCGCAGACCTATGAACACTACGTCGCCGAGCGCCGGGCGCGCGAGCGGGTCCTGCTCGGGTTGAGAGGAGAGGCGACAAGTTGCCTGCGGCGCGCGTCGATGATCGTCAAGACACCCAGATGCTCGATCAATGTGTTTGCGCAGATACCGGGTTCGGAAGACTCCTATCTGTCGTTCAGAAGCGTGCTGCGAGAAACGGGCGTGTCGGTTTACCCCGGCATCTTGAGTTTTTACCTTGCTGGCGGCGGCTTCCGGGTGACCACCGCGCGCAAGTGGGGCGATCTGCACAGGGGCCTTGAGCGGCTGAGCGCGGGGGCCTGGAATGCTTGAATCTCAACGGGGAGTTACCAGTGCATGAACACTGAGATCACCGAGCGCGTTTTCGCCATCGTCAGGAATCATCTGCCTGCCGATTCGTTTGCAACGGCATTCGACACCGAGACAGAACTGCAGACGCTGGGGCTTGATTCGTTAGCGGTGGCGGGGGTCATCGTCAGCCTGGAAGAGACGTTCGGGTTGAGGTTTCCTTCGCAGAGCATCACCAGGCAGACATTCGAGTCGGTACGCACGATCTGCGCGGCCATCGAGGATCTGGTAGTTGCCGCGCCAGCGGCGAGCCTGCCATAACAGAGCAACGTTCATGCGCATTCTCATTATTGGCGGTACAGGATTCATTGGCCGCGAAGTCTGTCGCACCCTGGCAGACCATGACCTGTGGGTCTTGCATCGAGGGCAGACGAACGCCGATCTGGCCGGGGTCAGGCACATTCAGGGTGACCGTCAGGCGTTGGGTGCACAGCGGCATTTGTTAAGCAGTATCCGAGCGGATGTGGTGCTCGACATGACCTCGATAAACGGTGGCGATGCGAAAGATGTCATCGATTGTCTGGCGGGGTTGGTCGGGCGTGCGGTGGTGGTCAGCAGCGGCAGCGTCTATCGCAGTTTCGGCATTCTGGCAGGCGTCGAATCTGCCGGGGTGATTGCCACGCCTTCGCAAGAAGACTCGCCATTGCGCCAGCGGCTTTTTCCCTATCGCCATCGGTTGCTGCGTGCAGAGGACGACCCCTGGCGCTGGTTTGACCACTACGAAAAGATTCTCGTGGAGCGTGCCTACCTGCAGCAACAGACACTGCCTGCCACCATCATTCGCCTGCCCATGGTCTACGGTCCGGGAGATCCGGATTCGCGGCTTTCTTTCTACCTGCGGCGGATGCTGGATCAGCGTGAGTCGATTGTCCTTCACCAGTCCGGTGCGGCCTGGCGAAACTCGCGCGCTTTCGTCAGCAATGTCGCTCAAGCGATCGCCACGCTGGTGCTGCATGAAAGTCCCGGATCGGTTTACAACGTGGCCGAACCGGGCGACTGGTCCGAGGCCGACTGGATCAGGGCATTGGGACGGGAGGTGGGCTGGACGGGGACCGTGCGTACCCTCGCCGATGGCGTGGACTGGCGCGCACGTCCCAGCATCAGTGAACTGCCGGAGCACAGCAACTTCGCTCAACACCTGAGGCTGGACAGTTCATGCATCCGCGATGAGCTGGGGTATGCCGAGCGTGTGACGCCCGAAGAGGCATTGCGGCTGACCGTTCAAGACCTGCTGTCGCGGCCAATGCCTGCGGCCGACTATCGTCTCGACGATGCGTTGCTGCAGGCGCTGGAAGCCGGTGGATCCGCATCGCAGCGGGTCCGTGCAATGCCGGGCCGACGCTGATCGTGCAGCGCTCGTTCATAGGGTTGACCCGCGCGACGGACGGGCCGCAGGAAGCCGTTCATGCCTACGAGATGAGGTGCGCGGCGGGTGTTTCGATTGTCGTCTGGACCTATGGGGCGACGCTGGTTGAGGTCAATCTGGCAGACGAAAACGGTCAATCGGACAACGTCATTTTGCGCTTGCCACAGCTGGCCGATTACGAGAACCCGCTGACCAATCCTGCCTACCTCGGTGCGACGCTGGGACGCTTCTCCCGTTGCGTCAGCCACGCAACGTTTGCGATAGAGGGAGAGGCGCAGCACCTTTCGCGAAACCTCGGTGCGCATCATTTTCATGGCGGCCACCGGGGATTTTCGCATCGGGTCTGGAGCGTGCAGACGGACGAAGAGGGCGGTGAATCAGTGCTGCGCTTGAGTCACACCAGCAGCAGTGGTGACGAGGGTTACCCGGGGCAGGTTCAAGCCACGGTCGAGTATCGCCTGGCGCCAGACGGTGAGCTCAGCATCACTTTTCTGGCGGTGACCGATGCGCCGACCATCGTCGGGCTGGCGAACCACGCTTATTGGAATCTGAGTGGGGCGGGGTTGATTGATCGACATCAGCTGCAGCTCAACTGCGCCAACTATGTCGAGTCTGATTCCGAGTACATTCCTACCGGGCGACTCGCCGATGTGACGGACACCAATCTGGATTTTCGAATGATGCGCACCCTCGGCGCGCAAGCACTGGACAACTGTTTCGTGCTCAACGACAGGCACTGGTGCCTGCGGATCGAGGATCCGCTCAGCGGGCGAGTGATGGAAGTCCAGACCGATCAACCAGCACTTGCCCTGCACACCGGAGAAAATCTTCCTCTGCGCCGGGGAGGTATCGCCATACAGACGACGGACTTTCCAGATGCCCCCAACCGGCCAGAGTTTCCCAGCGCCGTGCTCAGGCCCGGTGAGCAGTATCGGCGCGTGACGCGCTACCGATTCGGTAGAAGAGCCTGCCGCTATTGATCCCCCAGAGAGTCGAGCTGTCTGGCGATGACCGACGCGCTCTGATGCTCTGCCGTCGAGTTGTCCATTTTGCTGCCATTGACCCAGGTCCGATTGATCATCGGGTGTTCTCGATCGGTCGGGCCCCAGTCGCTGTCCGGGTGGTAGGCAATGACGTCCATGTGGTTATCTTCGGTGCAGAACCTGTGGCGGGCGCCATCGGGAATGTAGAAGATATTCCCCGCCAACAGCTCTGACTTGCCCGACGGCGTTTCGCAAATGCCTTTGCCGCGTGCAACTGCACCAAAGCGTCCCGAAGGATGCGTATGTTCGGTTTGCGAGATGTCGGTGGGGAAGTGCAGGTGATTCAGGCAGGGGTCGCCCAGCAGGGGTGGGCACATCAACAAGGTGTCCGAGCAACGGTCGATGTAGCGCAGACGACCGACGGTTTCTATTGGCCCGCCCAGTGCCGCCAGGCCCTTGAACGCCAGGCTTTGCGCGACCATCGCCCGCGAATCCGCGCCCAGGCGCAACGACACGCCGTCCGGCAGCGAGAACCACTGCCCTTCGCTGAGCGAACCATAGAGTGTGGTGGTGCCGGGCAAACGAAGCTCGACGGTACCCTGCATGACGAAACCGAATGTGGCGCCGCCCGCCGGCACGATACCTCTGTCCGCAGTCGGATCACTGACCGTCTCGAAACCATACAGTCGGGTAATCATCGGTTCGTTGGTGAGGACGTTGCGCTCATTCGCTTCGCACAGAAGGCCATGGTAGGTGCGCCAGGATTTGAAATAAGTCGAGTCTGCTTCCATTCGCTTAAGGTCCATATTGGTATCCATCCTATATGTCACAACAGTTCCAGTTTTTCGGGGATAGCTAACCCGTTTGACGCTAGCAGCAAGATCCCGATAGATCAAAAACCGATTTGACGCTAACCGAACCGTCTAATCCCGAAGGCCCTTTATTGCTGGGTCTGAAAGGGCCCTCGGCCCAGACGAACGGCAGTGAAGTGCGCAAGCAGCGGTGCAAAGACTGCGTACACCAGTGGAGAAAACGCCTCGCAGACGTCATCGGCAATGTGCACACAGGGAAGTGCTTTCAAACTGTCAGGAATCGATTCTTCTGCGCTGATCAGAATCACATTGCGTCCTGCCTGACAGGCTTGTTCTGCCAGCCTGAATGCGCGCGATCGCGATTCGCCGGGCGGGGCCAGAATGCACATTGGCGTAGTCACCGGGTAGGCGAAGCGCTCGACGTGCCACCACTCTTCCAGATCCTGCGCGACCGCCAACACGCCACACGCTTCGACCATCTTGGCGGCACTGAACAGTGCTGTTCCCAGGCTCGGCCCGCTCCCCAGGAAGTACAGCGCGGGGCTCGCCGCGATGGTTGCGCTTAGCTCTGCGCAGGTCGACGCCAGGCGTGGTCCGAGCGCTTGCAGAGTGTTCGCGAGTCGGGCCAGTCTGGCTCGCCAGTTGGCTGCCTGGGTGGCTGTCAGATGGCCATTGGATTCGCCCAGCGCGATGGCCAGCAGCAGCATACCGACGAGGCTGGCCTGGAACGTGCGAACGCCCGGCGCAGGCCAGGTGTCGCGAAGCGTGACCAGCAGACGTGGGTGCGCGCCTCTGCCCAGGGCGCTGTCTGGATGGCCGGTGATCGCCACCATCGGCATCTCATGCGCTTGTGCATGCACGATGGCTTCGAGCACCCGCGGAGTGTTGCCTGAGGCCGAGGTGCAAATGACCAGGACACGCTCGCCCGCAGCCCTGTGCTGTGGCAATGCGCTGTAGCCGACGAACTCCTGAGCACCGAGTGGCGTGCACTGAACCCCGGCCAGCGTCTGGAACGCCATTCGCGCGGCATATCCGGCATGCAGCGAATCACCGCATCCCACCAGATAGACCGTTCTGGCGCGCGGGCAGTCGGAGGCGGCTATCGCCTGTCTGGCCTGATCATCAAAGGCATCGAGGTTCTCGCTCAGGTCACGAGCCAGGTACTCGACCTGGCGCAACATCACATCAGCTGTCATGGGGCGGCGGCACTCCCATCGTTGGGTGGATTGGCGTCACTTGAGTGTTCACATCGACATCAGCGCCGTCTGGAGTTGTTCGGTGAGTTGCGGCCGGAGCAGTTTGCCGGTTCGTGTACGGGGAATTTTCTCGACGCGCAGGATTCGTCTCGGCAGCAGCGCCTCGCTGAAGTGCCCGCGTAGTCTGGTAAGCACCTGCGCGTCTTCGACGTGGGCCTCGGCGTCCAGCGCAATGACTATGCTTTCACCGAGAAGCCGGTCCGGGAGTGCAGAGCAGGCGACATCCCTGACCCCGGCGATGGTTTGCAGGATGCGCTCCATCTCCTCCAGAGAAACCGACTCGCCGCGGATCTTCGCAATATTCTTTTCGCGTCCGGTGATCACCACGAAGTCTGCTCCTGCCTCGGCGTCTTCGCGGGTATGCCCGATGTCACCGGTATGAAACCAGCCGTGCTGGAACGCCTGCGCGGTAGCCTCGCGGTTGCCGACATAACGCGCCATGACATTGTGGCCCCTGACACAGATTTCGCCGTTCTCGCCAGACGCTGCCGGGGTGCCGTCAGGCCTGAGAATCCCGACCTCGTTGCCGGCCACCTGGACGCCGATGCTCGGTATGTCGGGCTCCAGCATCTGGCGCGCATAGGCAGCCCGGCTCAACCCGGTTGGCAGGGTGGTGGAAAAGTTGATTGTCTCGGTCAGGCCATAGCCCTGCAGCACTGGCAAGCCCCAGCGGTTCCACACGGATTCGGCGGTTTTACGCGTCAGTGGAGCGGCAGCCGAGACAAAATACTCAAAGCCCTCGGGCACCTCGGCGTCACGCCAGGTGTCGACCAGGGCCTGGAGAATACTGGGCACCACACTGGCGATCCGCGGAGAGAAATCAGCCAGCATCTTCGGGTACTGGAACGGGTCGAACCCGCGCAGCAATATGGCGTGTGAGCCACAGAACACCGTGGCCATGACGGAAAAATGCAGGCCGTTGACGTGGTGAATGGGCAGGCACCCAAGGAACCGGTCACCCGGTTGCAATCGATGGTGCTGTTTGACTGCGAGGGCATTGGCGGTGATTGCCCGGTACGTCTGCGCAACGATCTTCGACGCGGCGGTCGAGCCAGACGTCGGAAAGTAAAAGACTTCCCCATTAGATTCCGTCGCAAGCGGCATATTGCCCGGGGCGGGCAGGTCGGCGAGTCGCGGGAACACTCGAGCGTCGACACCCTGTTTATCCTGCTCGCTGCGAATCACCAAGGTGACCCCGAGCTGGTTCATGATCGCCAGGTGGCGGGCGGGCGGCGCATAGGGGTCGAGAAAGGCAATTCGGGCGCCCAGGCGCATGGCCGAGAAGATTGCCACAATACTGCGCAAATCGTTCAAGGGCACCAGCCCGAACACCTGCTGGCGGCGAATGCCCGCAGACTCATGAAGCCACGCGGCACCGGCCTGGCTCAGGGTGTCGAGCTGGCGGAAGGTCAGGGTGTGGCGCCTTCCGCCAGCATCGACCTCGGTAAAAACCGGCGCCTGGGGAAAACGCAGCGCCTGGGATGCCAACGCTTGCAGGACCGTGAGTTGACACTGCGCGGCGGAGTCGACATGGCGACCCTTGTAACAATGGGCCTGCCAGGCGTCCTGGCTTTGTTCAGGGGAAATGGACGGCATTCGTTCAGTGCTCATCGGGTTGCGCGGGCAGAGAGCGAACGATGTCGAGATAGGCGCGAACCTTGTCGACATCGATCACGCCGCCCCAACCGTCGCGTTCAAGACAGGTCCCGACAAACGCACCATCGGCCCGCGCCAGGAGTTTTTGCGCATTGGCCAGGTTTGTGTACCCGGCGAGGAAAATCGGCAATCCGGGCTCGGCAGCTCGCACCGACTCGATCAGACCGAGGGTGATTTCGTCGTCCCGGTCGCCCAGTGCCACGGCGTCAGCGCCGGCGAGTCTGGCGGCATGGGCAACGTATGCAACCGGTTTGGCCTCGCCGAACCAGTTGAAATGCATCGAGTGAATGTCGGCGATGACGGCAATGTCCCAGGCATCAATCTTGCGGCGGTATTCGGCGAGCGCGTGGGGATTGGCTTCGATCAGTCCGCTGGCTGTCTGCGTCGAGCCAACCATCGCTGCGACCCGGATGAAATCGCCTTTGGCAACCTTGGCAACGGCCAGCGAAGCCTGTAAGGCGTTGCGCATCAACTGGCACCCGACCTTGAAACTGTCGCTCGTCGCCCGCGCCACGGCGTCGACGATCATGCCCATGGCGACTGTTCGCGCGGGGTCGGATTCGTCCTTGGCGGTATAGGTGCGATCAACGGTCTGGATCAGGCATCCATCTGCGCCGCCGGCCTGCAAGGCCAATGCTGAAGAAACGGCGGTATCGAGGATCCGGTCGAGGCTCCCGGCTTCGAAAAACGGCGTTCCCGGTAGCGGCTGAAGATGAATCATGCCGATGATTTTTTTGTGCCTTGCGCGAATGTCTGTGATGGACATGGCTTTTCCCTGGTAACCGAACATCTCCATTTGCGTGAATCAGCGTAGCAGCCGGTTGCGATCCTGCCATGAGTGAGCCTGATCCGTGTTGCGCATTTGGATCATTAACTTGTCAGTTTCGGTCATTGAGTGACAGCAGTGCGACTCTTAGTCTGTCGAACATGACTGACGGGGGACGCAGAGCTCCCGCAATTTCCGTGATTGCTCGTTGTGGAGTTACCGATGACCGCCGCTCACTACCCGCACCTGTTGGCCCCGCTGGACCTGGGATTCACCACGCTGCGCAACCGCACCCTGATGGGCTCGATGCACACGGGCCTTGAAGAAAAACCGGGCGGTTTCGAACGCATGGCGGCGTACTTCGCCGAGCGTGCCCGCGGCGGCGTCGGCCTGATGGTCACCGGCGGTATCGGCCCGAACGACGAGGGCGGGGTGTACTCCGGCGCAGCCAAGCTGACCACCGAGGAAGAAGCGCTCAAGCACCGCATCGTCACCCGCGCGGTGCACGAGGCGGGCGGCAAGATCTGCATGCAGATCCTCCACGCCGGACGTTATGCCTACAGCCCGAAACAGGTCGCGCCGAGTGCGATCCAGGCGCCGATCAACCCGTTCAAGCCCAAAGAGCTGGACGAGGAAGGCATCGAGAAGCAGATCAGCGACTTCGTCACCTGCTCGGTGCTGGCGCAGACTGCCGAGTATGACGGTGTCGAAATCATGGGCTCGGAAGGTTATTTCATTAACCAGTTCCTCGCCGCGCACACCAACCACCGTACCGACCGCTGGGGCGGCAGCTACGAAAACCGCATGCGCCTGCCGGTCGAGATCGTGCGCCGTGTGCGAGAAGCCGTGGGCCCGAACTTCATCATCATTTTCCGCCTGTCGATGCTCGATCTGGTCGAGGGTGGCAGCACCTGGGATGAGATCGTGAGCCTGGCCAAAGCCATCGAGCAGGCCGGTGCGACCATCATCAACACCGGTATCGGCTGGCACGAAGCGCGGATCCCGACCATCGCCACCAAAGTGCCGCGCGCCGCCTTCAGCAAGGTCACCGCCAAGCTGCGCGGTTCGGTGAGCATCCCGCTGATCACCACCAACCGTATCAACACCCCGGAAATCGCCGAGCAGATTCTCGCCGAGGGCGACGCCGACATGGTCTCGATGGCCCGGCCGTTCCTCGCCGACCCGGACTTCGTCAACAAGGCCGCTGAAGGCCGTGCCGATGAAATCAACACCTGCATCGGCTGCAACCAGGCGTGCCTCGATCACACCTTCGGCGGCAAGCTCACCAGTTGCCTGGTCAACCCGCGTGCCTGCCACGAAACCGAGCTCAACTACCTGCCGGTGCAGCAGATCAAGAAGATCGCCGTGGTCGGTGCCGGGCCTGCCGGTCTGGCCGCCGCGACCGTGGCAGCCGAGCGCGGCCATCAGGTGACTCTGTTCGATTCGGCCAGCGAGATTGGCGGCCAGTTCAACATTGCCAAGCGCGTGCCGGGCAAGGAAGAGTTTTTCGAAACCCTGCGTTACTTCAAGCGCAAGCTGCAGACCACGAATGTCGAGGTGTGCCTGAACACCCGCGTCGACGTGGCGAAACTGGTAGACGGCGGCTACGACGAAATCATCCTCGCCACCGGCATCGCGCCGCGTGTGCCGGCGATTCCGGGCGTGGAGAACGCCAAGGTGTTGAGCTACCTGGACGTGATCCTCGAGCGCAAGCCGGTGGGCAAACGGGTTGCCGTGATTGGCGCGGGTGGTATCGGTTTCGACGTCTCGGAATTCCTTGTGCACCAAGGCGTGGCCACCAGTCTGGATCGCACCGCGTTCTGGAAAGAGTGGGGCATCGACACCCATCTGGAAGCCCGTGGTGGCGTGGCCGGGATCAAAGCCGCGCCGCACGCGCCGGCGCGGGAAGTGTTTCTGTTGCAGCGCAAGAAAACCAAGGTCGGCGATGGCCTGGGCAAGACCACCGGCTGGATTCACCGCACGGGCCTGAAGAACAAACAGGTGCAGATGCTCAACAGCGTTGAATACCTGAAGATCGACGACGAAGGCCTGCACATCCGCATTGGCGAAACCGGCGAGCCGCAAGTGCTGGCGGTGGACAACATCGTGATCTGCGCCGGCCAGGATCCACTGCGTGAGCTGCAGGAAGGCCTGGTGGCGGCGGGGCAGAACGTGCACCTGATCGGTGGCGCGGATGTGGCGGCGGAGCTGGATGCCAAACGCGCAATCAATCAGGGATCGCGTCTGGCGGCTGAACTGTAAGCCCCCCTGTAGGAGCTGCCGCAGGCTGCGATCTTTTGATTTTGCTTTTAAGACCGAGATCAAAAGATCGCAGCCTGCGGCAGCTCCTACAGGATGTTTTGCTGCTGTTAGAATTGGTTTTTTCTGATGCTGTTGCGCCCATGCTTCTTCCCCCCGCCCACTGGCTACCCAAAGCCCCCCTCGAACCGCTGCAACTCGACTGGCTCACCCGCGCCGGAATCGACGTCGCGATCCTGCGTCTGGACCGGATCGACCCGCTGATCAGCGGCAACAAATGGTTCAAGCTCGTCGAACACCTCAAGGCCGCCGACCGTGCCGGCGCGCGTGGCATCATCAGCCTCGGTGGTGCGCATTCCAATCATCTGCATGCCCTGGCCGCTGCCGGCAAGCGTCTGGGTTTCGAAACGGTCGGCCTGTTGCGCGGGCATCCACAGCAGACGCCCACGGTGGCGGATTTGCAGGCATTCGGCATGCAACTGCACTGGCTTGGCTACGGCGGCTATCGGGCGCGGCATGAACCCGGCTTTTGGGAGCCGTGGCTGGCGCAGTTCCCGAATCTGCATGCGGTGCCCGAGGGCGGCGGTGGAATGGCCGGTGCACTGGGCTGCAAAACGCTCAAGGAACACGTGAGCGCACAACTGAGCAAGCTGGGCTGGTGCGATTACCACGGCTGGTGGCTGGCCTGCGGCACCGGGACGACGCTGGCGGGGCTGGTGCTCGCCGAGGCCGGTGAGCACCCGGCGTACGGCGCGCTGGCGGTGCCCGAGGATCACGGCGTGGCGCCGCAGGTGCAGGCAATTGTTCGGGAGGCGGGGCTGGCGGCGGCGGACTACACGTTGTTTGACGCGAGTCGGGGTGGTTTTGCCAAGGTTGATGAGCAGTTACTTGAGTTCATCGACAACACCGAACAAAGCAGCGGCATCCCGTTGGAGCCGCTGTATACCGGCAAGGCGTTATTGGCGCTGAAGCAGCAAATCGAGGCGGGCAGATTCGAGCAAGGCTCGCGGCTGATCTTCGTGCACACCGGTGGCTTGCAGGGAAGCCGCGGATTCAGTGCCTACCGTTGAACTTATGTGGCGAGGGAGCTTGCTCCCGCTCGGCGGCGCAGCCGTCGTAAGTCCAGCGACAGCGCTCTGCCTGGCTGTCCGCATATTCAGAATTCAGGTCTGCTGCGCCGCCCGGCGGGAGCAAGCTCCCTCGCCACAGGGGTATTTCACCGGGGCAATGTTCAACCGCGCTTGGGCATCATCCGCAACAACGTGTTATCGCCCACCACATAGTGGTGATACAGCCCTGCCAGCGCATGCAGGCCGATCAGCCAGTAGCCGATGTTGCCGATCAGCACGTGCCAGTGTTCCACCTGCTTGGCCAGCGCCTTGTCCTCGTGGACCAGCAGCGGCAGATCGAAGCCGTAGAACATCACCTGATGCCCCTCGGCGCTGGTGATCAGCCAGCCGAGAATCGGCATGCTGATCATGAACAGGTACAACAGCCAGTGCATCACCCGCGCCAGCACGGTTTGCCATTGCGGTGATGCCGGGAAGATCTTCGGTGCCGGGCCGATACTGCGCGCCACCAGGCGAAACCACACCAGCACGAACACGGTCAGGCCGAGCATGTAGTGCACTTCGCGGATCAGCGAGCGGCCGCCACTGCCTTTGGGAAAGATCCCGCGCAACTCCATGCTGGCGTACACCAGCGCCAACAGGACCAGCATCAGCCAGTGCAACAGGACGGACACGGTGCTGTAGCGTGATTCGGAACTTGTCCACGGCATACGGTGTTTCCTCACAGATCAGGGTCGCCACGTGCCGTTGTTGTGCGACGGCATGCTTTAACTGTAATCCGCTTTGGCGGATTTGCCTGATGCCGCGCGGAGTTTCACTGCGCTGACTCAGAGCAATGCCCATAAAAAACGCCAGTGTCGCGACGACCCTGGCGTTTTTTGTGGTTTACGTAAAAGGCACGATCAGCTCGATTGCGGCATCTCGCCGTTGGCCAGGCGCTTGTTGATGTCGGCAATCACTTCCGGCAGGTCGCTGATGGTGTCGATCATGTAGTGCGGGCGCGAACCGGCGAACAGCGCGTGGATGCGCTCGCGTTCGCTGGCCAGTTCGTCGCTGCCCAGCGCCCGGTAACCGGCGTAATCCAGGCCCAGCGCGTTGCCCGAGCAGATCAGCGCCACGGTCCACATCCCGGCGCGACGGCCTTCGAGGATGCCCGGCACGGTGTCGTCGATCTTCACGCAGGCCGCGACGTCGTCGATGCCCAGCGCAATCACGTTGGCCAGGGCCTGAGCCGGCCATGGGCGACCGTTCGGCACCTCGTCGGTGGCGACCACGTGGTCGGCGACGTAGCCGTTGCTGGCGGCGAGGGCCACGACCTTGTCCATCACCTGTTTCGGGTAGCCGGAGCAGGAACCGATCTTGATCCCTTGCTGGCGCAGGTTGGCGATGGTGTCTAGCGCGCCGGGAATCAGCGCCGAGTGTTCGGCGATCTTCTCGATCTGCAGCGGCATGAAGCGGTTGTAGATCGCGGTGACGTCATCGTCGGTCGGGGTGCGGCCGAACGCTTTGCGATAGCGCTCGGCGACCTGCGGCTGATCGCACAGGGTGCGGATGTGGTCCCACTTGCCCATGCCCATCGGGCCACGGGCCTCTTCGATGGAGACCTGAACGTCGAACTCGGCGAAGGCCTCGACGAAGATCTGCGTCGGGGCGAACGAGCCGAAATCGACCACGGTGCCGGCCCAGTCGAGGATGGCGGCTTGCAGCTGGGTTGGGTTGGTGTAGTTCATGGCAAAAATTCCTGAGTTGAAATGCAATTCAATGTAGGAGTGAGCCTGCTCGCGATAGCGGATGGTCATTAAACATCTTGGTCGACTGACACGACCTCATCGCGAGCAGGCTCACTCCTACAGGGGGATTTGTGGTGTGGTTTAGATATCGAGCACTTCCATCTCGCGCAGCACTTCGCCCACGGCGGCCACAGCCTGGCGCATGTCGTCCGGGCTGACGTGGCCGATGCAGCCGACGCGGAAGGTTTCGACTTGGGTCAGTTTGCCGGGGTAGAGGATGTAGCCCTTGGCCTTGACCCGTTCGTAGAAGTCCTTGAACTGATAGCGCGGGTCTTGCGGCGCATGGAAGGTGGCGATGATCGGCGCCTGGATCGCCGCCGGCAGGAAGCTGCGCAGCCCGAGCTTGCCCATCTCCTCCATCAGCGCCTGACAGTTGGCGGCGTACCGTGCATGGCGGGCCGGCAGGCCACCTTCTTCGTTGTACTGCAGCAGCGCTTCGTGCAGCGCCGCGACCACGTGGGTCGGCGGGGTGAAACGCCACTGGCCGGTCTTCTGCATATAAGCGTGTTGGTCATACAGGTCCATCGCCAGCGAATGCGAATGGCCGGCGGCTGCGGCCAGTGATTCTTTGCGAGCAAACACGAAGCCCATCCCCGGTACGCCTTCCAGGCATTTGCCGGAGGCAGCGATCAGCGCGTCGAACGGCACCTTTTGCGCATCCACCGGCAATGCGCCGAACGAGCTCATGGCATCGATGATCAGGCGCTTGCCGTGTTGTGCCACGACATCGGCGATTTCCGCCAGCGGGTTGAGGATGCCGGTGCTGGTTTCGCAGTGGATCAGCGCGACGTGGGTAATGTCGCCATCGGCGCGCAACAGACGATCGACGTCGGCGGCGGTGGTCGGTTCGTCCTCGGCGGTTTCGAAGGTGCTGAACGCGCGCCCCAAGACTTCGCAGATTTTCGCCAGACGCTTGCCGTAGGCGCCGTTGATCAGCACCAGGATTTTGCCGTCACGCGGCACCAACGTGCCGATGGCGGCTTCGACGGCGAAGGTGCCGCTGCCCTGCAACGGCACGCAATGGTGGCTGGCGGCACCGTTGATGATCGCCAGCAGTTGTTCGCAGAGGCTGGCGGTCAGTTGATTGAAGCGGTCATCCCATGACCCCCAGTCGACCATCATCGCCTGGCGGGTGCGGGCCGAAGTGGTCAACGGGCCGGGAGTGAGCAGGATGGGTTCGGCGATACTCATTCGTGTGTCCTCGGGAAGCGCTGTGGGATGAAGCTACGGGGCATACGTTGCAATTCGGCGGTGCATCAATCAAATTGTTTGTTGTTATGCCAGCCATCAGTGAGGGTTATTCATGAATCTGTTCCAGCTGCGCGCCTTCGACGCCGTGGCCCGGGAAGGCAGCTTCACCCGTGCCGCCGCGCGGTTGTTCATTAGCCAGCCAGCGGTCACCGGACACATCAAGGCGCTGGAGGAGCACTACCAGATCACCTTGCTGCGGCGCACCGCGCGACGGGTGGAGCTGACCGAGGAGGGCACCAAACTGGCGGCGATCACTCGGGCGATGTTCGGTCTCGCGGAAGAGGCGCAGACCCTGCTCGAAGCCAACCGCCAATTGCTCACCGGGCGTCTCGAAGTGGCGGCGGACGGCCCGCACATGGTCATGCCGATGCTCGCCAGCCTGCGCGCGCGGTATCCGGGAATCACGGTCAATCTGCGCTTGGGCAATGCCCAGGAAACCCTCGCCGCGCTGTTGTCCGAGCACGCCGATGTGGCGGTGCTGACCGAAGTCGAACCGCGCAAGGGCCTGCATCTGCAAGCGTTGAGCGAGTCGCGGATCTGCGCGCTGGTGCCCGCCGGGCATGGGTGGGCGCAGCGTGCCGGCGAGGTGCAGCTCAAGGAGCTGGATCAGGTGATCATGGTCTTGCGCGAGCCGACCTCGATTACCCGCCGCACCTTCGATCAGGCGTGCGCGCAGGCGGCGGTGAATCCGCGGGTGCTGCTGGAATTGGACAGCCGCGAGGCCGTGACCGAGGCGGTTGCTGCTGAACTGGGGGTGGGCGTGGTGTCATCGGTGGAAGTCAGCCATGACCCGCGGGTGGTGGCGATTCCGATTGTCGGGGAGGGGCTGGTGAACCGGCACATGATCGGTTGCATGGAGCGGCGGCGGGAGTTGCGCTTGATTCAGGCGTTCTTTGGTCTGGCGCCGGCCTGATACACCGTGGTACCCCAATCGCGAGCAGGCTCACTCCTACATGGGACTTGCGGTGAAATCAAATCCCCCTGTAGGAGTGAGCCTGCTCGCGATGAGGTCGGACCTGTCTTACACCAGGCTCTCGCGAACCATATCGAGAAACGTCGCCACCACCCGCCGCGAACTCTGCTCGCGCAAGCACACCAGGGTCTCGGTCAAACGCCGGGTGCAATCGGTGATCGGCAGCGCGCACACCCGCGAGTCCGCGCCGAACTCCGCCGCCGATACCACGCCCACACCAATCCCCACCACCACCGCCTCACGCGCGGCTTCCCGGCCTTCGACCTGAATCGCCGGGCGAATGCGAAACCCGGCGCGCGCCATTTCTTCTTCCAGAGTCTGTCGGGTCACCGAACCGTGTTCGCGCAACACCAGTGGCGTGTCATCCAGATCCGCCAGGCAGATCGACTCACGTTCGGACCAGGGATGATTGCGCGACACGAACGCCACCATCGGGTCGTTGCGCAGCGGCACGCACAGCAAACGCTCATCACTGACATCACGCCCCAGCAGCGCCAGATCGGCCTGATAGTTGAACAGGCGAAACAGCGATTCGTCGGTGTTGCCGGTTTCGATCTTCACGCTGATCCCCGGGTAGCGCTCGCAGAACCGGGCGATCTGCGGCAGCACATGGACCGGGGCATCGACCGCGAGAATCAGGCTGCCGGTCTGCAACGCCTGGGATTCCTGCAACAACTCCTGGGCTTCAGCCTCAATCACAAACAGGCGCTGGGTGATTGCCAGCAGGCGCTCGCCAAGATCGGTCAGGCGCACGGAACGTTTATTGCGATGAAAGAGTAAAACGCCGAAGCGCTCTTCGAGTTTGCGCACCTGGTCGGAAATCGCCGGTTGCGTGAGAAAAAGCCGTTCGGCGGCTTTGGTGAAGCTTCCATGAACGGCCACGGCGTGGAAGGCTTTGAGCTGGGCGTGAGACACCGACATGTAGCCTCCAGAAACAAGCTGAGCTTATGTGTGAAATACGATAAATCGATTTTATTTATTAAACAGTAATTGCTTTGATCCGCTCACGCCATCGCTGACTGCCGCTCGGGCAGCAACGCTGGCGATGAGCCTGTGCGTGCATCAACAGGACTCATCTGACCGCCAGCGCTATAGGGAAAAGGCGCTGGCGCAGTGCTCAACAATAAAAAACACAGGCGTTTACTTAACGATTCTGCCGGCACACTCACACCCTGAGGTCAGAACCACAATGAACAAGCACATCGGCACCCTTGCGCGTTGGCGCATGCAGATCTTCGCTATCACCTGGCTCGCGTACGCCGCTTTCTACTTCACCCGCAAAGCCTTTTCGGTGGCCAAACTGGGCATCGCCGAAGACCCGACCTTCATGCTCGACAAGATGGCCATGGCCAACCTCGACGCGATCTATCTGGCGGCCTACGCCATCGGCCAATTCACCTGGGGCATGCTCGCCGACCGCTTTGGCCCGCGGGTCGTGGTGCTGGGCGGCTTGCTGATTTCCGCCGGTGCCGCGCTGGTGATGGGCAGCTTCGCCACGCTGCCGATCTTCGCCACCTGCATGCTGATTCAGGGGCTGGCGCAGTCCACCGGTTGGTCGGGGTTATGCAAGAACCTCGGCAGTTTCTTCCCGGCGCAGCAGCGTGGCCGGGTGCTCGGATTGTGGAGCTCCTGCTATGCGTTCGGCGGTCTGGTCGCCTCGCCGTTCGCCGGCTGGTGGGCGTATACGCTGATGGGCACCTGGCACGCGGCGTTCATTTCCAGCGCGGCGGTCGTGGCGGTGGTCGCGGTGCTGTTCTTTATCTTTCAGCGCAACAAACCGGAAGATGTCGGTTTGCCGGCGGTAGAGCCGGAGCCGGAACTGAGCGCTGAAGAGACTGAAGCCAACAGCAAACTCAGCGTCTGGGAGCCATTGAAGGAAATCCTGCGCAACCGCACGGTGCTGGTACTGGGCCTCGCGTACTTCATGTTGAAACCGGCGCGTTACGCGATTCTGCTGTGGGGCCCGGTGATCGTCTTCGAACAGATGCCGAGCGTCGGCAAGGTCGGCGCGGCGATCATTCCCACCTCGTTCGAACTGGCCGGGCTGCTGGGGCCGATCATGATCGGCATGGCCTCGGACAAACTGTTCGGCGCCCGGCGCATGCCGGCCTGCGTGCTCAGCCTGCTGGCGCTGACCGTGACCCTGGCGCTGTTCATGGGCGCACTGCACACCGGCAGCGTGATGCTGGTGGTGGCGTTGCTGTTTGTCATGGGCCTGACGCTGTACGGACCGGATTCGATGATCAGCGGCGCCGCCGCCATCGATTTCGGCAAGGCCAAGGCCGGTGCCACGGCGGCCGGTTTCGTCAACGGTTGCGGCTCGGTCGGCGCGGTGCTCGGTGGATTGCTGCCGGGTTACTTCGATTCGGTGACCGTGTTTATCGTCTTCGCCGGCTGCGCGTTGTTCTCGGCACTGGTGTTGATTCCACACTGGAACAGCCGTCCGGTGGGGGTCATGGAACCGCGCGCGTCCATTCCCAATTGCCCGCTGACCATCAAACCTCTGCGTAACTGAAAACCCTTGCCTCGCGGCCTGCTGCGGTGCTCGCGGCAGGCTGTGTCGTGGCCATTTGACTGGAGAATCCCATGCGACCGTTTTGGCTCGAGCAGGCCTTGCAGGCCGATCCATCCCCGACTTGCCCGCCGCTGCAGGGCGAAGTGCGCACCGATGTGTGCATCGTCGGCGGCGGCTACACCGGGCTGTGGACAGCGATCATGCTTAAGCAGCAGAACCCGGAACTCGATGTGCTGTTGATCGAAGCCGACATCTGCGGCGCCGGCGCCAGTGGGCGTAACGGTGGCTGCGCGCTGTCGTGGTCGGCCAAGTACTTCACCCTCGAGCGCCTGTTCGGCGTCGAGGAGGCGGTGCGCCTGGTCAAGGAGTCCGAACGCAGCATTCATGCGATCGGCGAGTTCTGCGAACAGTACGGTGTCGATGCCGATTACCGCCTCGACGGCACGCTGTACACCGCCACCAACCGGGCGCAGGTCGGTTCGACCGACGCGGTGATCGCGGCGCTGGAGCGTAATGGCATCAACTCCTTCACCCAGCGTCCGCTGGCCGATGTGCAGCGCATGGCCGGATCGAGCAAGCATCTGGAAGGCTGGTTCTCCCCGGCAGCAGCCAGTGTGCAACCGGGCAAACTGGTGCGCGGGCTGCGCCGGGTGGCGTTGCAGCTGGGCGTGAAGATCCACGAAAACACGGCGATGACCGGGCTGGAAGGAGGCCGCCCGGCGCGTATCCACACGGCCACCGGCAGCGTGATCGCCGACCGTGTGGTGCTGGCGATGAACGCGTGGATGGCCCGGGCGTTCCCGCAGTTCGAACGCAGCGTGGCGATTGTTTCCAGCGACATGCTGATCACCGAACCGCGCCCGGATCTGCTGCAGGACATCGGTTTGACCAGTGGCGTCACCGTGCTCGACTCGCGGATTTTCGTGCACTACTACCACAACACCCCGGACGGCCGGATCATGCTCGGCAAGGGCGGCAATACCTTCGCCTATGGCGGGCGGATGCTGCCAGTGTTCGATCAGCCTTCGCCGTACGCCGGGTTGCTCAAACGCAGCCTCGGCGACTTCTTCCCGGCCTTTGCCGAGGTAAAAGTCGACGCGACGTGGAACGGGCCGTCGGATCGCTCGGTCACCGGGTTACCGTTTTTCGGGCAGATGAGCGCCAGCGGCAATGTGTTTTACGGCTTCGGTTATTCCGGCAGCGGCGTCGGCCCGTGTCACATGGGCGGGCAGATTCTTGCGTCGCTGGTGCAAGGCCTCGACAACCCGTGGACCCGCTCGCCACTGGTCAACGGGCCGCTGGGTTATTTTCCGCCGGAACCGATCCGTTACCTCGGCTCGCTGATGGTGCGCAACGCCATCCGCCGCAAGGAGCGCGCCGAGGATCACGGTCGCCGGCCACGGCATCTGGACGTGCGCCTGGCGAAGTTCGCCGCAGCGGCGGGCAAGGCCGACAAGGGCTGAGTGCTACGGATCGGCGCTGTTGAGCAGCCAGTCGAGCAGCAGGCTGCTGTCGCTCGTCGGCGCCGGTTCACTCGGCGCGGGAGGGCGCGAGTTGGCGAGGCACAGGATCGGTCGATCCGGATCACTGTCGAGAAAACTCACCCATACCTCACTGCCGGCGCGGGGCAGTTCATGGGCGGCGAGGCGGCCACTGGCGCCGGTCAGTGCAATCGGTAGCCACAGACAAACCGTTTCCACGTCCGGCGCCGGCCACAGGCTGACCGCGATGCGCCCCCGCTCATCCAGTTGCGCCGGCTGACCGGGCGCGCCCAGTACCCGCGCCAGATGATAGCCCGCGATGTTCGGACGCGGTTGCACCAGGGGCGGGCGAAACTCGGTGGACCAGGGCAGGGCGCTGAAGTCATTGCGATAGCGATGCACGTCGCTCGCCGGATCGAGGATCGACGGGTGTTGGCCTTGATGCTGCAGCTCGGTGATCAGCCATTGTTCGTTGAACGCATTGATCGGGTGCCCGCTGATCTGTAGCAGCTGCCCGCTGCGCAGTGCGCTGCAATCGCTGCGTCCGTGGATCGAGCGGGACTGGCAGCGCTGGCGCTGCAAATGGCGCCGGCTGCGTTGTTCGGCGTGGCGCTGCTCGCCCGACAGCTGCAAGGGATTGAGCGTGGGCAGGGGGTGATTGGCCGCGTCATCGGCGATGACCTGCTGGCCACGATTGCGAATGCCTGGCGCGGTCACCAGCGGTGTCGCGTCATGCCGCTGAAACAGGCTGCTGAGGCGCGGTGAAGGGCTGTCGTCCGCTACGGCGAAGGGCACCGGCAGCGGTTCCTGCGGCAGGCTGAGGTTGTCATCGGCAAACACCACGACATGCCCGTGCGGCCGGTGTTCGAAGTGATAGTGGATGCCTTCTTCCTCGCACAGGCGTTGCAGCACGTCCAGATCGCTTTCCTCGTACTGAATGCAAAACGGCCGCGGCGGGTAGTGGCCGACGCTCATCTCGATCCGGTAAGTGTCTGCCGCCAACCCGTGTTCGCCGAGCAATTGCGCGAGGATGGCCGGGACGCTCGCCTGCACGAAGACCCGGCGCCGCGGCGCCTGCGCCAGGTTCAGCAGCTGCGGGACCAGGCTCAGCCGATAGCCGATCCGGTGGCTGGCGCGGTGCTCGCAACTGACGCTGTGGATCAGCCCGTGAATCCCGTGATCGGCACCCAGACGCAAATACGCCGGTTGGCGCAGCAGGCTGCTCGGGGGGAGTGCCGGGGCCAGGCCGATCACGTCAACCTCGAAACGAAAAGGTTGATTGAGGGCTTCCTTGCCACTGAAACGCAGCACCGGCAGGCACAACGGGCCGTCGGTCAGGGTCAGGGTGAACGGGGTTTCCTGGTCGTTGAGCATGCGTAAGGGCTCTGTGGGGCAATTCGGGCGGCAGAGGGTACGAAAACGCGAGCACGAATGGTCATGGCCAGTGGGATTTTCAGAATCGCCCTACAAGGTCTGGTGAAGATGTCGATTCAACAATGCATTTTTTTGGTCGATTGCCGACTTTAGGCCGTATAAACTTGGCGCCACGCGTCGGCCAATAGATGTCTCGGCGCCACAGATCAAGAGAGTGAGTAATGGGCGCACAGTGGAAGGTTAAACACAAAGAAGCGGCAGCCAACGCCAAGGGCAAGATCTTCGGCAAACTGGTGAAAGAAATCACCATCGCTGCCCGCAACGGTGCCGATACCGCCACCAACGCACACCTGCGTCTGGTGGTCGAGCAGGCCAAGAAAGCCTCGATGCCCAAGGAAACCCTGGACCGCGCCATCAAGAAAGGCGCCGGCCTGCTGGGCGAAACCGTGCAGTACCACCGTGTGACGTACGAAGGTTTTGCGCCGCATCAGGTTCCGTTGATCGTCGAGTGCGTTACCGACAACATCAACCGCACCGTTGCAGAAATCCGCGTGGCTTTCCGCAAGGGTCAACTCGGCGCTTCCGGTTCGGTGGCCTGGGACTTCAACCATGTCGGCATGATCGAAGCGTCGCCGGACAGCCCGGACGCCGATCCGGAAATGGCCGCGATCGAGGCCGGTGCCCAGGACTTCGAGCCGGGTGAAGAGGGCGCGACCCTGTTCCTGACCGATCCGACCGACCTCGACGCGGTGCAGAAAGCCCTGCCTGAGCAAGGCTTCACCGTGCTGTCGGCCAAACTCGGCTACCAGCCGAAAAACCCGGTCAGCGGTTTGAGTGCCGAGCAGATGGCTGAAGTCGAAGCCTTCCTCGAAGGCCTCGACAACCACGATGACGTGCAGGACATGTTTGTCGGTCTGGCGGGCTGATCTGTTGCAAAGATAACTGTGGCGAGGGAGCTTGCTCCCGCTCGGCTGCGCAGCAGTCGTTGTTTTCGGGATGGCTTTGCGTCCAGCGGGAGCAAGCTCCCTCGCCACAGGATTTGCGTCAGTTACAGCTTTTCCAGCACCTCGATCACTTCGCCAAACCCCGGTCGCGCCAGCACATCCGCCTGACAGCAACGCTGTTCCAGCGCTTGCAGACGCTCGCGCCGCTCATCGCTCAACCCCGAGTCGATGCGCGCCAGCAATTCCCCAAGCAGAATCCCGAACGCCCGCACTTCGATGCGTTGCAGCGCCCGTGTTTCCGGGTTGTCGGTGGTGGCATGGAACGACGCCGCGCCGAAATCCCCCAGCAGGCAATCGCCCTGATCGTTCAACAAAATGTTGTGGCCATAGAGGTCACCGTGGGTGATGCCCTGTTGATGCAGGTGTTCGGCCGCTGAAGCGATGCCTCGGGCAATGTTCAACGCCACCTCGGCACTGAACCGGCAATCCTCGCTGTAAACATCCCGCGAGCAACTGGCCAGGCTCGGCAATGCCGCGAGGTTGCGGAAGCTCGGGTCGATCAGTTGCATCACCAGACCTTGTTGGCCGTCAGGATGACCGTGAATGCGGCCCTCGACGCGAATCAGGTTGGGGTGCAGGCCGGCAGTGATGCAGGCGTTCATCTCGTGCAGCGGCGAACCGTCGCTGGTCATCTCGCCTTTGTACAGTTTTACCGCGACCGGCGTGGGCGAGCGGTCGGCGCGTTGCCACAGCGCCCGGGATATCACCCCGGAAGCGCCTTCGCCCAGGCGCTCTTGCAGACGCAGCGCCGACCAGTCGATCAACGGCGTGGCCTCCAGCGCGGCGGCGTCGGCTTCGGTTTCCAGCGGGTTGCCGGCATACGCCAGCCAGGTCAGGCTCGGCAGGGTCAGCAGCCACTGCGGCAGTTCGCGCAGGCGGTTGGCGGCGATGCGGATCAGTTCCAGACGATGACATTGGCGCATCGACACCGGCAGCGCTTGCAGGCGATTGCCGGCCAACAGCAGTTTTTGCAGGTACGGGCGCTCGCCCAGTTCATTCGGCAGGCTTTCGAGGCAGTTGTCGGTCAGGATCAACCAGCGCAACAGCGGCGGCAGTGCAGCGCCCGCCACGTGGCTGATGCGGTTGGCCTTGAAACCGATCATGGTCAGCGCCGCGCATTGACCGACGCAGGCCGGCACCTCGGTGAAGCGGTTGTCCGAGCAGAACAGAATGCGCATTCTGGTCAGCCGATGCAGATCGTCAGGCAGGCTGCTCAAGGCGTTGCCGCTGAGGTTGAGCACCTCCAGCGTATCGGCCAGCTCGAAAATTTCCCGGGGGAACTCGGTCAGTCCGCAAGACAGATCTAGCCGGGTAATGCCCGACAACTCGCCGGCGCGCAATTGAGCAAGGGTGTGCATGGAGTGGGTCACTGTCCAGGAAGAGAAGCGCCAAGCGCTCGGAATGGGCGACATGATAACGGCAAAGCCGGGGTTTGGCCTGACCTGAACCTGAAGAACGCCCTGATCCCGGTAGGATCTGTGCAGGTCAGTGCACTTCCTGCAATTGTCCCAAACGGCTGCGGGTGCGGGCCAGGTCGATGGCGTTGCCGCCGAGGGCCTCGCGCAGCGGCAAGCGGCTGAGCAGGGTCAGGTGTTTGTCCTGGTCGTAGAGCACGTCGATCAGGTTGATGAAGCGTTGTTGCGCGGCCATCGAGCACTCGTCCAGTTCCGGCAGATCGTCGATGATCCACTGGTCGAAGCGCCGGCACAGCTCCAGATAGTCCATCACCGCTGTCGGTTGCTCGCACACATCGTTGAACGTGAAAGCGACCCGACGCCCCTCACACAGGCGCGCCTGGACGTGTCGGCTGCCCACGGGCAAGGCAATGGCGGGCACCTCCTCGGGCGGCAGGTTCAGGCTCTGGCGCTGAGTCGGTGTGGCCGGCCACACATAGTGGCCCTGGGTGAACAGCTGATGCGCGTGGTTGCTCGGGTGACTGCGGTAATCGTGCGGGCCGCCGACTTCCATCACTTGCATCCGTGCATTGATCAGATCGATCACCGGTTTGAACCGGGCGTGATACAGCGGATTGGGCAGCAGGCCTTCCGGCGGATAATTGGAGGTCACCAGCAACAGGATGCCGCGCTGGAACAAGGCCTTGAACAGGCGGGTGATGAGCATCGCATCGCCGATGTCATGCACATGAAACTCGTCGAAACACAGGACCCGGCAATCGTCCAACAGCTCGTCGAGGGTCACGCCGAGGGCGTCGTCGTGTTGACGATGGTTGAACATGCCCTGATGCAGCCGGGCAAAGAATTCATGGAAATGCACGCGCTGTTTTTGCGCGGTCGGCAGCGCCTGGAAAAAACCGTCCAGCAACCAGCTCTTGCCGCGTCCGACTGCGCCATGCAGGTACAGGCTCGGCGGTGTTTGCGGGTTGGCGCCGAACAACAGGCTGGCCTGCTGCGCCATGCAATCGATGACTCGCTGTTGGCTGTGGCTGAGGGTGTACCCCTGGCCCAGGGCCTTGTGCCGGAAGTAATCGCGAATCGACTGGGCATTGGCGTCATGCCCGGCATTGGCTGGCCGGCCCTTGGCGAACCAGCGGCGCAACGCCGACCAGCGCAGGGTCAGTGGCGATCGTTTGGGCGCTCGAGAGGGCACTGTGCAGTCACTCCGTATTCATCGAACCGGCGCCCGGGAGCGCGGCGCCGTAGTGTAACCAGAGCTCGCGGCAACCTGCCATCGCGGCTCGTCGACAGTGGGCGATCACGGAACAAAACCGTGCGGGCCGTCCAGTTATTTTCAGCGATGTCTTTCGCTTTGTTGCCAATCTTTCGAAACATATCCCGGCAAATCAATGGATCCAATCGACTGGCAGATTCGTCGACCGTTGCTAACCTGAAACACAATAACGTCATCTAAGTGTTCGCTCACAAGGAATGGGCCAGTGATTGCACGTGTGGTGGTGGGCCTGCTCGGGTTACTGGCCAGCGCGGTGTTCGCGGCGGATCTTCAGGTTGAAGTCCGCGTTGACGTGCAGCGCGGTTGCCAACTGGTCGGCCAGCAGCGTGAGGCCGGCATCGAACAACTGGGCGTGCTGGATTTCGGCAGCACCGCGCGTCTCGACGATCCGGCCGGGCCACTGGGCGCGGCGTTGACCAATCAACGCTTGCCGCGCCTGGAATGCAACCCCGACACGCCGTATCAATTGCGTGTCGACGGCGGCCTGCACGGTGGCGTCGGTGAGGTTCGCTACCTGGCGGGAGCGGCTGGCAGTAAACCGATTCCGTATCGCCTGTATCAGGATGCGGCGCGGCGGGTGCCACTGGTAGTGGACGTGCCGGTCAGTGGCCGGGTGCCGGACACCGGCACCGTGGAACTGCCGCTGTACGCGCGGATCGAGCGTCTGGCGCAGGTGCCGCAGGTCAGTCGGTATTCGGATCTGCTGAAGGTCACCGTGACCTGGTGAGTGCAGGGTTTCAGGCAATCCGCTGGAGGCGGGTTGCGCAGGGAAGGGGCGTTCAATGATGAACGCAAGGTAAGCAGGCATCCTGAAGGAGTAGGGACGGGCGCAATGACAGGCAAGCACTGGATGGTCATCGCCACAGGTACGCTGCTGTTGCTCGCTGACGACGCACGGGCGGTGGTCAGTGGGCAGATACAGGCGCGGCTGATCCTGATGGCCGGCTGCGAAGTCACCAACAGTGCAACCCCCGCGATCCCGGTGAGCAACCTGGGTACGCTCGATTTCGGTCAGCAGGGGCCGACCTGGAACGCGCCGATCAAGGCCGCACTCGACGGTGACAGCAGCGGCAAACTGAATGTCGCCTGCAATCCTTCGGTCACCGGGTTTACCGTCACCATTGACGGCGGCACCCACGGTGACGGCACCACCCGCCGCCTGAGCAACGGGCGCCAGACCCTGCCTTATCAGCTGTTCCTGGATGCCTCCGGGAGCCAGCGCTACAGCATCGGCCAACAACACAATTTCGCTGTCACCAGCGGTGCGCAGATACCCATTCCGGTATTTGGCTCGGTGGTGGCGAATACCCGCGCGGTACCGGCAGGTGTCTATACCGACACGCTGACGGTGACGCTCGACTGGTAACCCCGTAGAGGACGGACACCATGCGCAAGTTTGCATCAAGGATAGGTTTGTCGTTGCTCGGCCTGACGCTGGTTTCCAGTGCCCACGCCGCCACCACTGTCACCGGCCAGATCACCGCCAGCCTGACCCTGATCAGCAGCTGTCAGGTCAACGGCGCCGGCGGCTCCACCGGGCTGAACTTCGGTGCGCTGAACTTCGGCACCGCCAACAGCCTGTTTACCACCGCCAGCGGCCAGGTGCTGGGCGGCGGTGGCGGGGCGCTGTCGATTCTCTGCTCCAGTGGTACGACACCGGTGGTCAAGGTGCGCGCGGGTGCCCACGACGGGCAATCGCCAGGCGGCGCGCGCGCGTTGTACGACGGTGTCGCCAACTACGTGCCGTACGATTTCTACACCGATGCCGGCCACTCGCAGCTGCTGCCGATTGACGGCACGATCAACCTGGCGACCAGCACCGGCGTGGCGCAGACGGTGAACATCTACGGTCAGGCAGTGGGCAAGGCCGGGCTGCCGGCGGGGACGTACACCGACACCGTCGCTGTCGAACTGACGTTCTGATGCCATGCGCCGCCAAGGCTGCGCCGCGCTGCTCCTGCTCTGTGCGGGCAGTGTGCCGCTGCCGCTGGGGGCGGCGACCAGCCAGAGCTTTCAGGTCAGCGCCACCATCACCCCGGGGTGCCTGGTGGTGGGCGGAGTGTCGAATTACGGCGGGCTGAATTTCGGTTCCAGTTCGGCGCTGGCCACCGGCACGGTGCAAGTGGCGTTGACCGGCGGCGTGCAGTTGCAATGCACACCGGGGGTGGCACTGAACATGACGGTCGATGGCGGCCAGTACAACAGCAGCGGCCGCCATATGCAGATCAACAGCGGCAGCGCGCGTGTGGCTTATGCGCTGTTCCGCGATGCGGCTTACAGCCAGAGCCTGGGCATCGGCCAGAGCGTGGCGGTGGCCTATAGCGATGCAAACAACATCAGCCTGCCGATTTACGGCCGGGTGCAATTGCCGGGCAATCAGTCTGGGGGTACGTACAGCGACGTGTTGCAGGTGCAGCTGTCGTGGTAAGGCGACGTTTGAATGGCCGACAAGGAGCAGGTTCATGGGGGCAGTTACGTCACGGCATTCGTGGTTGCAGTACGCAATGCTGGCACTGGTCATGCTCGGGGCCGGCCCTGCGCAGGCCGCCAGTTCGGTGCTGATCTGGCCGATCGATCCGGTGCTGGAGGCCGATCAACAAGCCAGTGCGTTGTGGCTGGAAAATCGCGGCACGGAAACCGCCAATCTGCAGATCCGAGTGTTCGGCTGGAGCCAGAGCGGCTTTGCAGAGCAATACCAGAACCAGCGCGAGGTGATCGGCAGCCCGCCGGTGGCGAAGATCGAGCCGGGTCAGAAACAACTGGTGCGTCTGACTCGAACTAAGGACGTGCCGCCGGGGCAGGAGCTGGCTTACCGGATCATCATCGACGAAATCCCTGCCGCCCAGCCGCCGGCTGCCGAGGGCGGCAAAACCGCCGCAGCGATTCGCTTCCAGATGCGTTATTCGGTGCCGCTCTTTGCCTACGGCGCGGGGCTGTGGAGCAAGGAAGACAGCACCCGTGCGCGTGATCCCAAAGGTATCGGTGTGCCGCAATTGAGCTGGCGCACGGTGGCGGTGGACGGTCGGCCGTATGTCGAAGTGCGCAACCAGGGCGCGGTGCATGCGCGGCTGACTGACGTAATGATCAAACAGGGCGGGCAGAGCAGACCACTGGCCGAGGGCCTGCTGGGTTACGTGCTGCCGGGCGCGGTGATGCGCTGGCCGGCACCGGGACCTTTGGCGAGCGAGTCGGCGCTGCATGTGCGGGTCAATGGCGGGGCGCAGATGCAGAGTATTGCGCCGGGACGGTGAACCAAGACCCTGTGTTGAGTGGATGACTGTGGCGAGGGAGCTTGCTCCCGCTGGGTTGCGAAGCAGCCCCAAGCCCTGTCAGGCAGTCCGCATAAACAGTTCCAACAACGGTTGCACCGCCGAGCGGGAGCAAGCTCCCTCGCCACAATGATTGCATTGTGTCGTCAATAAACCAGAGAAAGATAACTGGCTCAGGCAAGAGTGGCATCAGGAGGATCAGGTCCATTGACGGACGTAAAGCGTGTATGAGCCCAGGATGGGCTCGTCGTATTCAGCGTCCGTTGTGGCTCATGACCGGCGCGTGGTGCCTGATGTTCGTGCAACCATCCGGGGCCGGAGAACTGCCGCCGCCGCCCAGCGGCATGGAGGCTGTGAGTGATGCACAGTTGTTTCTGGAACTGGTGGTCAATCAGATGAACACCGGGCGGGTGGTGGCGGTGCAGCAGCGCGACGGGCATCTGTTCCTGCCGGCCAGCGTCTTGACTGAAACCGGGATGACGCTGCCGGGCAGTACCGGTGCGGAAGTCGACCTCGACGGCCTGCCGGGGCTGCACAGCGAGTACGACAGCGTCGGCCAGCGCCTGCTGCTGGAGGTGCCGCCGCAGTGGCTGCCGGACCAGTTCATCGGCAACCGCGAGAACTATCCGCGCACCCCGGCGCTGAGCAGTTTCGGCGCACTGTTCAACTACGACCTGTACCTCAACGACACCGACGACGCCGGCACTTATCTGGCGGCCTGGAACGAAGTGCGGCTGTTTGACAGCTGGGGCACGCTTTCCAACACCGGACAGTACCGGCGCACCCTGTCAGGCGATTCGGTCAGTACGCTCGACAACGGCTACCTGCGCTACGACACCACCTGGCGTTACTCAGATGACGAACGCATGCTCACCTACGAGGGTGGCGACGTGATCAGCGGCGCGTTGCCCTGGAGCAACTCGGTGCGTCTGGGCGGCGTGCAGCTCTCGCGGGATTTTGCCGTGCGCCCGGACCTGGTGACCTATCCGTTGCCGCAGTTTGCCGGTGAAGCGGCAGTGCCATCATCGGTGGATCTGTTCATCAACGGCTACAAGTCCAGCAGCGCCGACCTGCAACCGGGGCCATACACCTTGACCAACATTCCGTTCATCAACGGGGCAGGGGAGGCAGTGGTGGTGACCACCGATGCGCTGGGGCGGCAGGTGTCGACCACGGTGCCGTTCTATGTCACCAGCAGTCTGCTGCAAAAAGGCCTGAGCGATTTTTCCGTGGCGGCCGGTACGTTGCGCCGCGATTACGGTTTGAAGGATTTCAGCTACGGCACCGGGGTCACCTCCGGCAGCCTGCGTTACGGCGTCAGTGACAGCTTCACCCTGGAAAGCCACGCCGAAGCGGCGGACTCGTTGACCCTCGGCGGGATTGGCGGCAACCTGCGCCTGGGCAACTTCGGCGTGCTCAACAGCGCCATCAGTCAGAGCCGCTTCGAGGGTGACGGTGGCGACCAGTTGAGCCTCGGTTATCAGTACAGCAGTCAGCGCTACAGCTTTTCCTATCAACGCCTGCAACGCCGCGACCAGTACGCCGACCTGAGCGTGGTCGACACCCCCTACGTCAGCCTCAGCCGCCGCAGCGAGCAGGCGACCCTGAGCGTCAACCTCGACCGCTGGGGCAGCCTCGGTGTCGGCTATTTCGACGTGCGCGCCGCGGACGATTCGCGCACGCGCCTGCTCAACCTGAGCTGGAGCAAACCGCTGTGGCGCAACAGCAGTTTTTATCTGTCGGCCAACCGCGAGATCGGCGACAGCAACTGGGCGGTGCAGGCGCAACTGGTGATCCCGTTCGATCTGCGCGGCAGCCTGGCGCTCAGCAGTGAACGCAGCAAGAGCGGGCAGAGTCAGCAGCGGGTCAATTACAGCCGCTCGGTGCCGACCGAGGGCGGCGTCGGTTTCAATCTGGGTTACGCCAAGGGGGATGGTCCTGATTATCGTCAGGCCGACGTGACCTGGCGCCTGCAATCAGTGCAATTGCAGGCCGGGGTCTACGGCACGTCCGACGCCGAAACGCGCTGGGCCGATGCCAGTGGCTCGCTGGTGTGGATGGATCGCCAGGTGTTCGCCGCCAATCGTATCGATGATGCGTTTGTGGTGGTCAGCACCGATGGTTTCGCCGACATTCCGGTGCGCTACGAAAACCAGCAGGTCGGTCAGACCGACAAGAACGGCCACCTGCTGGTGCCGTGGAGCAGCGCTTACTATCGCGGCAAATACGAAATCGATCCGTTGAATCTGCCGGCCAACGTACGCAGCCCCAACGTCGAGCAGCGCGTTGCCGTGCGCCGGGGCAGCGGTTATTTGCTGGAGTTTCCCCTGACCCGGGTGATCGCCGCGAGCATTGTGCTGGTGGACGCACAACAGCGCGAGCTGCCGCTGGGCGCCGGTGTGCTGCACGAGCAGAGTGGCGCGCGCACGGTGGTGGGTTGGGATGGCCTGGTCTATCTGGAAAACCTGCAGGCGCAGAATTCATTAGAGGTGTCGCTGGCAGACGGCAAGACCTGCAAGGCGCAGTTCAGTGTAGATATGCAGCAAAGCCAGGTGCCGTTGATCGGCCCGTTGGTGTGTCAGTGATCGCGGCCCGGATCTGCCTGTGCCTGGCGTTGCTGTTGCCGGGTGCGGCGCAGGCCTTGTGCTCGGTGGTCAGCACCACGCCGGCGGCGTTCGGCTCGCTCAGTTCGATTGCCGTGCGCACCACGACCCAGCCCAGTTCCACGCTGAATGCCGGGTTGAGCTGCACCGGCTCGCTATTGTCCCTGCTGACCAGCAACGACCACTTCTACGCCACCATCTCCTCGACGCAGAGCGGGCTGCTCGGACCGACCGGCGACGTCATCGGCTACACGATCTACGCCAACAACAGCACCAGCTACCCGGTCACCCGTGGCACGGCTTTCGACTTCGCCCGCAACGGCATCATCGACGCCTTGGGGCTACTCAACGGCACCACGCCGAAAACCGTGCCGCTGTACCTGGGCACGACCATTGGCAGTAACGTCGCCGCCGGGGTCTATACGGAAACCCTGAGTATTTTCTGGAACTGGAATTACTGCTCCGGGCTCGGTGTCGGCAGCATCTGCCTCGGGCGCGATATCAACAGCGGTACCGCGACGCTGACGGTGAACCTGACCGTGTCCAACGATTGCACGATTACTGCGCCGAACATCGCCTTCGGCAGCGCGCCGGTGATCAGCGCGTTTACCCCGGTGACCGGGCAGACGATCAATCTGGCCTGCACCAAGGGCAGCGCCTACACCGTCGGCTTGAGCGACGGACAGAACCCGGTGAGTGTCGGCGGCCGGCGGCGGATGATTTCCGGGAGCAATTACCTGGCCTACGACATTTTCAAAAGCGCCGGCACCACCCGGTGGGGCAGCGTGGGCAGTGCGCGCCGGTCCAGCACGGATGCCGAGGTCAATCCGGGGAATGGGCTGGGCACCGGGAGCCAGATCTTCAATTACAACGCGAAGATCTACACCGACCAGACCACGCCGCCGGCGGGGACGTATCTGGATAATGTGGTGCTCGACGTGGGGTTCTGAATTTACACGGGCCTTGTAGGAGTGAGCCTGCTCACGATAGCGGTGTATCAGTCCGATCTGATGTAACTGACCGAAAGCTATCGCGAGCAGGCTCACTCCTACAGGGAATGGTGGGGTTTTCAGAATGGCATTGATTGCTTCAGTTGCTGCGCCGCCGGCGAGTCAGTCGGGCTGACCATCGCATAGTTGTACCCGCCACCGGACCAGTAATCGGCCTGCAAATCACCATCGCTGCGACTGCCCCGTGGCAGGAAGGTGTTCTTCGGCCCCGGTGGGCGCACGTAGAAACTGACCTTGTGGCCGCTGCGATCCTCGTACATCACCATCGCCGCCGGGCCTTCGTCGGTGCTCAGCAGGCGACCGCTGACCGGTTCGAACCCGGCGGACCTCAGGTCCGGCAAACGACTGGCCTGAGTGAAGTAACGGTCGAGCCAGCGCTGCATGTCTCCGTCAGTGTCGACTTTGTAGTCCGCCGGCAAAATCCCTTGCTGGGCAATCAGCCGATAGGCCTGCAAGGCATCGGTCATCGGTAGCACGGAGGCACGCACCAGCGTCATTTCCCGTGCCTGCCAGCCACTGAAACCGCCGATGCCGACGGCGATCAGCAACACCGCCGCGCTGGCCAGGTGCCGCCGCGACTGACGCTTGAGGCGCTGGCGAATCAGTGCCGGATCGAGCGCCGGATTGGCCGGTTGCTGCAAGGCACCGCCCAGCGCCGCCCGCAATTGCTGGGCGTCCTGTTGCCAGGCGCGCACCTGCGCGGCGGCTTCCGGGTGGTTGGCCAGCCAGGCGTCGAGGACGCGCCGGTCGGCCGCGCTGAGTTGGTGATCGACGTACGCGTGCAGGTCGCGCTCGCTGGGGGGCATGCTGATCATTTGAGTATCCGCAAAGAAGGGCTGCTGATTTCGCCGTCGCTCAGTTGGCGCAACGCCTGGCGCGCGCGGGACAGACGTGACATCACGGTGCCGGTGGGCACGTTGAGGATGTCGGCGACTTCCTGGTAGCTCAGGCCTTCCACCGAGACCATCAGCAACAGGGCGCGCTGCTCGGTGGGCAGATGATCGAAGGCTTGCAGGGTCGATTGAGCGATCACCGTGCGCTCGGCCGACGGCTCGGCGTCATCGCGACCGGTGAAGAATTCGAGCATTCGCGCATAACGACGGGAGCGCCGATGGGCGTCGAGAAACTGCCGATAGAGTATCGAAAACAGCCACGCGCGCACGTCGCCCTCGGCGCGTTTACTGCCCCAGGCGGACAGAGCCCGCTCGAGGCTGGCCTGCACCAGATCGTCGGCGCTGCTGCTGTTGCGGGTCAGCGACAGGGCAAAGCGGCGCAATCTGGGAATGATTTCTTTCAACTGTTCGTCGAATTCGCTCATGAATTTCTGCTAGTCACTACGCTGTGGACTAGGGAGACGTCTGCCGTTCGAGGTTATTCCACGTTCGGAAAAATAAATACCGGGTCATGGAATAAATCCCGTTGGGGTGCGTCTTGCTGATTCTTCCTACTTGTGGCCGATGGCCCTGGAGTTATTCATGGTTGATCGCACTTCACCGCCGGGTAGGCCGCCGCGTCCGCCCTTGAGTGCCGCGAGCACAGTGCTGCGCCTGACGGCCATTGCCGTGGTAGTTGGCGCAGTGGCCGGGGCGTTTGCCTACGTGCACGGTAATCTTGACCCACAACGTCTGACGCCCAAGGCGCTGGTCGATGTGCTGGAGAAAAACAACGGCTTGCACCCCGGGTTTCGTCGCAATCACGCCAAGGGCGTATGCGTGATCGGGCATTTCGAGAGCAGCGGCGAGGCGCGGGCGTTTTCTTCCGCGCAGGTGTTCAACGAGGCGCAGACCCCGGTGGTCGGGCGTTTCGCTTTGCCGGCCGGCAACCCATACGCGCCGGACAGCAGCGTGCCGATCCGCAGTCTGGCGCTGCGGTTCACTCAGGCCAACGGTCAGCAATGGCGCACCGGGATGAACAGCATGCCGGTGTTCCCGGTCGGCACCCCGCAGGCGTTCTACCAATTGCAACAGGCGCAGTCGCCGGACCCGGCCACGGGTAAACCGGACCCGTCGAAAGTCCCGGCGTTCTTCGCCGCGCACCCGGAAGCCGTGCCGTTCCTGACCTGGGTGAAGACCGCCAAACCGTCGGCCAGCTACGCCACCGAAACCTACAACAGCGTGAATGCGTTCTATCTGGTCAACGCCAGTGGCCAGAAACAGGCGGTGCGCTGGAGTGTGACGCCACTGGCGCGTGATGCCGCCGGTGCCACGGCGCCGGAGGGCGCGGATTTTCTGGAGAAGGACCTGGTGCAGCGGCTGGCCGAAGGACCGTTGCGCTGGCAGTTGAACATCACCCTGGCCAATCCCGGTGATCCGGTGAACGACGCCAGCAAAAGCTGGCCCGAGGGACGCAAGGTGATTAACGCCGGCACGCTGGTGCTGGAGAAGACTCAGCCGCAGCTCAGCGGCGAATGCCGTGACATCAATTACGATCCGCTGGTGCTGCCCGCCGGCATCGAAGGCTCCGACGACCCATTGCTCGCCGCACGTTCTGCCGGTTACGCCGATTCCTACCTGCGACGCACCAGTGAGGTCAGCCAATTGCCCGCCGCCCGACAGGAGGCTCGCCCATGAGCACGCAACCGACTCATTTCGCGCTGTTGGCGCGGCTGCTGCACTGGCTGATGGCGCTGATGATCATCGCCATGTTGTTCATTGGCGCCGGCATGGTCACTTCGGTTTCGCAACGGCATGAATGGCTGATTCATCTGCACAAACCGCTGGGTATCGCGATTCTGTTGCTGGTGGTGGTGCGCCTGTTGGTGCGGTTTTCCACCCGACAGCCGCCGCTGCCAGCCGATCTGCCGGGCTGGCAGGTGATGGCAGCCAAGGCGTCGCATGTGTTGTTGTACGCCTTGATGCTGGTGCTGCCGCTACTCGGTTGGGCGATGATCAGTGCGTCGGGCGAGCCGGTGATGCTCAGCGCTACGTTGCAGTTACCGTCGATCTTGCCGGCCGATGCGCAGCTGTTTGCCGTGCTGCGCAAGGCGCATGGTTATCTGGCGTATCTGTTGTTCCTGACGGTGCTGTTGCACCTCGCGGCGGCGTTGTTCCACGGTTGGGTACGTCGCGATGAGGTGCTCGACAGCATGCTGCGCGGTCGGGATCGCGGCTAGTCTGCCTGGGTGGCGCATCGCTGGATGCGCCACTTTCCAAGGCAGCCACCCGTCGCCCGGCGGGGCAGGGATCAGCGCAGGGTATCGACCATGTCGGCGATGGTGGTCAGCACGTCTTTGCCCAACTGTTTGGAGCGCTTGCCTGACCAGCCTGTTTCTTTGTCGGGATGGTCGTCGTGGTCCTTGAACGGCATTTCCAGGGTCAGCGACAGGCAGTCGTATTTCTGACCGACAGCGTTGCAGGCCAGGGTCATGTTGGCCTGACCGGGTTCGTCGCGGGTGTAGCCGTATTTGGTCTGGAAGTCTTTGGTGGTGTGCTTGAGATGCGTGCGGAAATGCTCTTCGAGCTTCTCGATGCGCGGCGTGTACCCCGGGTTGCCTTCGCAACCGGCGGTGAATACGTGGGGGATTTCCTCGTCACCGTGTACGTCGAGGAACAGATCGACGCCGTACTTTTCCATCTGCTGCTGTACGAAAAGTACTTCAGGGCTGACTTCCTGACTGGCGCTCTGCCAGGCACGGTTCAAGTCCTGGCCCATGGCGTTGGTGCGCAGGTGACCGTGGAAGGCGCCGTCCGGGTTCATGTTCGGCACCAGATACAGGTCGGCGCTGGCGAGCAGTTTGTTCAGCACCGGGTCTTCGTGGCGTTCCAGACGCTCGATCACGCCTTCCATGAACCATTCGGCCATGTGTTCGCCGGGGTGCTGCTGGGCGATGATCCAGACTTTGCGCTGGCCTTCGGCGCCGCTGCCCTTGCGCAGCAGTTGAATGTCTCGCCCCTCGACGCTCTTGCCGGTGGCCAGCAGTTCGGTGCCGGCTTTGGTCAGCGCCTGCTCGATCAGCCAGTCATGACGACCGCGGCTGTAGGGTTCGAAGTAGGCGAACCAGGCGTGGGTCTGCTCGGCTTCGAGGCAAAAGCGCAGGCTGTCGCCTTCGAAACTGGTAGGAATACGGAACCAGTTGACGTGGTCGTAGGAGGCTACCGCCTGATAGCCGGTCCAGGCCTTGTTATAGGAGGACTGGCTAGCGTTGACCAGGCGAAACCAGTGTTCCTGATGAACATGCAGGCCGCTGGCCTTGAAGTGGAACCACTGGAAATGGGCGCTGCGGGTGTCCGGGCGAATGGCCAGAACCGGGTTGAGCGGATTGGAGATGTCGATGACTTGAATGTTGCCGCTGTCGAAATTGGCGCTGATGTCGAACGAAGATTTGGCCACGGTCATAATCGCTTCCTGAATATGATTTTTATGGCGGCTACTTTACACGCAAGACAGCGCTGAAACCGAGGGAAATTGCGGCTTGCGCTGGGGGGCGTCTTCCATGACGCGCAAGCAGCTTAGAGACTGTGCAATTGATTCTCAAGTGCTAATTGCCATAAGTTTGCCCCAATGCGGCCGGGCTTCGCTTGCCAAGCGATATTCTTTTGATATTATCCGCGCCATCGAATTTGCAGCACCCAAAGACTTCATTAGCCTGAAGACATAAGCCCGAAAAACGGGCAAAAAAAGACCCGGCAAAAATGCCGGGTCAAAAACCGTGATTAGCCTGATGAGGAGATAGTCCAGAAGACCGACCTAAGGTCTCTGGTCCATCGACTGATCTCGCGACCAGCTGCTTGCAATAATAATCATTATCATTTGCAAGTCAAATGTTTTTATCTGCGCGATGGGGAAAATCTTTCCTGTCCGTCTGTTGCCCGTACGCGTCAGAGCTGTTCGCCATCGATTGAATGGTCGACCATCGCCCGCGCCATATCCACCATATGCACCACCGAAAAGGCCAGGTCGCGGCTCGCGCCTTGCAGGTTTTCGGCTGCTTTGAACGCGGTCGCCGCTGCACAGCGCAGCAGATCGGACGCGTGCACCAGGGCTTCTTCGCCACTGAGATGGCGTTTCACATCGAAAAAACGCTCTTCGACGTCGGCTTCTGACACAGCTGGTTTCAAGTAATAGTCCAGTGCCCGCTGCGCTGCCGCGTTGCCTTGCGGGGAGGTGAACGTGGTGTCCATGTGCAGATCGGGCAAGTCTTTGCTGCTGATATTCATGGTGAAGGGTCACTCCTTGTTCGATTGAAAGTCCGTGCTTTCAGGATAGTACGATGCGTAGTTGTGACCAGAATTTAAATACTACAATATGTGTTTTGCCGGCCGAAGGCGTCGACGTAAGGTGCCCCACATGGATAAATGGATTGAGTTGGTCAAGGCCAAGATGAGTGAACTCAAAGTCACTCAAACAGAGCTCGGAGAGCGCGTCGGCATGTCCCAGGGCGGCATCGGCCATTGGCTGAACAAACGTCGCGAGCCGGGCATTACCCAAATGAACCGCGTGCTGCAGGCACTGGGCATGGACTTCCTGGAAGTGGTGCTGGTGATCCGCGAACCGCAGGAGTCCGCGGATAACGAGATGCCACTGGCGCAGAAGTACAACCCGTACTTCCGTTACCCGGTCAGTGACTGGCGCACGTCATGCGAAACGCGCGAGAGCGCAACCACAACGTATGCCCCGACGAAGGACAAGCAGCGCTTCGAACTGACGGATTATCACGCCCGTGGTGCGGCGTTCTGGCTGACGGTGGCGGGGGATTCGATGACCGCCCCCACCGGTCAGAGCATTGCCGAAGGCATGCTGATCCTGGTGGATCCGGAAGTGGAAGCGGTGCCGGGCAAACTGGTGATCGCCCAGTGGCAGGACAGCGAAGAGGCGATATTCCGCAAACTGGACGAAGAGGGCGGCCAGCGTTACCTGGTACCGCTCAATCCAACCTGGCCGAAGGCCCTGTTCACCGACGAATGTCGAATCATCGGTGTGGTGGTTCAGGCTACGGCGCGTTTCTAGTCAGATCGATCCTCGCCAGGCGTAGGATCGATCCCCTCACTTACACGGCTTCCAGTTCAATCAAGGCGCTGCCTTCACCGACCATTTCGCCTTCCTGGCAATACAGCGCCTTGATCACCCCCGCGTGGGGCGCGCGGATGCTGTGCTCCATCTTCATCGCCTCCAGCACCACCAGTTGCGCGCCGGCCTCGACCGATTGCCCGGCCTCCACCAACACCCGCACGATGCTGCCGTTCATCGGTGCCGTCAGACCGCCCTGGTGACTGTGGCTGGCGTCAACGGCGCCGATCGGGTCGTAGGGCTCGATGCGGCGCAGCTCGCCATCCCATTGCAGATACAGTGAATCGCCCTGGCGAATGGCGCGCAGGCTTCGGCGCACACCGTCGTGCTCGACCACCAGCGCTTCGCCCGACAGTTTGGCGTTGTCGGCCGTGCTCAGGGTCAGCGCGCGATCCTGGCCTTCGCAGCTCAAGTGCAAGGTGATTTCCGCCGGCAGACCTGCGCGCAAACCACTGCTCGATGCCCACGGCGAGCTCAAGTCATCGGCGCGCACCACGCCCGGCAAACTTTGCGCGAACGCCTGCGCGGCGGCCTGCCAGAACCCGTCGCTCAATTCACCCGGCGCCGGCAACAGTTGTGCCTGATATCGCGGAATAAACCCGGTATCCAGCTCCGCAGCGGCAAAGGCCGGATGCGCGATGATCCGCCGCAGAAAGTTGATGTTGGTCTTCAAACCACCTATCGCGAACTCGTCGAGCATGCTCAACAGGCGCAGGCGCGCCTGCTCGCGATCTTCGCCCCAAGCGATCAGCTTGCCGAGCATCGGGTCGTAGAACGGCGAAATCTCGTCGCCTTCTTCAACCCCGCTGTCCACCCGACGTCCGGGTCCTTCAGCCGATTCGCGATACAAATCCAGACGCCCGGTGGCGGGCAGGAAATCATTCGCCGGGTCTTCGGCATACAGCCGCACTTCAATTGCGTGCCCTTTGAGCGGCACCTGATCCTGGGTGATCGGCAGCGCTTCACCGCGCGCCACACGAATCTGCCACGCCACCAGATCGAGGCCGGTAATTGCCTCGGTCACCGGGTGCTCGACCTGCAGGCGCGTGTTCATTTCCATGAAGAAGAACTCGCCGCGCGCATCCAGCAGGAACTCCACGGTGCCCGCGCCGACATAACCGATCGCCTGCGCCGAACGCACCGCCGCTTCGCCCATGGCGCGGCGCAGTTCCGGCGTCAGGCCCGGCGCCGGCGCCTCTTCGACGACTTTCTGGTGACGGCGCTGGATCGAGCAATCACGTTCGTTGAGGTACAGGCAGTTGCCGTGTTGGTCGGCGAATACCTGGATTTCCACATGGCGTGGCTTGAGCAGGTATTTCTCCACCAGCATCCGCGCATCGCCGAACGACGACTGCGCTTCACGCTGGGCCGAGGCCAGGGCTTCAGCCAGCTGGCTGACGTCCTCGACCACTTTCATGCCTTTGCCACCGCCACCGGCAGTGGCCTTGAGCAGCACCGGATAGCCGATGCGCTCGCACGCGTCACGGAAGGTTTCCAGATCCTGCGCCTCGCCGTGATAGCCCGGCACCAGCGGTACGCCGGCGGTTTCCATCAAGGCCTTGGCCGCCGACTTGCTGCCCATGGCGTCGATGGCCGAAGCGGGTGGGCCGAGAAAAATCAGCCCAGCCTGTTCAATGGCGCGGGCGAAACCGGCGTTTTCCGAAAGAAAGCCATAACCTGGATGAATCGCCTGCGCGCCGCTGGCCTTGGCCGCGGCAATCAGTTTGTCGATTTGCAAATAGCTGTCAGCGGCTTTGCTGCCACCCAGGTCGACGCGGATATCCGCTTCACGGCTGTGCCGCGCCTCGCGGTCGATGGCGCTGTGCACGGCGACGGTGGTCAGGCCCAGGGCCTTGGCGGTACGCATGACCCGGCAAGCGATTTCGCCACGGTTGGCCACCAGCAGGGTGGTGAGAACAGGTGCGCTCATCAACGCGGCTCCTTGGTGGTGGTTGCGGCCTGCCAGTTCGGCGCACGCTTCTGCAGAAAGGCCCGCAGACCTTCCTGGCCTTCCGGACTGACGCGGATGCGCGCGATGGCATTTTCGGTGTAGCGGCGCAGGGCCGGGGTCAGTGCGCCGTTACCGACTTCGCGCAGCAGATCTTTGCTGGCGCGCATCGCGGCGGGGCTGTTGAGCAGCAGGTTGTCGATCCATTGCTCGACGGCTTGATCAAGCTCGGCGGCCGGATAGCTCTCGGACAACAAGCCGATTTCCCGCGCGCGCTGCCCGCCGAAGCGTTCGGCGGTCAACGCGTAGCGACGTGCCGCACGTTCGCCGATGGCCTGCACCACGAATGGACTGATCACCGCCGGCGCCAGGCCGATGCGCACTTCCGACAGACAGAATTGCGCGTCATCGGCGCCAATCGCCATGTCGCAGCAACTGATCAGCCCCAGCGCGCCACCGAACGCCGCACCTTGCACCACGGCCAGGGTCGGGATTTTCAGCTTGGCGAGGTTGTACATCAGCTCCGCCAGTTCGCGGGCGTCGTCGAGGTTGGTGTGGTAATCGAGCTCGGCCGATTGCTGCATCCACGCCAGATCGGCGCCGGCGCTGAAGTGTTTGCCACGCCCGCGCACCAACAGGAACCGCAGGCTGGCGTCGCTGGCGACCTTGTCCAGCGCCAGAATCAGCTCGCGGATCATCTCGGCGTTGAACGCGTTGTTCTTTTCAGCGCGGTTGAGCCACAGGGTGGCGAAACCCCGTGGGTCGTTCTGCAGTTCGAGGGTGTTGAAATCGCTCATGAGATTCTCCCGATCACATCCGGAACACGCCGAAGCGGCTCGGTTCGATAGGCGCGTTCAACGACGCGGACAAGGCCAGGGCCAGCACATCACGGGTCTGCGCCGGGTCGATGACGCCGTCGTCCCACAGCCGTGCGCTGGAATAGTAGGGATGACCCTGCTCTTCGTACTGGTCGAGGATCGGTTGCTTGATCTCGGCTTCCTGCTCGGCGCTGAAAACCTGGCCGCTGCGCTCAGCCTGTTCACGCTTGACCTGCACCAGCACACCGGCGGCCTGTTCGGCGCCCATCACGCCGATGCGCGCGTTCGGCCACATCCACAGGAAGCGCGGATCGTAAGCCCGCCCGCACATGCCGTAGTTGCCGGCGCCGAAGCTGCCGCCGATGATCACGGTGAATTTCGGCACCTTGGCGCAGGCCACCGCCGTCACCAGCTTCGCGCCGTGCTTGGCGATGCCGCCGGCCTCGTATTTCTGCCCGACCATGAAGCCAGTGATGTTCTGCAAGAACAGCAGCGGAATACCGCGCTGGCAGGCCAGTTCGATGAAGTGCGCGCCTTTTTGCGCGGCTTCGGCGAACAGGATGCCATTGTTGGCGAGGATCGCGATCGGGTAGCCATGCAGGTGAGCAAAGCCGCACACCAGCGTGCTGCCGAACAGCGCCTTGAATTCATCGAACACCGAACCGTCGACCAGTCGCGCAATCACTTCGCGCACATCGAACGGCTGCTTGGCGTCCGCCGACACCACACCGTACAACTCGTCGCTGGCGTACAGCGGCGCAATCGGTGTGCGCTGTTGCACCTCGCCGAGCTTGCGCCAGTTGAGGTTGGCGACGCTGCGGCGGGCGAGGGCGAGGGCGTGTTCGTCGCTCTCGGCGTAATGGTCGGCCACCCCGGAAATCTTGCAGTGCACATCGGCACCGCCGAGGTCTTCAGCGCTGACCACTTCACCGGTCGCCGCCTTCACCAGCGGTGGGCCGGCGAGGAAGATCGTCGCCTGATTGCGCACCATGATCGCTTCGTCGGCCATTGCCGGCACATACGCACCGCCCGCGGTACAGGAGCCCATGACCACGGCGATCTGCGGAATGCCCATCGCGCTCATGTTGGCCTGATTGAAGAAGATCCGGCCGAAGTGTTCGCGATCCGGGAACACCTCGTCCTGACGTGGCAGGTTGGCGCCGCCAGAGTCCACCAGGTAGATGCAGGGCAGGCGGTTCTGCTGGGCGATGGTCTGCGCGCGCAGGTGTTTTTTCACGGTCAGCGGGTAGTACGAGCCGCCTTTCACCGTCGCGTCGTTGGCGACAATCATGCACTCGACGCCTTCGACCCGGCCGATCCCGGCAATCACGCCCGCCGCCGGTACGTCTTCGCCATACACCGCATGCGCGGCGAGCTGGCTGATTTCCAGAAACGGCGAGCCGGGATCGAGCAAGCGATTGATCCGCTCGCGGGGCAGCAGTTTGCCCCGCGACGTGTGCCGTTCCTGGGCTTTGTCGCCGCCACCGCGCGCCACTTGGGCGAGCAGGGTGTGCAGGGCGTCGACCTGCTCAAGCATCGCTGCGCTGTTGGCGGCGAACTCCGCTGAACGGGGATTGAGCTGAGTGTGCAGAATAGCCATGTGCAGCTCCGTTTAGCGGGTTTCGTTGAACAGTTCACGGCCGATCAGCATGCGGCGGATCTCACTGGTGCCGGCGCCGATTTCGTACAGCTTGGCGTCACGCAGCAGGCGCCCGGCCGGGAATTCGTTGATGTAACCGTTGCCGCCGAGAATCTGGATCGCGTCGAGGGCCATTTGCGTGGCGCGCTCGGCGGTGTAGAGGATCACCCCGGCGGCGTCTTTACGGGTGGTTTCGCCGCGTTCGCAAGCCTGGGCCACCGCATACAGGTAGGCGCGGCTGGCGTTGAGCTGGGTGTACATGTCGGCGACTTTGCCCTGGATCAGCTGGAATTCGCCGATGCTCTGGCCGAATTGCTTGCGGTCGTGGATGTACGGCACGATCAGGTCCATGCACGACTGCATGATCCCGGTCGGGCCGCCGGACAGCACCACGCGTTCGTAATCGAGGCCGCTCATCAGCACTTTTACGCCGCCATTGAGCACACCAAGGATATTTTCTTCCGGCACTTCGACGTCATCGAAAAACAGCTCGCAGGTGTTGGAGCCACGCATGCCGAGCTTGTCGAACTTGTTGCTGCGGCTGAAGCCCTTCCAGTCGCGCTCGACGATGAACGCGGTGATGCCGTGCGGACCTTTTTCCAGGTCAGTCTTGGCGTAGATCACATAGGTGTTGGCGTCAGGGCCGTTGGTGATCCAGGTCTTGCTGCCGTTGAGCACGAAACGGTCGCCGCGCTTGTCGGCACGCAGTTTCATCGAGACCACGTCGGAACCGGCGTTCGGCTCGCTCATGGCGAGGGCGCCGACGTGTTCGCCGCTGATCAGCTTCGGCAGGTATTTGGATTTCTGTTCGTGGTTGCCGTTGCGGTTGATCTGGTTGACGCAGAGGTTGGAGTGCGCGCCGTAGGACAGCGCCACCGAGGCCGACCCGCGGCTGATTTCTTCCATCGCCACCACGTGCGCCAGATAACCCAGGCCCGCACCGCCGTACTCCTCCGGCACGGTGATACCGAGCAGGCCCATGTCGCCGAATTTGCGCCACATGTCCGCCGGGAACAGGTTGTCGCGGTCGATCTGCGCGGCACGTGGGGCGATCTGATCGGCGACGAAGGACTGAACCTGATCGCGCAGCATGTCGATGGTTTCACCGAGGGCGAAGTTCAGGGATGGGTAGCTCATGGGTCACCTTTTGGCTTTTTTGTAGGGTGGGGAGGGCGGTCGAACGGCTCTCACCTTTACGTTAACGTAAGCTTGCGCTGGATGGCTGTCAATCACCCTTTACGTTAACGTCAACTTGAGCGAGAGTAGGGGCAGTTCTGAAAGACCAGCGTCGCTCTATGTGGCGAGGGAGCTTGCTCCCGCTCGAGCGCGAAGCGGTCGTAAAATCGGTGTTCGCGGTGTGTCAGTTTGCACTGGATCACTGATTTGAAGACTGCTACGCAGCCGGGCGGGACGGTGCGACGATTCGACAAGCTCCCTCGCCACAAGAAGAACCTCGCTCCTACAAAAAAGACAATAGGGGTCGTCATGGATCAACCCAGTGCAAACCCGCAACGCAGCTACACCCGCGGTTCTCAGGACCAGGCCTTGCTGGCGCTGACCATCGGGCAGCAGTTCGACCAGACGGTGGCGCGACACCCGGACGGCGAGGCGCTGGTGGTGCGTCATCAGCAGTTGCGCTATTCCTGGCGGCAACTGGCCGACGCGGTGGATCTGCACGCCAGAGCCTTGCTGGCGTTGGGTTTGCAGGCGGGGGACCGGCTCGGTATTTGGGCGCCGAACTGTGCGCAGTGGTGCATCACGCAAATCGCCACGGCGAAGATCGGCGTGATCCTGGTCAACATCAACCCGGCCTACCGCAGCTCCGAACTGGAATACGTGCTCAAGCAGTCCGGCTGTCAGTGGCTGGTGTGCGCCGGGGCGTTCAAGTCTTCCAACTACCACAGCATGCTGCAGGGGCTGCTGCCGGAACTGGCGCAGCAATCCATCGGCCAGTTGCGCAGTGAGCGCCTGCCGGACTTGCGCGGGGTGATCAGCCTCGACGCACAGCCGCCGTCAGGCTTCCTGCCGTGGTCGCAACTGGCGGATCTCGCCGCCGGAGTCTCAGCGACACAGTTGCGCGAACGCAGTGACAGCTTGCACTTCGACCAACCGGTGAACATCCAGTACACCTCCGGCACTACCGGTTTCCCCAAGGGCGCCACCCTCAGTCACTACAACATCCTCAACAACGGTTACATGGTCGGCGAAAGCATCGGCCTGATCCCGAGCGATCGCCTGGTGATCCCGGTGCCGCTGTATCACTGCTTCGGCATGGTCATGGGCAACCTCGGCTGCATCACCCACGCCAGCACCATGATCTACCCCAACGACGCGTTCGACCCGCTGCTGACCCTGCAAACCGTCGCCGAAGAACAGGCCACGGGCCTCTATGGCGTACCGACCATGTTCATCGCCATGCTCGATCAACCCCAGCGCGCCGAATTTGATCTGTCGAGCCTGCGCACCGGAATCATGGCCGGTGCCACCTGCCCGATCGAGGTGATGCGCCGAGTTATCAGCGAGATGCACATGAGTGAAGTGCAAATTGCTTACGGCATGACCGAAACCAGTCCGGTGTCGCTGCAAACCGGGCCAAACGACGAACTGGAACTGCGCGTGACCACCGTCGGCCGCACCCAGCCGCAACTGGAAAGCAAGATCATCGACGAAGCCGGCAACCTAGTGCCGCGCGGCACCATCGGCGAGTTGTGCACCCGCGGTTACAGCGTGATGCTCGGTTACTGGAATAACCCGCAGGCCACCGCCGAGGCCATCGACGAGGCCGGCTGGATGCACACCGGTGACCTGGCGAGCATGAATGATGAGGGTTACGTGAACATCGCCGGGCGCAACAAGGACATGATCATCCGGGGTGGCGAGAACATTTACCCGCGTGAGCTGGAAGAGTTCTTCTTCACCCATCCGGCGGTGGCCGACGTGCAAGTGATCGGCATTCCCTGTTCGCGTTACGGCGAGGAGATCGTCGCCTGGATCAAATTCCACCCCGGCCACAAGGCCAACGAACAAGAGCTGCAAGCGTGGTGCAAGGAGCGCATCGCGCACTTCAAGACGCCGCGTTACTTCAGGTTCGTCGAAGAGTTTCCGATGACGGTGACGGGCAAGATCCAGAAATTCCGGATGCGTGAGATCAGTATCGAGGAGCTGAAGGCGCTGCATTGAAGATCAAAAGATCGCAGTCTTCGGCAGCTCCTACAGGGGATCGGTGCAGGAGCTGCCGAAGGCTGCGATCTTTTAAAAACACAAATCACAGAAAGCACAAAGGGGAGCCGAAGCTCCCCTTTAATTTTGTCGTCGCGTGCTCTTTCTTATTATTGAGGGGCGGTCTGTTGTTGTTTTTGGCAACCGTGGCCCTTTACCGCTGTTTTTGGCGACCCCCATCCGGGGTCAAGAGCAAACGTATTTTTTTGAGCGCTGATCTGCTTTCTCGCTAAGCGATCCAACCGATTCGGGAGCTACCTGAAGGTAGTTTTATTGTTCTCTGCCCGGTTGCGGGTCATTCCGAGGAACACCCTGAAAAGCACACCTTCTCCAAAAAAATCTGTTAGCTGCGTCTCTGCCGTGTTGTTTTTGTTATGTCAGAGTCGGTACGTCTTATTTTTATTGGTTTGCTGCTTTTTATTCTTGTTATGCCATAGAGATAGCAGAAGCCATGCCAACTTTTTAAAACCCTTGTAAATCAATGGCTTGAGTTTTTTGAAGGATTTTTCCTTCAGGGCAAACCAGACAATTTGTTTCCGTGTTACTCGTCTATGCCCACGTTTCGGACACAGCGGTAACACCTTTGCCCTCACTGGGCGTTACGGGCCTTGGCCACACGCGAACCGCTCGGCCGACCAAGCACCGCGCTGATCTGCTGACCCGCGGCAATCAAGGCGTCCAGGTCGATACCGGTCTCGATGCCCAGGCCATTGAGCAGGTACACGACGTCTTCGGTGGCGACGTTACCGCTCGCGCCTTTGGCGTACGGGCAACCGCCGAGGCCGGCGATAGAGCTGTCGAACACCGCAATGCCTTCCAGCAGACTGGCATAGATGTTGGCCATCGCCTGGCCATAGGTGTCGTGGAAGTGCCCCGCGAGCTTGTCCCGCGGTACTTGTGCCGACACCACCTCGAACAGCCGCCGCGTCGCGCCAGCGGTGCCGGTGCCGATGGTGTCGCCCAGGGACACTTCGTAGCAGCCCATCGCGTACAGCTCGCGGGCGACCAGCGCCACTTGCTCCGGGGCGACCGTGCCTTCATACGGGCAGCCGAGCACGCAGGACACGTAACCGCGCACGGTAACGCCATGTTGCTTCGCGGCTTCCATGATCGGAGCGAAGCGCGCCAGGCTTTCGCTGATCGAGCAGTTGATGTTGCGCTGCGAGAACGCTTCGGACGCGGCGGCGAACACCGCGACTTCCTTCACGCCGGCCGCCACGGCATCTTCAAAGCCGCGCAGGTTTGGCGCCAGTGCACCGTAGGTCACTCCGGGCTTGCGCTGGATTTGCGCGAACACCTCGGCCGAACCGGCCATTTGCGGCACCCATTTGGGTGAAACGAAACTGCCGACTTCGATGTAACCCAAACCAGCGGCGCTCAGCGCGTCGACCAGTTGCACCTTGTCAGCCACGCTGATCGGCTGGGCTTCGTTCTGCAGGCCATCGCGCGGGCCGACTTCGATCAGGCGTACTTGGGAGGGGAGGGACATGGGCTGACCTGCTGTTTTGAAATCGTTGAGAACCCTTGTAGGAGTGAGCCTGCTCGCGATAGCCATTTCACATTCAGCAGTGATGTTGACTGACCCACCGCTATCGCGAGCAGGCTCACTCCTACAAGGGGATTTGTGTGGGTTACTGAACCGCCTGCTGACCCTTGAGCGTCTGCTCCAGCGCCTGCACGCAGCGCTCTTCAGCGGTATCGAGTTCCAGTTTCATCTGTTCGATGTCGAGCAACTGCTGCTCGAGCTGTTCGCGACGCTCGCTGATTTTCGCCAGCATGCTGTTGAGCTGTTTGGTGTTACCGCTGGACGGGTCGTAGAGTTCGATCAATTCGCGGCATTCGGCCAGCGAGAAACCGATGCGTTTGCCGCGCAGGATCAGCTTCAGGCTGACCTTGTCGCGCGGTGAGTAGATGCGTTCCTGGCCACGGCGTTCGGGGCTGAGCAGGCCTTGCTCTTCATAAAAGCGGATCGCCCGGGTGGTGATGTCCAGCTCGCGCGCGAGGTCGGAAATGCTGTAGGTCTGGCTGCTCATGAAAGCGCTCGGAAAAAGGTCTTGGCGCTAAGCTAATGGCAGGTTGACGTTTACGTCAAGCAAGAAAAAGATCGCAGCCTTCGGCAGCTACTACAGGAAAATGCATTCCAGTTGTAGGCGCTGCCGAAGGCTGCGATCTTTTGATCTTTCCTCAAACCACCTGCTTATCGAGTTTCTTCTCCTGCGCCGCCACCTGCTGGCACAACTCGATGATCTGCTCGCGCATCCAGCGGTTGGCCGGGTCCTGGTCGGTGCTTTCGTGCCAGTACAGGTGAGTCTCCAGCGGCGGCACGTCGTTGACCGGCAGGTTGAACGCATGCAGGTCGTTACGCCGGGCAAAACGCTCGGGCACCGTCATCACCATGTCGGTCTGCTGCATCACCTGGGACGCCATCAGGTAATGCTGGGAGCGCAGGGCGATCTTGCGCTGGATGCCCATTTTGCCCAGGGACAGATCGACGTAACCCAGACCGCTGCGGCGGCTGGAAATGTGGATATGGGTCAGCGCCAGGTAATCGTCGAGGCTGAGTTTTTCCTTGCCCGCCAGCGGATGGCCCTTGCGCATCGCGCAGACGTAACGGTCTTCCATCAGCTTGACGTGACGCACCTGCGGGTCGGTGTTGAGCGGCGCATCGACGGCGAAATCCAGGCGTCCGGCGGCCAGTTCCTTGGTGGTCTCGCGGCGTTTGGACAGGAAGCTTTCGATAATCACCGTCGGCGCCAGACGCCGCAAACGCTGGAACAGCGGCGGCAGAATCACCGCTTCCGTGAGGTCGGTCATGCTGATGCGATAGGTCTTGACTGCCTGGGCCGGGTTGAAGATCCGGCTCTCCTGCACCGACACCCGCAGCAGTGACAGCGCGTTGCGCACCGGGCCGATGATGTTCTGCGCCATCGGCGTCGGCACCATGCCCTGGGCGGTGCGCACGAACAGCGGATCGTTGAAGGTCTCACGCAACCGCGCCAGCGCGTTGGACACTGCCGGCTGAGTGATGCCGACAATCTGCCCGGCACGGGTCAGGTTGGCTTCGGTATAGATCGCGTCGAAGACAATGAAAAGGTTGAGGTCGACCTTGCTCAGATTCATAACGCGGCTTCTCTTGTTCTAAGGGCTGACGATCAGCGGATCATATATCGGTGATGAATGTTTATACACGCCGAGAATAGGCTAGGTAAATTATCAGCGCTGTTCTAGCATCGATTGCATGATCTGAACAACCTCTGCCGAAAGAAGGTAATTGCTCATGGATTTCGCTTATTCGCCCAAGGTGCAAGAACTGCGTGAGCGCGTGACCGCGTTCATGGACACTTACGTTTATCCGGCCGAAGCCGTGTTCGAACGCCAGGTTGCCGAGGGCGATCGCTGGCAGCCGACCGCGATCATGGAAGAGCTCAAGGCCAAGGCCAAGGTCGAAGGGCTGTGGAATCTGTTCCTGCCGGAGTCGGAGCTCGGCGCCGGGCTGACCAACCTCGAATACGCGCCGCTGGCGGAAATCATGGGCCGCTCGTTGCTCGGGCCGGAGCCGTTCAACTGCTCGGCACCAGACACCGGCAACATGGAAGTGCTGGTGCGCTACGCCAACGAAGAACAGAAACAGCGCTGGCTCGAACCGTTGCTGCGTGGCGAGATCCGCTCGGCGTTCGCCATGACCGAACCGGACGTGGCCTCGTCCGACGCCACCAACATGGCCGCCCGCGCCGTGCGTGACGGCGACGAGTGGGTGATCAACGGCAAGAAATGGTGGACGTCCGGCGCGTGCGATCCGCGCTGCAAGATCCTCATCTTCATGGGCCTGAGCAACCCCGACGCACCGCGCCACGCGCAGCACTCGATGATCCTCGTGCCGGTCGACACCCCGGGGGTGAAAATCGTCCGTCCATTGCCAGTGTTCGGTTACGACGACGCCCCGCACGGTCACGCTGAAGTGTTGTTCGAGAATGTGCGGGTGCCGTACGAAAACGTCCTGCTGGGCGAGGGCCGCGGTTTCGAGATCGCCCAAGGTCGCCTGGGGCCAGGGCGGATTCACCACTGCATGCGTTCGGTCGGCATGGCCGAGCGGGCACTGGAATTGATGTGCAAACGTTCGGTGAGCCGCACCGCATTTGGCAAACCGCTGGCGCGTCTGGGCGGTAACGTCGACAAGATTGCCGACTCGCGCATGGAAATCGACATGGCGCGTCTGCTGACCCTGAAAGCGGCGTACATGATGGACACCGTGGGCAACAAAGTGGCGAAGAGCGAGATCGCCCAGATCAAGGTCGTCGCACCGAATGTCGCCCTGCGGGTGATCGACCGGGCGATCCAGATGCACGGCGGGGCCGGGGTGTCGAACGACTTCCCGCTGGCCTACATGTACGCCATGCAACGCACCCTGCGCCTGGCCGACGGCCCGGACGAAGTGCACCGCGCGGCGATCGGCAAGTTCGAGATCGGCAAGTATGTGCCGAAGGAGATGTTGCGGAGCGAGCGCTGATTTCACACAGATTTACTTTGAACGCTGACTGTGGCGAGGGAGCTTGCTCCCGCTCGGCTGCGCAGCAGTCGTAAATCCTGATAACCCGGTATTGCTGTTGATCCCGGGTTGTGTAGTTTAGGGCCGCTCCGCAGCCCAGCGGGAGCAAGCTCCCTCGCCACAACAGCAGTTCAGTCTGGAAGGTTCAGTACACCCACACCTCAACCCGTCGATTTTTGATCCTGCCTTCATCCCCGCTGTTCGCCGCCACCGGCATCAGCGCACCAAAGCCGCGCACCTCGCGCAACACCACACCGTTCTTCACCAGCTCGCGCCGCACCGCCATGGCCCGCAACTTGGACAGCAGGTCGGCCCGCGCCGGATCGTCTTTCTCGTCGCCAAAGCCCACCAGCGTCACCGCGCGCTCGGTCTTGTCGTGGCGCTCTATATAGTCGAACACCCGCGCCAGATCCTGTCGTGCCTTGTTATCCAGGCTGGCGCTGCCTTCTTCGAAGCGGAAGTTCACCGTCAGACGCTGGGCGTGACGGCTGAGGGATTGATAACCCTCGGGCATCAGCGCATTCGGCGTGACGGTCATCGCATGCACGGTCTGGCTGATGAAACCGTTGGCCGCGACAATCTTCTGGCCTTGTGGACTTTGCGCAAACGCCACCAGCGCTGATGCCCAGGGATTCTGGCTGGTGGGCGGCAGATAAAAGAACAGCCGTCGGGACAGCGGATAATCTTCCGTCGCGATCAGGCTGTTGAGCGGCAACATCGATTGCGACGCGCCGTCAGCGATGGCCACGGCTTTGGCCTGGCGCACATACGGCAGGCCGATGAAACCGATGCCTTGCCGATCGCTGCTCACCGCGTCGGACAATTGCTCACTGGATTCAAACCGTTTCGCGATTGGGCTCAGACTTTTCCCACGGCGAGACAGCACCAGCTCCTTGAACGTGTCGTAGGTGCCGGACTGATCATCCCGCGCATATAAATGAATCGCACCGCCGCGACCGCCGAGGTCTTCCCAGGTTTTCACCTCACCGGCGAAGATCCGTGCCAGTTGTTCGGTGTCCAGCTGCTGCAGCGGATTGTCGGGGTGCAGGATGATTGCCAGGCCATCGATGGCAATGACTTGCTCGGCCTCAGGACTCTTCATGTCGCCGAGCGCTTGCAAACTGAGCAACTCGCCGTCCTTGATCGGGCGCGAGGACGCGGCGAGGTCGGCACTGGCGTTTTTCAGTGCGCTGAAACCGGTGCTGGAGCCGTGGGCGGCGACTTCCACCACGACCCGTTTACCTTGCGCTGTCTGGCCGACGATGTGTTGTTCGTTGGCGCTGTCGGGGTTTTCGCGGTGGATCTTCAGCAGACCCTGTTCCTGCAGGAAGCCTTCGACCAGCGCCGGGCCGAGATCGGCACCGATGGTGTTGGAGCCCTGAATGCGCAATGCCGGGCCGTTTTCAGGGATGGGCAGGGCAGCGGCAGACACCGACAGCCATGCACTCAACGCAAAGACGAACAGAACACGCAGGGTCATGCCGGCACCGAATCAAGCCAAGGGGATTGCCGGGGAGATTAAGTCGGGCGCATGACCAAAACATGACAGAGAGCCCTTGTAGGAGTGAGCCTGCTCTCGATGGCGGAGTGTCAGCCAACAAATATATTGACTGATCCACCGCTATCGCGAGCAGGCTCACTCCTACAGGGATTGTGCAAGGCTTGAGATCAGGCCAGTTCCAGCCAGATCGGCGCATGATCCGACGGTTTTTCCATGCCGCGCAGTTCATAGTCCACGCCCGCGTCCTTCACCCGAGGCAACAGGCCATGGGAGGCGAGGATCACGTCGATGCGCAGGCCACGCTTCGGTTCGTCTTCAAACCCACGGCTGCGGTAGTCGAACCAGCTGAACCGGTCGGTCACGTCCGGGTTCAGGTGGCGGAAGCTGTCGGTCAGACCCCAGTTCTTCAGGCGGGCCATCCACTCACGCTCTTCCGGCAGGAAGCTGCATTTGCCGGTTTTCAGCCAGCGTTTCATGTTGTCCGGGCCGATGCCGATGTCGCTGTCTTCCGGGGAGATGTTCACATCGCCCATCACCACCAGCGGTTGTTCGTTGTGGAACTGGCTTTCCAGCAAAGTCTGCAGGTCGCTGTAAAAGCGTTGCTTGGCCGGGAACTTGGTCGGGTGGTCGCGGCTTTCGCCCTGCGGGAAGTAGCCGTTCATGATGGTCACCGGCACGCCATTGGCGTCGGCGAAGGTGCCCCAGATGAAGCGGCGCTGGGCGTCTTCTTCATCGGTGGCGAAACCTTTGTGAATGGCGATCGGCTCATTGCGCGAGAGCAGGGCGACGCCGTAATGGCCTTTCTGGCCGTGGAAATAAACGTGATAGCCCAGCGCACGGACTTCTTCCAGCGGGAACTGGTCGTCGTGAACCTTGGTTTCCTGCAGGCCGATCACGTCCGGCTGATGCTTTTCAATCAGCGCTGCCAGCTGATGCGGACGGGCGCGCAGTCCGTTGATGTTGAAGGAAACGATCTTCATGGGTGGCAGTCCTGGCAAAAGGGCGATGCTAGCTGACATGTGGGATGGGGGCCAGTGTGGGGTGGGAGAAATCATTTTCATCTGTGGGATGTGGGTTGCCCGAGCTGACGCCATCGCGAGCAGGCTCACTCCTACAATTTGGAATGCGTACCCCTGTAGGAGTGAGCCTGCTCGCGATTGACGGCCACCCGGTCGATGAAGAGCCTGGCTTGGTCTATACCTGTGGGGAACTGCGCCACCCGTAAAAGGTTCGTACCAAAAGAGCGCGGCCCTTTGCCCGCGCCTCGGGGAGAATCACCGTCATGCCTGAAACCCAGACTGCCATCGCCGACATCCACATGCTCGACCGCGGTTACTCGCGCGAAGCCCGATCGCTGCTGTATCAGGCCTATCGCCACGAGCCGACCTTCGGTTACCTGTTCGAGGCCGAGCGGCCCGGCTATGAGCAGCGCGTGCGGGCGACAGTGCGCGAACTGGTCAAGCAGCATTTCCTGCAGGATCAGCCGGCCATCGGCTTGTTGGTCAACGACCGGCTGATCGGCATCGCCCTGATCGCGCCGCCGCAGCGTCGTCTTGGGATCACCGAAAGCTGGGCATGGCGCCTGCGTATGGTGCTCAGCACCGGTTTCCGTTGCACCCGGCGTTATCTGGAATACCACGATGCGGTGACCGCCTGCGTACCGAGCGATTCGGTGCACATGCTGCCGCTGTTGGGGATTCATCCGCAGTTTCAGGGCAAACACTTCGGCGAGCAGTTGCTGACGGCGGTGCACAACTGGTGCGCGGTGGACGAAACTTCGCAAGGCGTGGTGCTCGACACCGGCAACCCGCGTTACCTGGAATTCTATAAACGCCAGGGCTACGAAGAGATCGGCGAAGTCGCCGTCGGCCCGGTGCGTGAGCACGTGTTTTTCCACGCCAATCCGCAGGTGTTACAAACTGCAACGGCTTAGCCATAGAACTTTTTGGGAAATTTCCTGTTCTATCACGCTCCCAAGCCCGTGATAGCATCCGCGCCTATGAAGTTTCCAGGAAGATTTACCAGTGGCGTGCTCATGCTGTTAACCAGCTGCGCGGCGCTGGCGCAAAGTGAATTGGACGTGCGGATCAAACCGTCCAACGACGAACTCAAGGCTAATATAGAAGGCTATATCGGCAGCCTCGGCGATCGTGACGAACAAGCTTTGTTACGCTTCAGTCGCGGCGCCGAAGAGCAGGCGCGCAAAGCCGCGCAGGCCTTGGGCTACTACCAGCCGCAGATCGACAGTGACGTGAAGGGCGGCGAAAAACCGCGCCTGGTGCTGAACATCGATCCCGGCGAACCCATTCGCCTGCGCAACGTCACCATCCGCGTCGACGGGCCTGCTGCCTCCCTCAAATCCTTTCGCGTGCCGAGCAGTGACACGCTCAAGTCCGGCGCCGTGCTCAATCATGGGCGTTATGAAGACGCCAAACGCCTGATCCAGAACCAGGCCTCACGCTTCGGCTTTTTCAGCGGTCGGTTCACCAGCCAGAAACTGCTGGTCGACCCGCGCGCCGGGGTGGCCGATGTTGAATTGATCTACGAGAGCGGCCCGCGTTATGCGCTGGGCAAAGTCAGTTTCGAGGGCGATACGCCGTTCGACGAAGACCTGCTGCAACGCATGGTGCCGTTCAAGGCTGGCGACCCGTATGACTCCGAGCTGATCGCCGAACTCAACCGCGACCTGCAATCGAGCGGCTACTTCGAAGGCGTGCGCGTCGATGCCGCGCCGACGGCGGCGAAGAACGACGTGATTCCGGTGGACGTCAAACTCGACACGCGCAAGCCGCGCACCATGGGCCTGGGCCTCGGTTATTCCACCGACGTCGGCCCACGGATCAAGGCCAACTGGACTCGCCACTGGGTCAACCCGCAGGGCGACAGCTACGGTTGGGAAGCCGAGCTGTCGGCGCCTCGGCAGAACGTCGGGCTGTTCTATGACATCCCGCTCGACCCCCCGCTGACCGACAAACTGCGCTGGGCCGGTGGTTATCAATACGAAGACATCGACGGCTCCGACACCCTGAGCAAGCTGCTGACGTTCGGCCCGGAATGGCACAGCAAGCTGCCCAGCGGCTGGCAACGGGTGATCTCGCTGAAATGGCAGCGTGAGGAATACCAGCTCGGCGACGACTCCGGTCTCAGCACCTTGTTGATGCCCGGTATCAGCTATTCGTACCTGAAAAGCGACAACCGCATCGACCCGCACAACGGCTATCGCCTGACCTTTGAAAGCAAGGTGGCGAAGGAAGGTCTCGGCTCGGACAACAACCTTTTATATGGCACGGCACTGATCAAAGGCCTGACCACCGTATTCGACAACCACCGCTTCCTTGGTCGGGTGCAGGTCGGCGGCAGCGCCACCAACGGTTATAACTCGGTGCCGCCGTCGCTGCGCTTCTTCGCCGGTGGCGATCAGAGCGTGCGCGGTTACGACTACCAGAGCCTGTCGCCGGAAAACGACAAGGGCGACCGCATCGGCGGGCGCTACATGGTGGCTGGCAGCGTCGAGTATCAATATTCGATTGCCGAGAAATGGCGGATCGCGACGTTTGTCGACCAAGGCAACTCCTTCAACAAACTTGAACTGCCGAACCTCAAGACCGGGGTCGGTATCGGTGTGCGCTGGGTTTCGCCGGTGGGGCCGATCCGCCTCGACCTGGCCCACGCGCTGGACGACGACGGCGGCATCCGGCTGCACTTTTCCATGGGGCCTGAGCTGTGAAGCGTGGTTTGAAAATGGCTGCACTGGCGTTGTTGGCGCTGGTGCTGTTGCTGGTATTGAGCATCAGCGCGGTACTCGGAACGCAGGCGGGCAGCCGTTGGGCGCTGGGCCTGGTGCCGGGCTTGAGCGTGGAGAATTTCCAGGGTCGCCTCGGCGGGCAGTGGAGCGCCGATCATCTGCTGTGGCAGCAGGACAGCAGCCGGGTCGAGCTGAGCCAGCCGATCTTCGCCTGGTCGCCGCTGTGTTTGACCCGCATGACCTTGTGCATCGAACAGCTCAAGGCTGATCAGGTCATCCTGCAATTCCCGCCGAGTGAAGAAACCACTGAAAGCGGCCCGATCAAACTGCCGGACCTGCAATTGCCGGTGGCGATCGAGCTGGGCGACGTGCAAGTCGGCAGCCTGCTGTTCAACGGCAGCGAGCAGCTCAAGGGCCTGCAACTGGCGGCGCACTGGACCGCCCAGGGCATGCAGATCGACAGCGTGAAACTGCAGCGCGACGATCTCAGCCTGAACCTCTCCGGCCTGTTGCAACCGACCGGCAACTGGCCGCTGAACATTGCCGGTGACCTGACCCTGCCGTCGGTGGGCACCAGCCCCTGGACGCTGGCGCTGAAGGTGGACGGCGATCTGCTGAAAACCCTCAACCTGCACGCCGACAGCCATGGCTACCTCGACGGCCAGTTGAGCGGCGAGCTGCAGCCACTGGCGGAAAACCTGCCGGCCAAGGTGCGGATCACCTCGGACGCGTTCAAGCCGAGCGCCGATCTGCCGGACACCCTGCAATTCAATCAACTGGTATTGACCGCCGCCGGCGACCTGAAAAACGGTTACCTGTTAGACGGCAACGCCACGCTGCCCGCTGATAAGGGCCCGGTGGCGCTGCTGCTCAAAGGCAAGGTTGACGCCAGTGGCGCGCAGATCGCCGGCCTCGACCTGACGGCCAACGACAAGCAAAGCCTCAAACTCACCGGCAGCGTCGACTGGAGCAAAGGCCTCACCGCGCAAGCCAACATCAACTGGCAGGATTTTCCGTGGCACCGGCTCTATAACGAAATCGACGAGCCACAAGTCGCCTTGCGCACCTTCACTGGCGAAGTCTCCTACACCGACGGTCAATACCTCGGTAACTTCGCCGCCGACCTCGATGGTCCGGCGGGGGCGTTCAGCCTGAGCAGCCCGTTCAGCGGCAGCCTGAAACAGATCGCCTTGCCGCAACTGAAAATGCAAGCCGGGCAGGGCAAGGCTGAAGGCCATGTGAACGTACAGTTCGCCGACGGCATCGCCTGGGACACCGCGCTGGAGCTGTCGGCGCTGAACCCGGCGTACTGGGTCGCGGAGTTGCCGGGCTCTTTGGCCGGGCCGCTGAACAGTAAAGGCGAGATGAAGAACGAGCGCCTGAGCCTGACTGCCGACCTCGACCTCAAAGGCAAGCTGCGCGGGCAACCGGCGGTGCTGCAAGCCAAGGCTGACGGCGCCGGTGAACAGTGGAACCTCAACGCCCTGCAAATCCGCCTCGGCGACAACAGCATCAGCGGCAAGGGCAGCCTGCAACAGAAACTCAGCGGCCAGATCGACATCAAGCTGGCGCGTCTGGCCCAGCTCTGGCCGCAGCTGCGCGGGCAGATCAATGGTCAGGTCAACGTCGCCGGTACGTTGAAGGCGCCGCAAGGCAAACTTGGCCTGCAAGGTTCGCAACTGGCGTTCCAGGACAATCGCCTGCAAAGCCTCAACCTCGATGCCAGCCTCGACAGTGCACAACGGGCGAAGATCGATCTGAAGGGCAGCGGGATTCAGGCCGGCGACACCAACCTCGGTGTGTTGACCGCCAGCGCTCAGGGCGACATCAAGAGCCAGAAACTCAACCTCGATCTGCTCGGGCCGAAGCTGAAACTGGCCCTCGGTCTGGATGGCAATCTGGACAAGGGCAATTGGCGCGGACGTCTGGCCAGCGGCGACATTCAGGCCGGCGGTCAGGACTGGAAACTGCAGAGCCCGGCCAAACTCGAACGCCTGGCCGACGGCAAGATCAACTTCGGCGCGCATTGCTGGATGTCCGGCAACGCCAGCCTGTGCGGTGAAGACCAGCGGCTGCTGCCTGAGCCGAAACTGCGCTACCACCTCAAGCAATTCCCGATTGAAAGCCTTGCACAATGGCTGCCAAAGGATTTCGCCTGGCAGGGCAAGCTCAACGCCGACCTGCAACTGGACTTGCCGGCCAGCGGCCCCAATGGCGTGGTCAGCATCGACGCCAGCGGCGGCACCTTGCGCATGAAGGAAAAGGATCAGTGGCTGGATTTCCCGTACCAGACGCTGAAACTCACCAGCAAACTCACACCGAAGCGGATCGACACCGACCTCAACTTCGCCGGTGGCAAACTCGGCGAACTGATGGTGCAGGCGCAGCTCAATCCGCTGCCGAAAAACAAACCGTTGAACGGCTCGTTCCGCCTCAGCGGCCTGGACCTCTCGGTGGCGCGGCCGTTTGTGCCGATGGTCGAAAAACTCACCGGGCGCCTGAACGGCAGCGGCACGATTTCCGGCGGGCTGCTGGCGCCGCTGATCAACGGCACGGTCAAACTCAGTGACGGGGAAGTGTCCGGCGCCGAGCTGCCGATGGAGCTCAAGGACCTGCAACTGCAAGCGGTGATTGCCGGGGAATCGGTACGTCTGGACGGCGGCTGGAAAAGCGGCCAGACCGGCCAGGGCAGCCTCAACGGCAATGTCGCCTGGGGTCAGGCGCTGATGGTTGATCTGGCGCTCAAGGGCACGCAACTGCCAGTCACTGTCGAGCCGTACGCCAAACTCGAAGTGGCGCCGGACCTGAAGATTTCCATGGCCGGCGATGAACTGAAGATTGCCGGCAAGGTGCAGGTGCCGCGAGGCGAAATCACCGTGCGCGAACTGCCGCCATCGACGGTAAAAGTCTCCGACGACACGATCATCGTCGGCGCGCAGACGGAGGAGGGTAAACCGCCGATGGCCATGAAAATGGACATCGACGTGGTGGTCGGTGAAGACAAACTGAGTTTCGCCGGCTTCGGCCTGACCGCCAACCTGCAAGGTCATGTGCACATCGGCGACAACCTCGATACCCGCGGTGAGCTGTGGCTCAACGACGGCCGATACCGCGCCTATGGCCAGCGCCTGAACGTGCGCCGGGCGCGCCTGTTGTTTGCCGGTCCCATCGATCAGCCGTACCTGGACATCGAAGCGATTCGCCAGACGGATGACGTGATCGCCGGTATTCGCCTGAGCGGCAGCGCCGAGCAGCCGACCACGCAGATCTTCTCCGAGCCGGCCATGAGTCAGGAGCAGGCGTTGTCCTATCTGGTGCTGGGGCGTCCGCTGAGCACCAACGGCGAAGACAACAACATGCTCGCGCAAGCGGCGTTGGGGCTGGGCCTGATGGGCAGTTCCGGGGTGACCAGCGGTCTGGCCAAGGACCTGGGAATTCAGGACTTCCAGCTCGACACCCAGGGCAGCGGCAATACCACCAGCGTGGTCGCCAGCGGCAACATTTCCGAGAAGCTCAGTCTGCGCTATGGCGTCGGTGTGTTTGAACCGGCCAACACCATTGCGCTGCGTTACAAGCTGAGCAAGAAGGTGTATGTCGAAGCGGCCAGTGGCGTCGCCAGTTCGCTGGATATCTTCTACAAGCGCGATTTTTAGGTTGCGCCATCAATAGCCGGATCGCACCGCCGCGATCCGGCTTTTCCAGAATGAATTAGACTCACCGCAGTTCAAGCGCTGCGCGGTTGGCGGCTGCCCGAAGAGAACAGGGGCGCATATGGTTCGCTTGAGTATGGTCTTGCTCGGTCACGACTTTGTCCGCAAGCGTTGGTCTGCGCTGGCGCTGACCGGCATTGTCTGGGGCGCGGCCGGGGTCGCCATTTTCATCGATGCGCTGGACGGCGTGCTGTATTTTCCGCTGCATGTCTTCGGCTATCTGTTGTTGCTCGAGGCCCTGATCATTCTGCTGGTGCCGGCACCGCAAACCGGGACGGCGGCGGCGCTGCGCAAGGTGCGGGGGCTGGCGTTCCTGGTGCTCGGGCTGCTGATCGTCGACCGGCAACATGCCGCCAGCCTGATTCTGGCGGTGCTGTTTGGTGTGGCGTTTCTGCTCGACGGCGGCTTTCGGCTGGCGGCGGCGGTGGTGGTGCGCTTTGTCGGTTGGCAGGTGTCGCTGCTGACCGGGCTTTTCGAAATCGGCTTCGGTCTGTTCATCCTTGAACCGTACCCGACGCTGTATAAGGGCACGGTGCCGTTCTGCATTGGCATGAGCATTTTCCTCTCCGGTTGTGCCTTGTTGCAGCAGGCCGTGCGCTTCAAAAAACAGCCATCGCCCGCAAACCCTTCCCCGGTCAGTGGGCCGGCAGATGGCACCGCGCTGGTGATCCATGTCTGGACACCCAGCGGCACCGTTGATGACACCCTGGTGCGCAACCGCCTCCTCAACCGCTATATCGCGGCGGTCGACATCAACGGCGTGATCTCCGCCGGCCATGCGGCGCTGGAATGCGGTCCGGACATTTACATCAGCCATTACCCGCTGGACGACATTGACCGGTCGGCCGGGGATTTCGTGCGCTTGCTGCGGGCGACGCCGAACAACGACGTCCCAGGGCGGTTTCTGCCGGATTATGCCGGTGAGGTCGCGGACTGGTGTCCGTCTTCGGTCCAGGTCAGTTTTGCCCACTACGACGCCCGGCGGTTGCAGGCGTTCTGGGCGGAGTATCGGCAGAACAACACCTACAACCTCACCAGCCGCAACTGTTCGAGTGCTGTCGCCCATAGCCTCGAAGCAGCGCTTGAAGGGGCGATGAATCACGGGCATTCGAGCATGCGCGATTTCGCCCGAGTGATCTTCAGCCCCGAGTTCTGGGTCGCGGCGCAGGTGCGCAAGCGTGCCGAGGCGATGGCCTGGACACCCGGTCTGGTGCTCGACTACGCGCGGGCGTTGCATGCGGCCATCGAGCCGGCTCCGCCGGGCTGGCACAGCATCTATGCGGTGATCAAACGCGCCTGTGGTTATGCGCTGACTGCGTTGCGCGGGCGGGAGGTGCATCCTGTTCAGCCGCCATCTGCGCATCCTTCCGACGAATCCTGACCGACGTTACACCGAGTCGCTGCCTTCGCGAGCAGGCTCGCTCCCACAGGTTTTGGGTCCTTGCCAATATTGTTTGGCTGACGCGTGACCCTGTGGGAGCGAGCCTGCTCGCGAAAGCGTCAGTGCGGGCAACACAAAAACCCAGTCCACTGGTCAACTAATTACAAAGCAACCTAACTATTACGTTGACATTCGCTGCCTAGGCAGTAACATCTCGACATACATTCACTGCCTAGGCAGTTATTAGGTGAGTACATGAAGCATTTCACCCCGGACGAATTCAAACACTGCCATCTCGGCCTGTTACTGGGCCGTGCCGCGCTGCTCAAGGACCGGATCATCGACACCCACATGGAACCCCATGGCATCACCGCCGCGCAGTTCAAGGTGTTGATCATCATGGCCCAGTTCGGCGTCGACACCCCGGCCGAGCTGTGCCGGCACTTGTCGCTGGACAGCGGTTCGATGACGCGCATGCTCGATCGTCTGGAGCAGAAAGGTTTCCTGGCTCGCCAACGCAGCGAAGGCGATCGCCGCCAGGTCCAGCTCAAGCTCACCGAGCAGGGCCAGCAACTGGCCGATCGCCTGCCGCACATCGGCGCCGATGCAATGAATGAACTGGCCGGCGCCGTCACTACGGACGAGTTGAAGACCCTGGAATACATCCTCAAGAAAATCCTGCTGGCAGCCGGTGACCCGATCACTATCCAGCGGTTAGGTGAACACAATGAGCGGTAAAACCTTGCGCAGCAGCCTGACTCTGGTGCTGTCGGCGATGATCCTCGCCGGCTGCGCCAACTACAGTGGCCTCAATACTCAGGGCCAAAGCCTTGATGCGAAAAGCCTCAACGCCCGTCAGTCCCTCAGCGGCGTGACCCTGTCGCCGGCCGCGTGGCCGAAAAGCGACTGGTGGACCAGCCTTGGCGATCCGCAACTCGATGGCCTGATTCGCGAAGCCCTGCACGACAGCCCGGACATGCAGATCGCCGAAGCGCGTGCGCATCAAGCCAGCGCCGCCGCGTACGCCGCCGATGCCGAACGTTATCCGACCCTCGACGCCAGCGCCGGCATCAGCCGTTCGCGCCTGGCCAAGGATCAAGACCCGCGGGGGCAGGGCGATGCCTACGCCACCGTGCGTAACGTCAGCGCCGGTTTCAATTACAACTTCGACCTGTGGGGCGGCCAGCGCGATGCCTGGGAAGCCGCACTCGGTCAGGCCCGCGCCGCCGAAGTCGACCGCCAGGCTGCACAGTTGACCCTCGCCGCCGACGTGGCCCGGGCCTACAGCGACCTGGGGCAGGCGCACATCGTTTACGACCTGGCCAACGAAGACCTCAAGCGTACCAGGCAGATGCTTGATCTGAGCCAGCGCCGCTTGAGTGCCGGGATCGACAGCCAGTACCAGTTCCAGCAGACCCAAAGCCTTGAGGCCAGCTCCGAAGCCAGCCTGATCGATGCGGAAAAACGCTTGAACAGCGCCAGGATCGCCCTGGCGGTGCTGCTCGGTAAAGGCCCGGATCGCGGCAACGAAATCGCCCGGCCGAAAGTCCTGCAAGCCAGCGCCGTGGCGGTGCCGTCGGTATTGCCGGCGGAACTGCTCGGTCGGCGTCCGGATCTGGTCGCCGCGCGCTGGCGCGTGGAAGCGGCGAGCAAGGACATCGACTCGGCGAAAACCCGCTTCTATCCCAACCTGAACCTTACGGCGTCCGCCGGTGCCGAATCCTTGTTGGGTGACGCGATGTTCGGGTCGGCCAGCCGTTTCTTCAGCATCGCCCCGACCATTTCGGTGCCGATCTTCGATGGCGGGCGCCTGCGCGCCAACCTCGATGCGCGCGACGCCGATTACGACCTGGCCGTGGCGCAATACAACAAAAACCTGGTGAAGGCACTGGGTGATGTCAGCGACACGATCAACCAGCTGCGCGATATCGGCCGGCAGATCGGCGCGCAGCAACACGCCACCGACATTGCTCAGGATTCTTACAACACCGTCGTCCAGCGTTACGGTTCCGGCATCGGCAACTACCTGGACGTGCTCAGCATCGAGCAGCAATTGCTGCAGGCCCAGCGTCAGCTGGCCAACCTCAATGCCGAGCAGATCGACCTGTCGATTCAACTGATGCAAGCGCTGGGCGGCGGCTTCCAGGGTGAAACCCTGACCGCAGCCAACGCCACCCCAGCCACGCCGCACAACTAATTCAGGTATTTGTCATGGCCACTGCCGAAAACACTCAAACCCAAGCCAACACCCCGGACACCGGCAATCCGCGCAAGCGCAAATTGATGCTGCTGGTGCTGGTCGTCGTGGTCCTGCTCGCCGGTGCCGGCGTCTGGGCGTATCACGAATTCATCGGGCGCTTCAACGAGAGCACCGACGACGCCTACGTCAACGGCAACGTGGTGGAAATCACCCCGTTGGTCACCGGCACCGTGGTCAGCATTGGTGCTGACGATGGTGATCTGGTTCACGAAGGTCAGGTGCTGATCAACTTCGACCCGAACGATGCCGAAGTCGGCCTGCAAAGCGCCCAGGCGAAACTGGCGCGCACCGTGCGTCAGGTGCGCGGCCTGTACAGCAACGTTGACGGCATGAAAGCCCAGGTCAATGCGCAACAGGCGGAAGTGCAGAAAGCCCAGGACAACTACAACCGCCGGAAAAACCTCGCCGCTGGCGGGGCGATTTCCCAGGAAGAACTGTCCCACGCTCGCGACGACCTGACCTCGGCGCAAAACGCCCTGGCCAACGCCAAACAGCAACTGAAAACCACCAGTGCACTGGTCGATGACACCGTGGTCTCGTCGCACCCGGACGTGATGCAGGCCGCCGCCGAATTGCGTCAGGCCTATCTGACCAATGCGCGCAGCACGCTGATCGCGCCGGTCACCGGTTATGTCGCCAAGCGCACCGTGCAACTCGGTCAGCGAGTCCAGCCGGGTACCGCGCTGATGGCGGTGATCCCGCTGGATCAGTTGTGGATCGACGCCAACTTCAAGGAAACCCAGCTGCGTGACATGCGCATCGGCCAACCGGTGGATATCGAGGCCGACATCTACGGCAGCAGCGTGAAGTACAGCGGCACCGTCGACAGCCTCGGTGCCGGTACCGGCAGTGCGTTTGCCTTGTTGCCTGCGCAGAACGCCACCGGTAACTGGATCAAGATCGTGCAGCGTGTGCCGGTGCGGATTCACGTCAACGCCGAAGAACTGGCCAAGCACCCGCTGCGGGTCGGTCTGTCGACCAACGTCGAGGTCAATCTGCACGACCAGAGCGGTCCGGTCCTGGCCCAGCAACCGCCGCAAAAGGCTTCGTTCAGCACCAACGTCTATGACCAGCAACTGGCCGAAGCCGACGCGATGATTGCGCAACTGATCCACGACAACAGCGCTGCGGTGAGCAAGACCGCGCAACGCTGAGATAACACCCTTCAGGTGCGGGCTTTTGTGGCGAGGGAGCTTGCTCCCGCTGGGGCGCGCAGCGGCCCCAAAAGCTTGCGACTGCTTCGCAGTCGAGCGGGAGCAAGCTCCCTCGCCACAAAGGCCCGCTCCATGGCGTCAACTTGGCTTCATAGGATTCACAATGAGCAATAACGCCTCTTTCACGCCGCCCAGCCTGTTGCTCAGCACCATCGGCCTGTCGCTGGCGACTTTCATGCAAGTGCTCGACACCACCATCGCCAACGTGGCGCTGCCGACGATTTCCGGCAACCTGGGGGTGAGTTCAGAGCAGGGCACCTGGGTGATCACCTCGTTTGCCGTGAGCAACGCGATTGCGCTGCCGCTGACCGGTTGGCTCAGTCGCCGTTTCGGTGAGGTGAAGCTGTTTCTCTGGGCGACCATTCTGTTTGTGCTGGCCTCGTTTCTCTGCGGTATCTCCACCTCGATGCCCGAGTTGATCGGTTTCCGCGTGCTGCAAGGCCTGGTTGCCGGGCCGCTGTACCCGATGACGCAAACCCTGTTGATTGCGGTTTATCCGCCCGCGAGGCGCGGCATGGCCCTGGCGTTACTGGCGATGGTCACGGTGGTGGCGCCGATTGCCGGACCGATTCTCGGTGGCTGGATTACTGACAGCTACAGCTGGCCGTGGATCTTCTTCATCAACGTGCCGATCGGCATCTTTGCGGTGATGGTGGTGCGCTCGCAACTGGCCAAGCGGCCGGTGGAAACCAGTCGCCAACCGATGGATTACGTCGGTCTGATCTCGCTGATCATCGGCGTCGGCGCGTTGCAGGTGATCCTCGACAAGGGCAACGACCTCGATTGGTTCGAATCGAACTTCATCATCATCGGCGCGGCGATTTCGGTGATCGCGCTGGCGGTGTTCGTGATCTGGGAAATGACCGATCAGCACCCGGTGGTCAACTTGCGGCTGTTTGCTTACCGCAACTTCCGTATCGGTACGCTGGTGCTGGTGCTGGGTTACGCCGGGTTCTTCGGCATCAACCTGATCCTGCCGCAATGGCTGCAAACCCAGATGGGCTACACCGCGACCTGGGCCGGTCTGGCCGTGGCACCGATCGGCATCCTGCCGGTGCTGCTGTCGCCGTTTGTCGGCAAGTACGCGAACAAGTTCGACCTGCGCCTGCTGGCCGGGCTGGCGTTCCTGGCGATTGGCCTGAGCTGCTTCATGCGCGCCGGGTTCACCAATGAGGTGGACTTCCAGCACATCGCTCTGGTGCAGCTGTTCATGGGTATCGGTGTGGCACTGTTCTTCATGCCGACGTTGAGCATCCTGATGTCGGACTTGCCGCCAAGCCAGATTGCCGATGGCGCAGGCCTGGCGACCTTCCTGCGGACCCTGGGCGGCAGCTTCGCCGCGTCGCTGACCACCTGGATCTGGATTCGCCGCGCCAACCAGCACCATGCGTACATGAGCGAAAGCATCAGCACCTATGAGCCGGCGACCCGCGAGACCTTGAATCATTTAGGCGGTGCGAGCCAGTCGGCTTACGCGCAGATGGATCAGATCCTGACCAGTCAGGCGTACATGCTCTCCACCGTGGATTACTTCACGCTGCTTGGGTGGGGGTTCATGGGGTTGATTCTGATTGTGTGGCTGGCGAAACCGCCGTTTGCGGCCAAGGCCGGCCCGGCTGCTTCCGGGCACTGATCCGAAGCGCGGTCAAATTGTAGGAGTGAGCCTGCTCGCGATAGCGGTGTATCAGTCAACAGAGATGTTGAATGTGATATCGCCATCGCGAGCAGGCTCACTCCTACATTGGTTTTGTGTTTCGTCAGTTAGCAGGTGCTGCCAGTTGAGGTGGCGGAGCGAAGTCGAACGGTGCCAGGGCAAACCCGTTGTCATCCACCTGCAACGCCCACCCTTGACGATCCCAATCCCCCAGCACAATCCGCTTCGCCGCCTGCTCGCCGAGCTGCAGCTTGTGGATCGCCGGACGATGGGTGTGGCCGTGAATCAGGGTTTTCACCCCGTATTCCTGCATGATTCGCGGAATCTCTTCCGGCGTGACATCGACAATGTCGTTGGCCTTCATCCGCGTCTGCGCGCGGCTCTCGCTGCGCAGCTTGCGCGCCAGTTTATGCCGCGTGCTCAGCGGCAGATGGCGCAGGACGAACAGGGTGACCGGATTGCGCAGGTAGCGGCGCAACTTCATATAGCCGACGTCGCGGGTGCACAGGCTGTCCCCGTGCATCAACAGCACCGGCTCGCCGTAAAACTGCACGACACTCGGATCTTTCAACAGCGTACAGCCGGCCTCCTTGCAGAAAGCCTTGCCGAGCAGAAAGTCGCGATTGCCATGCATCAGAAAAATCGCCGTACCGCTGTCGCTCAATGCGCGCAGGGCCTGGCAGATGGAACGCTGGAAGGGCGTCATGGCATCGTCGCCAATCCACGCCTCGAAAAAGTCGCCAAGGATGTACAACGCACTCGCCGAGCGGGCGCGTCCGGCGAGCAAATCCAGAAACGCCCGGGTAATGTCCGGGCGCTCCTCTTCCAGATGCAAGTCTGAAATCAGCAATATCACGCTTCGATGATCTCGGCTTTCTCGATGATCACGTCGTCTTTTGGCACGTCCTGGTGACCGGCCTTGGAAGTGGTGGCAACGCCTTCGATCTTGTCGACGACGTCGGTACCGGCAACAACTTTACCGAACACTGCGTAGCCCCAGCCCTGAGGGGTCTTGGCGGTGTGGTTGAGGAAGCTGTTGTTGGTGGCGTTGATGAAGAACTGCGCCGAGGCCGAATGCGGCTCCATGGTGCGAGCCATGGCCAGGGTGTACTTCTCGTTCTTCAGGCCGTTGTCGGCTTCGTTCTGGATGCTTGGGCGCTTGTCTTTCTTTTCCTGCATGCCCGGCTCGAAACCGCCGCCCTGGATCATGAAGCCCTTGATCACGCGGTGGAAAACCACGTTTTCGTAGTGACCGGCCTTAACATATTCGAGGAAGTTGGCAACGGTGATTGGCGCTTTTTCCGCGTCCAGTTCGATGACGATGTCGCCATGGTTGGTGGTCAGTTTGACTTGAGTCATGATCGGTGCTCTTTTTCAATGAAGCGTTTTATAAGGAATTCGTGGTTTTCGGACACTGCGTCCCGAAACCGGTTCAGCCTGCTTCGGCCAAGGTGCGCAGTTTAGCGTGACAGGCGCGAATTTCGAGGCTGTTTTTCAAATCCCGGCGATTAAATGCACTCCTTTATAGGCCGTGCTCTGTCAGCCCCTTGACAGCATCGGCTATGATAGCGGCTTTGTTTTGTCTGGCCCCTCTGCGGCCGCGCACCTGTAAGTCAAGGATCCTATGAGCAAGCCCACTGTCGACCCTACCTCGAATGCCAAGTCCGGCCCTGCCGTGCCGGTCAATTTCCTGCGGCCGATCATCCAGGCAGACCTGGACTCGGGCAAGCACACCCAGATCGTCACCCGTTTCCCGCCTGAGCCCAACGGCTACCTGCACATCGGCCACGCCAAGTCGATCTGCGTCAACTTCGGCCTGGCCGAGGAGTTTGGTGGCGTCACGCACCTGCGTTTCGACGACACCAACCCGGCCAAGGAAGATCAGGAGTTCATCGACGCGATCCAGAGCGACATCAAGTGGCTGGGCTTTGAATGGTCCGGCGAAGTGCGCTACGCCTCGCAATACTTCGATCAGTTGCACGACTGGGCGGTGGAGCTGATCAAGGCCGGCAAGGCTTACGTCGACGACCTGACCCCTGAGCAAGCCAAAGAATACCGTGGCAGCCTGACCGAGCCGGGCAAGAACAGCCCGTTCCGCGACCGTTCGGTCGAAGAGAACCTCGACTGGTTCGCCCGCATGCGCGCCGGTGAGTTCCCGGACGGCGCCCGTGTGCTGCGCGCGAAGATCGACATGGCTTCGCCGAACATGAACCTGCGCGACCCGATCATGTACCGCATCCGCCACGCCCATCACCACCAGACGGGCGACAAGTGGTGCATCTACCCGAACTACGATTTCACCCACGGCCAGTCGGACGCCATCGAAGGCATCACCCACTCGATCTGCACCCTGGAGTTCGAAAGCCATCGTCCGCTGTATGAGTGGTTCCTCGACCACCTGCCAGTACAGGCCCACCCGCGCCAGTACGAGTTCAGCCGCATGAACCTGAACTACACGATCACCAGCAAGCGCAAGCTCAGGCTGCTGGTCGAAGAGAAACACGTCAACGGCTGGGATGACCCACGCATGTCGACGTTGTCGGGTTTCCGTCGTCGTGGCTACACGCCAAAATCGATCCGTAACCTGTGCGAGATGGTTGGCACCAACCGTTCCGACGGCGTGGTCGACTTCGGCATGCTGGAATTCAGCATTCGCGAAGACCTTGACCAAACCGCTCCGCGCGCCATGTGCGTGCTGCGTCCGCTGAAAGTCGTGATCACCAACTACCCGGAAGGTCAGGTCGAGAACCTCGAACTGCCGCGCCATCCGAAAGAAGACATGGGCGTGCGCGTTCTGCCGTTCGCCCGGGAAATCTACATCGACCGTGAAGATTTCATGGAAGAGCCGCCGAAGGGTTACAAACGTCTGGAAGCGGGCGGCGAAGTGCGTCTGCGCGGCAGCTACGTGATCCGCGCTGACGAAGCGATCAAGGACGCCGATGGCAACATCGTCGAGCTGCGTTGCTCGTACGACCCGGACACCCTGGGCAAGAACCCTGAAGGCCGCAAGGTCAAAGGCGTGATCCACTGGGTGCCGGCCGCCGCCAGCATCGAGTGCGAAGTGCGTCTGTACGATCGCCTGTTCCGCTCTCCGAACCCGGAGAAGGCCGAAGACAGCGCCAGTTTCCTCGACAACATCAACCCTGACTCACTGCAAGTGCTGACCGGTTGTCGTGCAGAACCCTCGCTGGGCAATGCACAGCCGGAAGACCGGTTCCAGTTCGAGCGCGAAGGTTACTTCGTCGCGGATATCAAGGACTCGAAACCAGGTCAGCCGGTATTCAACCGTACCGTGACCCTGCGTGATTCGTGGGGCCAGTGATTTAGCGTCAAGGAAATTAACGTGCTGACGATCTACAACACGCTCACCAAGAGCAAAGAAGTCTTCAAGCCGCTGGATGGCAACAAGGTGCGCATGTACGTGTGCGGCATGACCGTGTACGACTACTGCCACCTCGGCCACGGCCGCAGCATGGTCGCGTTCGACCTGGTGACCCGCTGGTTGCGGTTCAGCGGCTACGACCTGACCTACGTGCGCAACATCACTGACATCGACGACAAGATCATCAACCGGGCCAACGAGAACGGTGAGTCGTTCGAAGCGTTGACCGAGCGCATGATCGCCGCGATGCACGAAGACGAAGCGCGCCTGAACATCAAGAAGCCGGACATGGAGCCGCGTGCCACGGATCACATTCCGGGCATGCACGCGATGATCCAGACCCTGATCGACAAGGGTTACGCCTACGCACCGGGCAATGGCGACGTGTACTACCGCGTCGGCAAGTTCATGGGCTACGGCAAGCTGTCGCGCAAGAAGATCGAAGACCTGCGCATCGGTGCGCGGATCGAGGTCGACGAAGCGAAGGAAGATCCGCTGGACTTCGTGCTGTGGAAAGGCGTCAAGCCGGGCGAGCCGAGCTGGGAATCACCGTGGGGCGCCGGGCGTCCGGGCTGGCACATCGAGTGCTCGGTGATGTCCACCTGCTGCCTCGGCGAGACCTTCGACATTCATGGCGGCGGCAGTGACCTCGAGTTCCCGCACCACGAAAACGAAATCGCCCAGAGCGAAGCGGCCACCGGCAAGACCTACGCCAACGCGTGGATGCATTGCGGCATGATCCGTATCAATGGCGAGAAGATGTCCAAGTCCTTGAACAACTTCTTCACCATTCGCGACGTGCTCGACAAGTATCACCCGGAAGTCGTGCGTTACCTGCTGGTGTCGAGCCACTACCGCAGCGCGATCAACTACTCGGAAGACAACCTCAAGGACGCCAAGGGCGCTCTCGAGCGTTTCTATCACGCGTTGAAAGGCCTGCCGAGCGTTGCGCCGGCTGGCGGCGAAGCCTTCGTCGAGCGATTCACCACGGTGATGAACGACGACTTCGGCACGCCGGAAGCCTGCGCCGTGCTGTTCGAGATGGTCCGTGAGATCAACCGCCTGCGCGAGAGCGATCTCGACGCGGCGGCAGGTCTGGCGGCACGTCTGAAAGAACTGGCAAGCGTGCTGGGTGTGTTGCAGCTCGAAGCCGATGACTTCCTGCAGGCCGGCGCCGAAGGGCGTGTCGATGCGGCTGAAGTTGATGCGCTGATCGCTGCGCGTCTGGCAGCACGGGCCGGCAAGGACTGGGCCGAATCCGACCGCATCCGCGACCAGCTCACCGCCATGGGCGTGGTGCTGGAAGACGGCAAGGGCGGCACGACCTGGCGTCTGGCTGACTGATTGCTTGATCCGCTTAAAACAAAACCCGCCTTGTGCGGGTTTTGTTTTTTCTGGCGAGTGTCAGCTCAAGACCCCGGTGCTGACGGCCACGATCAGGAAAATCCCCAGCACTGCGCGGTAGATGACGAACGGCCAGGTGGAGAACTTCTCCAGAAAACGCATCAGGCCCCAGATCGCGAAGAACGCCGAGAGGCTGGCGATCACCAGACCGAACATCAGGTGGCCCCAAACCGCTGCCGGAAGGTCGGCATGGAACAACACCCACAACTCTTTCAGGCCGGCGAGGGCAATCGCCGGCAGCCCGAGCAAGAACGAGAACCGCGCCGCTTCTTCACGCTTGAAGTTGAGAAACAACGCCGCCGTGAGCGTTGAGCCGGAGCGCGACACCCCTGGAATCAGCGCGCCAATTTGCGCAATGCCGACGATCAGCGCATCACGCAGACGCATTTCGTCCACGGTGCGCCGATGGCGACAGGTGAGTTCAGCAGCGGCCAGCAACACCGCCATGACCACGCAGGAAATCCCGATCACCATCAGGCCGCGCAGGGGCGAGTTGCATGCATTGAGCGTCGAGGACAGCGCTATGCCGGCGATACCGATAGGAATGGTCGCCAGCACGATGGCCACCGCGAGGATGAACCAGCGGTTGTTGAAGTCCCGCTGGCGCACCGCATCGACGCTGCCGCCGACCACTTGTCTGACGTCCCGCCAGAAATAACTGACCACCGCCGCCAGTGCGGCCAACTGCATGGCGGCGGAAAACGCCGAACCGGGATCCGGCCAGCCGAGCAGGGCCGGGACGATGCGCATGTGGGCGGTGGAGGAAACAGGCAGCAACTCGGTGATGCCCTGAATGATGCCGAGGATACCGATCTGCAGGTAGTCCAGAGAGGCAAAGCCGATATCAAGGCCGGTGGAACAGATGTTGGTCAAAGCACTTATCCTGTGAAAATCAGGAGGAGGGAGGTGTCTGAATCAAAGGCAGGGCGAAAAGCTGAAACATTTCGTCACAGTCTGGTCGGTGCGGTCAATGGGGGCGGTTTGATAGTTGTGTGGTGTCTGGGCAAATGCCATCGCGAGCAGGCTCACTCCTACAGTGATCTGTTCCTGGCGCAAATCCCTTGTAGGAGTGAGCCTGCTCGCGATTGACTGCGCAGCAGTCAGCTGTCCGCCTGACGCAACCGCTTATAGAGGGTATTGCGACTCACCCCCAACCGCCGCGCCAGATGCGAAATATTCCCCCCGGCTGCCAACAACTCGCGGTTCAGCGCTTCGGCATCATTCAGATCAACCCCCAACGGCGGCGCGCTCTCAACCGGTTCCATCTCCAGATCGACAAAAAAATCATCCGGCAAATGCTCCGGCCGTACCGGTTGCTCTTCGGCCATCGCCAGCGCCACCTGCATCACGCTGCTGACCTGGCGCAGATTGCCCGGCCACGGATGCCGCTCGAACAACTCCAGCACCTCACGGCTCAACCCGGCCCATTGCGTCGGTTCGCGATGCTGTTCCCACAGGCGCTTGAACAACGCCTCCTTATCACTGCGCTCCCGGAGCGGCGGCAGCTCCAGCGTCAACCCGCCGATGCGGTAATACAAATCCTCGCGAAAGCGCCCCAATTGCACCTGCTCCCTGAGCGAGCGGTTCGTCGCCGAGATGATCCGCAGGTCCACCGGGAACAGCTCGCTGCTGCCCACCGGTTGCACGCAGCGCTCCTGCAACACCCGTAACAGCCGCGCCTGGGTTGGCAGCGGCATGTCGCCGATTTCGTCGAGGAACAGCGTGCCTTTGTCGGCCTTGCGGATCAGGCCGATGCTGCCTTTCTGGTTGGCGCCGGTGAACGCGCCTTTCTCATATCCGAACAGTTCCGACTCCACCAGTTCGGCGGGGATCGCCGCGCAGTTGACGGCGATGAAGGCCTGTTTGCTGCGCGAGCTGGCTTGATGCAAGGCTTTGACGAACACTTCCTTGCCGACTCCGGTTTCGCCGTGGATCAGCAGCGGGATGTCTTTTTCCAGCAAACGTTCGGCCTGGCGCACGGCTTTTTCCACGCGGCTGTCGCCGAAGTGCAGGGTGTTGAGACTGATCCCCGCTGAAACGGCGGGCTTAGGCTCAGCAGTAAACACCCGCGCCTGAATCGGCGCCTGTTTCGGTCGCTTCAACAAACACTGGAAGCGGTTGCGTCCCGAGGTCTGCAGGGCGAACGGCAAGCCGTCGGGCTGGTTCAGCAGTTCCAGCAGCGACACATTGAACAGGCTTTCGACGCTGACCCGCGACAGGCCCACCCCGAGCAGATTGTCCGCCCGCCGGTTGGCTGACAGCACCTGACCGCTCTCATCGAAAATCAGTAATCCCGCCCACTGGCTGTCGAGGTTGTTCAACCCGGTGTTGAAGGTGAGTTGAAAGTGCTGGCCGTGGAACAGGTTGAGGATCAGCCGGTTCTCCACGCTCTGGCTCATCATCTTGACCATGCCCAGGGTATGCGAGGGCGGCAGGTAGCTGTCGCTGGACACATCGAGCACGGCGATGACCTTGCGCTCGGCGTCGAAAATCGGTGCGGCGGAACCGGTCATGAAGCGGTTGGCCTTGAGGAAGTGTTCATCGTGCTCGATGTGCACCGCTTGTTCGCAGGCCAGTGCGGTGCCGATCGCATTGGTGCCGCTCGAGCGCTCCATCCAGCTCGCCCCGGCCCGAAAACCCCGGGCCAGGTTGGGCTCGATAAACCGCTGGGTGCCCCACGACGTCAGCACCTGGCCCTGATGGTCGGCGAGCATGATCAGGCAATTGGAATTGCTCAGGATGTTCTCGTAGTACGGCAGCACTTCCTGGTGGGTGGTTTGCACCAGTGAGTGATGACTGTCGAGCAACTGCGCGATGCTGGCGGCTGGCAGCTGATCGAAGGCCGGGGTGCTTTGGTGGTCGAGACCGAAGGCGCGGCAACGCTGCCAGGAGGTCTGGATGATTGCATCGTGGGACAGCGGCGGGGCAGGTGCGGCCATGGCAGTGGGCCTCTGATGCAGCATTCTTATTGTTGTTATGAACCCAATCTTCGAAACCTCTACAAATCCCCTGTAGGAGTGAGCCTGCTCGCGATAACGGTGTGTCAGTCAATACATATATGTCTGATAGACCGCTATCGCGAGCAGGCTCACTCCTACAAGGGATCTTTGGTGTTCACGAAATCCGGGCAAAAAGCGTTCATAGAGTGTTGTTCACTATTGTTCATTGTCAATCGACCAACTGTTCAAATGTGTTCAGCAATGAACGCCCATTCCCTGCGTTTTCGGCACTTTTCGCCACAAATCAACCACTTGCCATTTCTGGCACGAATGTCGCTCTGCTGCACAGGTCGCTTGACTCCAATAATAAAAAGGCCGAGCCATGTCACTCACCCTGGAGCACGTCAGCCGCACCGTCGAGGGCCAGACCTGGATCGACGATGCCTGCCTGAAATTCGAACCCGGATCCTTCAACGTCCTGCTCGGCCGCACGCTGTCCGGCAAGACCAGCCTCATGCGTCTGATGGCCGGTCTGGACAAGCCCGACAGCGGCCGCATCCTGATGAACGGCGTCGACGTCACCCAGCGCCCGGTGCGCCTGCGCAACGTGTCAATGGTTTATCAGCAGTTCATCAATTACCCGACCATGACTGTGTTCGAGAACATCGCCTCGCCGTTGCGCCAGGCCGGTGTGTCGAAAGAGATCATCCACAGCAAGGTGCAGGAAACCGCACGGATGCTGCGCATCGAGAAGTTTCTGCAGCGTTATCCGCTTGAGCTTTCCGGTGGCCAGCAGCAGCGCACGGCGATGGCCCGGGCGCTGGTCAAGGATGCCGAGCTGATCCTGTTCGACGAGCCACTGGTCAACCTCGACTACAAGTTGCGCGAAGAACTGCGCCAGGAAATGCGCGAGTTGTTCAAGTTGCGCCACACCATCGCGATCTACGCCACCACTGAACCCAACGAAGCGTTGGCGCTGGGCGGCACCACCACCATTCTTCACGAAGGCCGGGTGATCCAGAGCGGCCCGTCGACCTCGGTTTACCACCAGCCGCAAACGGTGCTGGCCGCCGAGCTGTTCTCCGAGCCGCCGATCAACCTGATGCCCGGGCGCATTGCCGGCAACGAAGTCAGCTTCGCCAATTTCGTGCACTTTCCATTGAACGTCGACCTGCGCCCGGTGGGTGAGGGCGAGTTCCGTTTTGGCGTGCGCCCCAGCCATATCTCGCTGGTGCCGAGCAACGATGACGATCTGGAACTGGCGGTCACCGTCGAAGTGGCGGAGATCAGCGGTTCGGAAACCTTTCTGCACGTGCGCAACGAGCATTTTCTGTTGGTGCTGCACCTGCCGGGGGTTCACGAATACGACGTCGATGCGCCGATCCGCATCTACATCCCGACCCATAAACTGTTCGTGTTCGATGCGCAGGGTCGTCTGGTGCAGGCACCGGGCCGGCGTGTCGCGAGGGTTGCCTGATGGCCGAAATCCGTTTGCAGCACCTCGCTCACAGCTACAGCAAGCAGCCGAGCGGGCCTGAGGATTATGCGATCCGCGAGATGGATCACATCTGGGAGCAGGGCGGCGCCTATGCGCTGCTCGGGCCGTCGGGTTGCGGCAAGTCGACCTTGCTCAACATCATTTCCGGCCTGCTCAGCCCCTCGCAGGGCCACGTGTTGTTCGACGGCAAAGCGGTCAACGATCTCACGCCAGAGAAACGCAACATCGCCCAGGTGTTCCAGTTCCCGGTGGTCTACGACACCATGACCGTGTTCGACAACCTCGCTTTCCCCCTGAGAAATCAGGGCATGGCCGAGGCGAAAGTGCACAGCAAGGTGCAGGAAATCGCCGAGGTCCTCGACCTGCAAAACCTGCTGAGCAAGAAGGCGCGCAACCTGACCGCCGACGAAAAACAGAAAGTCTCCATGGGCCGTGGCCTGGTGCGCGACGACGTTTCGGCGATCCTGTTCGACGAGCCGCTGACGGTGATCGACCCGCACCTGAAGTGGAAGCTGCGGCGCAAGCTCAAGCAGATTCACGAGCAGTTCAACATCACCATGGTCTACGTCACCCACGACCAACTGGAAGCCTCGACCTTCGCCGACAAGATCGCCGTGATGTACGGCGGCCAGATCGTGCAGTTCGGCACGCCCCGGGAATTGTTCGAGCGGCCGAGCCACACCTTTGTCGGCTACTTCATCGGCAGCCCGGGGATGAACCTGATCGAGGTGCAGCCGCAGCCGGGCGGGGTCGGTTTCGCCTCGACGCACCTGCCACTGTCCGACGCCCTGCAGCGGCATATCGAACATGGGCAGTGGAAAAATCTGAAGGTCGGCATCCGCCCGGAATTCATTCATGTGTGGGACGAGCCTTTTGACGAGGCGATGCAGGCCAAGGTCGTACACGTCGAAGACCTCGGCACCTACAAGATCCTCACCCTCGACCTCGATGGCGCGCCGCTGAAGGTGCGCCTGACGGAAGACAAACCGGTGCCGCAGGGCACCGCGTACATCAGTTTTCCGGCGCAGTGGCTGATGGTTTATGCCGACGAATTCCTGCTGGAAGACACCGACTCTACCGAGGTGCAGCCATGAACAAGGTGCAGAACAACAAGGCCTGGTGGCTGGTGTTGCCGGTGTTTCTGCTGGTGGCGTTCAGCGCGGTGATCCCGATGATGACCGTGGTCAACTACTCGGTGCAGGACATCTTCGACCAGTCCAGCCGCTACTTCGTCGGCGCTGACTGGTACAAGCAGGTGCTGCTCGACCCGCGTCTGCATGACTCGCTGCTGCGCCAGTTCATCTACTCGGCGTGCGTGCTGCTGATCGAAATCCCGCTGGGCATTGCGGTTGCCCTGACCATGCCGACCAAGGGCCGCTGGTCGTCGGTGGTGCTGATCATCCTGGCGATTCCACTGCTGATTCCGTGGAACGTGGTCGGCACCATCTGGCAGATCTTCGGCCGCGCCGACATCGGCTTGCTGGGTTCGAGCCTCAATGCCATGGGCATCAGCTACAACTATGCGGCCAACACCATGGACGCCTGGGTCACGGTGCTGGTGATGGACGTCTGGCACTGGACCTCGCTGGTGGCGTTGCTGTGTTTCTCCGGGCTGCGCGCGATTCCCGACGTGTATTACCAGGCCGCGCGCATCGACCGCGCCTCGGCCTGGGCGGTGTTCCGCCACATTCAGTTGCCGAAGCTGAAAAGCGTGCTGCTGATCGCGGTGATGCTGCGCTTCATGGACAGTTTCATGATCTACACCGAGCCGTTCGTGCTCACCGGCGGCGGGCCGGGCAATGCCACGACCTTTTTGAGTCAGACGTTGACGCAGATGGCTGTAGGGCAATTCGACCTCGGTCCGGCAGCGGCGTTTTCGCTGGTGTACTTCCTGATCATTCTGTTGGTGTCCTGGCTGTTCTACACCGCCATGACGCACTCCGACGCCAACCGCTGAGGCCCGGCCATGAGCAAAAGAAAGCTTATTCCGTTGCTGATCTACATCCTGTTCCTGCTGGTGCCGATCTACTGGCTGCTGAACATGTCGTTCAAGAGCAACACCGAAATCCTCGGCGGCCTGACGCTGTTCCCTCAGGAGTTCACCTGGCACAACTACAAGGTGATCTTCACCGACCCGAGCTGGTACACCGGCTATCTCAACTCGCTGTATTACGTCAGCCTGAACACGGTGATCTCGCTGAGTGTGGCGCTTCCGGCGGCCTATGCGTTTTCCCGCTATCGTTTTCTCGGCGACAAGCACCTGTTTTTCTGGCTGCTGACCAACCGCATGGCGCCACCGGCGGTGTTTTTGCTGCCGTTCTTTCAGTTGTATTCGTCGATCGGGCTGTTCGACACGCACATCGCCGTGGCGCTGGCGCATTGCCTGTTCAACGTGCCGCTGGCGGTGTGGATTCTGGAAGGCTTCATGTCCGGTGTGCCCAAGGAAATCGACGAAACTGCCTATATCGACGGCTACAGTTTCCCCAAGTTCTTCGTGAAGATTTTCATCCCGCTGATCGGCTCCGGGATCGGCGTCACGGCGTTTTTCTGCTTCATGTTTTCCTGGGTCGAATTGTTGCTGGCGCGCACGCTGACCTCGGTCAACGCCAAGCCGATCGCGGCGGTGATGACGCGCACGGTGTCGGCCTCGGGCATCGACTGGGGCGTGCTGGCGGCGGCGGGGGTGTTGACCATTCTGCCGGGCATGCTGGTGATCTGGTTTGTTCGCAACCACGTGGCCAAGGGCTTTGCCCTCGGTCGGGTCTGAGGAACGCATGATGGAATGGATGAGCTGGACCACACCCACGGCGGGGTTCTTTATCGCCATCGGCCTGTTGCTGGTGGGCATGACCACCTGGGAATTGCGCTCGCCGAGCATCCTGCGGCGAGGGTTTCTGCCGATTGCCACCACCCGTGGCGATCGCTTGTTTATCGGTCTTCTCGGCAGCGCCTACCTGCATCTGCTGGTAATCGGCGTCACCGACTGGAGCATCTGGGTGGCGTCCGCGCTGTCTCTGGTGTGGCTGTTGGTTGTGATGCGCTGGGGCTAGTCGAGTCGCTCGGCAATCGTGCTCCGTAACTCAAACTGGAGGTCTCTATGTTCGACAAAAACAATAAGCTGCGACATAGCATTTCATTGGCAGCCATGCTGGCACTCAGCGGTTTGAGCGCATCTGCTTGGGCCGATGCCTACGAAGACGCTGCGAAAAAATGGATCGGCAGTGAATTCAAACCGTCGACCCTGACGGCGGATCAGCAGCTCGAAGAATTGAAGTGGTTCATCAAGGCCGCCGAGCCGTTTCGCGGCATGGAAATCAAAGTGGTTTCCGAGACCCTGACCACCCACGAATACGAGTCCAAGGTGCTGGCCAAGGCCTTCACCGAAATCACCGGGATCAAGCTCACCCACGACCTGCTGCAAGAAGGCGACGTGGTGGAAAAAATGCAGACGGTGATGCAGTCGGACAAAAACATCTATGACGGCTGGGTCAACGATTCGGACCTGATCGGTACACACTTTCGCTACGGCAAGACCGAATCGATCACCGACCTGATGGCCAACGAGGGCAAGAACTTCACCTCGCCGACCCTCGACATCAAGGACTTCATCGGCATCTCGTTCACCACCGCGCCGGACGGCAAGGTTTATCAGCTGCCTGACCAGCAGTTCGCCAACCTGTACTGGTTCCGTGCCGACTGGTTCGAACGCGCCGACCTGAAAGCCAAGTTCAAGGAAAAGTACGGCTACGAACTCGGCGTGCCGGTGAACTGGTCGGCCTATGAAGACATCGCCAAATTCTTCAGCGAAGACGTCAAGGAAATCGACGGCAAGCGCGTCTACGGGCACATGGACTACGGCAAGAAAGACCCGTCGCTGGGCTGGCGTTTCACCGATGCCTGGTTCTCCATGGCCGGTGGCGGCGACAAAGGCCTGCCCAACGGCTTGCCGGTGGACGAGTGGGGGATTCGCGTCGAGGACTGCCATCCGGTCGGCTCCAGCGTGACCCGCGGTGGTGACACCAACGGCCCGGCGGCAGTGTTTGCCACGCAGAAATACGTCGACTGGCTCAAGGCCTACGCGCCACCGGAAGCGGCGGGCATGACCTTCTCCGAGTCCGGCCCGGTGCCGTCGCAGGGCAACATCGCCCAGCAAATCTTCTGGTACACCGCGTTCACCGCCGACATGACCAAACCGGGCCTGCCGGTGGTCAACGCCGACGGCACGCCGAAATGGCGCATGGCGCCGTCGCCGCGCGGGCCGTATTGGGAAGAGGGCATGAAGCTCGGCTATCAGGACGTGGGGTCGTGGACATTCATGAAATCCACGCCTGAGAAACAGAAGCTGGCCGCGTGGCTGTACGCGCAGTTTGTGACCTCGAAAACCGTGTCGCTGAAGAAAACCATCGTCGGCCTGACGCCGATCCGCGAGTCGGACATCAACTCGCAGGCGATGACCGATCTGGCGCCGAAACTCGGTGGCCTGGTCGAGTTCTACCGCAGCCCGGCCCGCGTGCAATGGACCCCGACCGGGACCAACGTGCCGGACTATCCGCGTCTGGCGCAACTGTGGTGGAGCCATATCGCCGAAGCGGCCAGCGGCGAGAAAACCCCGCAGCAGGCGCTGGATGGCCTGGCCAAGGATCAGGACGCGATCATGACGCGTCTCGAGCGTTCGAAGGCCCAGGCGGTGTGCGCACCGAAAATGAACCCGGAACGCGACGCGCAATACTGGTTCGACCAACCGGGTGCACCGAAACCGAAACTGGCTAACGAGAAGCCGAAGGGCGAGACCGTGAGCTACAACGAACTGCTGAAATCGTGGGCGGATGCGCGTAAGTAAAAGCTGAAGTGTGAAAGGCAAACGGCACCGTGAGGTGCCGTTTTTTTTGCTGGCCGATTTACCGCTATCGCGAGCAGGCTCACTCCTACAGGTTTCAGCGGTGTTCACAAAACTCAAAAACACCCCGATCCCTGTAGGAGCTGCCGCAGGCTGCGATCTTTTGATCCTGATCTTCAAAGGCCAAGGCAAAAGATCGCAGCCTGCGGCAGCTCCTACAGGACATCGCTCAATGCCACTTTCATGCTTGAATTGCCTGTAAGCGATGGGGCCGTGGGTGTCACCGCAGGAAAACCAAGGCGGAATACGGTCATGACGCCGGGCAAGCTTTTCACCTCCGCCACCCCCTGGTGCAGGCTCATGATCGAGCGCACGATCGCCAGCCCCAGCCCGGTGCTGCCCTGCGAGCGCGAGCGGGCGCTGTCGACGCGGTAGAAGCGGTCGAACAGGTGCGGCAGGTGTTGCGCCTCGATGCCGGCGCCGGGATTGCTCACCAGCAGTGACGCCTGCGTCGCGCCTTGTTCGATCAGCAAGGTGATGGTTTTACCGTTCGGGCAATGGCGCAGCGCGTTGGACAACAGATTGGAAATCGCCCGTTGAATCATCAGTCGATCGCCCAACACCGATGCGCTACCAACAACGTTCAAGTGAATCTGCTTGTCCTGTGCCGACAACGAAAACATCTCCGCGACCTTCGCCGCTTCAACCTCCAGCGCCACCGACTCAAACGGCGCCAGCGCCGACGGATGACTGACCTGCGCGAGAAACAGCATGTCCGAGACAATCCGCGCCACGCGCTCCAGTTCCTCGGTGCAGGACACCAGCACGTCCTTGTATTCCTCGGTGGTGCGCTCGCGGGACAAGGTCACCTGCGCCTTGCCCATCAGGTTGTTGATCGGCGTGCGCAGTTCATGCGCCAGGTCATCGGAGAACTGCGACAACTGCTGCACCCCGGCATCCAGCCGATGCAGCATGAAGTTGATGCCTTGGGCCAGTTCGCTCAACTCCTGCGGCATGTTCACCACCGACAGCCGATGGTCCAGGTCCTGGGTCGAGACCATCGCCGCGACTTTGCGAAACTCGCGCATCGGCGCCAGTCCGCGCTGCACCGCGCCCCATGCCGTGAGGCCGATGAACACCAGCAGCAGCGGCAAGGCAATCAGCGTCGAGCGCAGATAAGCACTGAGCAGCGCCTGGTCATGCGCGTTATCCATCGACAGCAGCACCGGCAGGCTGTTGCCATCCTTGAGCCGAATCAGCTTCGACGCCGTGAGGAATTTCGCCCCTTCGGCATCGCTGCTGTCGCTGTAGGCTAACTCATCGGTGGCGGCGCGCACCGCCCGCATTTCCGCACGCGGATCCTTCAACCCGGAACCGGATTTGAGCAGCGGCGAACGTTGATTCGCGCGGTCATAAATCGTCAGCGTCAGGTTGTCGTGGCCCATGACCTGATCGAGCAGAATGTGCGGCTTGCCACTGACTTCATTGGCATCGACGTACAGCGACAGGCTGTGCTCGACCTGCGCCATCTTCTTTTGCAGGCTGTCGCGCGACAGCGCATTCAGCTCATGGGTCAGGGCGAAATACGCGAGGATCGCCAGAAACACCACCAGCAAGGCGCCGAGCGTACTTACCGTCAGACCCAGGCGCATCGACAAACTGGCCGGCTTCATTCCCGCGCCTCCAGCACGTAGCCGACACCGCGCAGGGTGTGGATCAGTTTGTGGTCGAACGGGTCGTCGATTTTCGCCCGTAGCCGGCGGATCGACACTTCGACCACGTTGGTGTCGCAGTCGAAATTCATGTCCCACACCAGCGAGATGATCTGCGTGCGAGTCAGCACCTCGCCGGACTGGCGCATCAGTAAGTGCAGCAGGGCAAATTCCTTGGTGGTCAGGTCGATACGCTGCGCGCCACGAAACGCCCGATGGCGGCCCGGGTCGAGTTCCAGATCGGCCACTTTCAGCACCTGCGGCAGCGGAATGTTTTCGCTGCGGCGCATCAGCGTGCGGACCCGCGCCAGCAGTTCGGGAAACTCGAACGGCTTGACCAGGTAGTCGTCAGCGCCCAGATCCAGACCGCGAATCTTGTCCGCCAGGCGCCCGCGCGCGGTGAGCATCATCACCCGCGTTGAGTGGGTGCGGCGCAGTTGTTCCAGCACGCCCCAGCCGTCGAGTTCCGGCAGATTCACGTCGAGAATGATCAGGTCATACACCTGTTGTTGCGCCAAGTGCAAACCGTCGGCGCCATTCACGGCGTGGTCAACGATATAACCACTTTCGGTCAAACCCTGATGCAAGTATTCGGCAGCTTTAAGCTCGTCCTCGACGACAAGGATTCGCATGATCTTTCACCACTTTTATTTAATGGATATTTAATTAAGGCGGCCCCTCACCCTAACCCTCTCCCGGAGGGAGAGGGGACTGAGCGCGGATTATTTCAGAACTACGCCGACGTGAAACAAATTTACTGAATCCATAATCGACTTGATTTAACAGGTCGATAGATAACGTCAGACATCTCGGTCAGCTCCCTCTCCCTCCGGGAGAGGGCTGGGGTGAGGGGAGGCGGCACAATAAAGGTTGTAGCGGCTACAGGGTCAACGACAAAACGCTCTAAGCCAGTGCTCTGCGACAGTCGGTCGCAGTGCGATCCACAAAAAATGCATGAATTCGCTTCACACAAGTGTTGTTCGGCAGACAACTAACCCGCATTTGTTTCCATGTATTGCAATAACACCGCTAGCACTTCGCATCCTAAAACAAAACAACTTCGGCAAACCGTGAATAACGGATTTGTAATCTTCCAGTCACCTTGTCGATAAGTTCAAAACCCTACCGTGGCGCAATCAAAGATTCTTGATAAAAGGAAGTCCTCCATTGCCCGGTTTAATACAACTGACGGCGCGATCACGCCTGAACAAAACCGCCAGCGGCCTCTTGTTGTTGGCGTGCAGCAGCCTTGCCAGTGCCTCGACCCTGACCCTGGATCAGGCGCTGCAAAGCGCCTTCGCCGGCAACCCGGATCTCGCCGCCGCGCAGTGGGAAATCGGCATTGCCGAGGGCGATCGCCAGCAGGCCGGGCTGATCCCCAACCCCGAAGTCTCATGGGAGGCTGAAGACACCCGGCGCAACTCGCGCACCACCACGCTGATGCTCAGCCAGCCGATTGAACTGGGCGGCAAACGCGGCGCACGGATCGATGTTGCCAGCCGCGCGCAGGACGCCGCCGGCATCGAGCTGGAGCGCAAGCGCAATGCCTTGCGCGCCGATGTGATTCAGGCATTCAACAGCGCGCAAACTGCGCAGCAACGTCTGCAGCTGTCGCGCCAGTCGCTGCAACTGGCCGAGCACGGTTTGCGTGTGGCCCAAGGGCGCATCGAGGCCGGTAAATCGTCGCCGGTCGAAGGCACGCGGGCGCAAGTGCAGCTTTCTGAAGTGCGCCTGGAAGTGAGCCGCGCCGAGCGCGATCAGGCCAACGCGTATCAGCAGCTGGCGCAGGTCATGGGCGCACCGTTGCCGACCTCGACCAACGTGCAGGCTGCCACGCAAAACCTCGCCAGCGCGCCACCACCCAGTCGGTTGCTCGAGCGTCTGAACGAGACTGCTGAGCTGCGCCTGGCCACGCTGCAGATCGACCAGCGCGAAGCGTCGCTGGGCCTGGAAAAGTCCCAGCGCATTCCCGACCTGACCGTGAGCATCGGCAGCCAGTACAGCGAGACCGAGCGCGAGCGGGTCAACGTGGTCGGGCTGTCGATGCCGATTCCGCTGTTCAACCGTAATCAAGGCAACGTCCTTGCCGCCGCACGCAGAACCGATCAGGCGCGGGACCTGCGCAATGCCACCGAACTGCGTTTGCGCAGCGAAGTCCAGACCAGCCTCGAGCAATGGCAGACCGCCAACGGCGAAGTCAAAGCCTTCAACCAGACCATCCTGCCCGCCGCGCAAAGTGCGGTGGACAGTGCCACCCGCGGTTTCGAAATGGGCAAGTTCGGCTTCCTCGATGTGCTCGACGCCCAGCGCACCCTGATCGCCGCGCGCAGCCAATACATCCAGGCCGTCAGCGAGGCGACCGACGCCCGCGTGCGCCTCGAACGGATCTTCGGCGACCTCAGCGTCAGCCCTTGAATTTCACCTTTCAGACAACTGCGCGATGGCTTGGCGCAGAGGAGTTTCCATGGATAAAAAACTGATGGTGGTCGCGGTGGCGACCTTGGCGCTGGGCATTGGCATCGGCTCGATGTGGCCGGCCCACTCAAATATCGACGCCCACGCCGATGAGGCGTCCGAGCATGCGGATCACGCCGAAGAGGGCGCTGCGGCCGAAGGCGAACATGCTGAAGAAGGGCACATTGAACTGAGCGCCGAGCAGATCGCGGCGGCGGGCATTCAACTGGCCGAGGCGCGGGCGCAGAGCATCAGTCTCGGCCTGTCGTTCCCCGGCGAAGTGCGCTTCGACGAAGACCGTACCGCGCACGTGGTGCCGCGCGTGCCGGGGGTGGTCGAGTCGGTGGCGGTCAACCTCGGGCAACCGGTGAAAAAGGGCCAGTTGCTGGCGGTGATCGCCAGTCAGCAGATCTCCGATCAGCGCAGCGAACAGGCGGCCGCGCAACGTCGCCTGGCGTTGGCGCGCACCACCTACGAGCGCGAGAAAAAACTGTGGCAGGACAAGATCTCCGCCGAGCAGGATTTCCTCCAGGCGAAGCAGGCGCTGGAAGAGGTGGAAATCGCCATGAACAACGCCCGGCAGAAAATCAGTGTGCTCAGCGGCAGCGTGGTCGCCACCGGTGGCAATCGCTACGAACTGCGCGCACCGTTCGACGGCGTGGTGGTGGAAAAACACCTGACACCGGGGGAGGTGGTCGATGAAACCACGGCCGCGTTTACCCTTTCGGACTTGTCCCGGGTGTGGGTCACGTTCGGCGTCTCGCCCAAGGATCTGACCAGGGTGCAGGTGGGTAAACCGGTGACCGTCAGCGCGCCGGAATTGAACGCGCAAGTCACCGGCAGCGTGGCTTACGTCGGCAGTCTGCTCGGCGAACAAACCCGCACCGCGACCGTTCGCGTCACCTTGGAAAACCCGCAGGGCTCATGGCGCCCCGGACTGTTCGTCAGCGCACGGGTGGCGACCGACAGCCGCGAAGCGCAAGTCGCCGTGCCGGAAACCGCGATCCAGACCGTCGAGGACAAACCCACGGTGTTCGTGCGTACCGCTGACGGTTTCAAGGCGCAGGCCGTCGAGCTGGGCAGCCGCGCAGCCGGCCACGTGGAAGTCATCCAAGGGCTGGAAGCAGACGTGCAAGTCGCCAGCGCCGGCAGCTTTGTCCTCAAGTCGGAGCTGGGCAAAGCCTCAGCCGAGCACAGCCATTAATCCTGGAAGGTCCTCATGTTCGAACGCCTGATCCAGTTTGCCATCGAGCAGCGCATCATCGTCCTGCTCGCCGTTCTGCTCATGGCCGGGCTCGGCATCGCCAGTTATCAAAAACTGCCGATCGACGCCGTGCCCGACATCACCAACGTCCAGGTGCAGATCAACACCGGCGCCGCCGGGTTCTCGCCGCTGGAAACCGAGCAGCGCATCACCTTCCCGATTGAAACCGCGATGGCCGGTCTGCCGGCGCTGGAGCAGACCCGTTCGCTGTCGCGCTCCGGGCTGTCGCAAGTCACGGTGATCTTCAAGGACGGCACCGACCTGTTCTTCGCCCGCCAATTGGTCAACGAACGTCTGCAGATCGCCAAGGAGCAATTGCCCGAAGGCGCGGAAGCGGTGATGGGGCCGATTTCCACCGGCCTCGGCGAGATTTTCCTGTGGACGGTCGAAGCCAAGGAGGGCGCACTGAAGGAGGACGGCACGCCCTACTCACCGACTGATCTGCGGGTGATACAGGACTGGATCATCAAGCCGCAATTGCGCAACGTGCCGGGCGTCGCCGAGATCAACACCATCGGCGGGTTTGCCAAGGAATATCAGATTGCGCCGGACCCAAAACGCCTCGCTGCGTACAAACTCACGCTCACCGATCTGATCACGGCGCTGGAGCGCAACAACGCCAACGTCGGCGCCGGTTACATCGAGCGCAGCGGCGAGCAGTTGCTGATCCGTGCGCCGGGGCAAGTGGCGAGCACCGAGGACATCGCCAACATCGTCATGGCCAATGTCGACGGCACGCCGATCCGGGTGAAGAACGTTGCCACCGTGGACATCGGCCGCGAACTGCGCAGCGGCGCGGCCACTGAAAACGGCCGTGAAGTGGTGCTGGGCACGGTGTTCATGCTCATCGGCGAGAACAGTCGCACGGTCTCGCAAGCGGTCGCCAGCAAGCTCGAACAGATCAACAAATCCCTGCCGCAAGGGGTGATCGCCGTGCCGGTGTACGACCGCACGCACCTGGTCGACAAGGCCATCGCCACGGTGAAAAAGAACCTCATCGAAGGCGCGATCCTGGTGATTGCGATTCTGTTCCTGTTCCTCGGCAACATTCGCGCGGCGTTGATCACTGCGATGGTGATTCCGCTGTCGATGCTGTTCACCTTTACTGGCATGTTCAGCAACAAGGTCAGCGCCAACCTGATGAGCCTCGGCGCGCTGGACTTCGGCATCATCGTCGACGGCGCGGTGGTGATCGTCGAAAACACCTTGCGCCGTTTGGCCCATGCGCAGCAGCATCACGGGCGTTTGCTGACCCGCGCCGAACGTTTCAAGGAAGTCTTTGCCGCAGCCAAAGAGGCGCGGCGACCGCTGATTTTTGGCCAGTTGATCATCATGGTGGTGTACCTGCCGATCTTCGCCCTGAGCGGCGTCGAAGGGAAAATGTTCCACCCGATGGCGTTCACTGTAGTGATTGCGTTGCTCGGTGCCATGTTGCTTTCGGTGACTTTTGTTCCAGCGGCGATTGCGCTGTTCGTGACTGGCAAGGTCAAGGAAGAAGAGGGCGCGGTGATGCGCGGCGCACGTCGCGTTTATGCACCGGCGCTGGCCTGGGTGATGTCGCATCGCGCTGTCGCCGTTGGTGCGGCATTGGCCGTGATTGTGCTCAGCGGCGTGCTCACCAGCCGCATGGGCAGCGAGTTTGTGCCGAGCCTCAGTGAAGGGGATTTTGCCCTGCAAGCGCTGCGCGTGCCGGGCACCAGCCTGACGCAATCGGTGGACATGCAGCAGCGTCTGGAGACGTTGATTCTGACGAAAGTGCCGGAAGTCGAACGCGTCTTTGCCCGCACCGGCACCGCCGAAATCGCCTCCGATCCGATGCCGCCGAACATCTCCGACAGCTACGTGATGCTCAAGCCCAAGGATCAGTGGCCAGACCCAGGCAAGTCCCGGGAAACCCTGATGGCCGAACTGCAAGCCGCCGCCGCGACGCTGCCGGGCAGCAACTATGAACTGTCACAGCCGATCCAGCTGCGCTTCAACGAACTGATCTCCGGTGTGCGCAGCGATGTCGCGGTGAAGGTGTTCGGTGACGACATGGACGTGCTCAATGCCACGGCAGCGAAGATCGCGGCGGCGCTGCAGAAGGTCAACGGCGCGTCCGAGGTCAAGGTCGAACAAACTACCGGGTTGCCGGTGCTGACCATCAACATTGATCGCGATAAAGCGGCACGTTACGGGCTCAACGTCGGTGATGTGCAGGACACCATTGCCGTAGCCGTGGGCGGGCGTCAGGCCGGCACCTTGTACGAGGGTGACCGGCGCTTTGACATGGTGGTGCGCTTGTCCGACGCCATGCGCAAGGACATTGATGGCTTGTCGGAGCTGCTGATTCCGGTGCCGGCGCTGAGCGGCGCGGCGAATCAGATCGGTTTTATCGCGTTGAAGGACGTCGCCAGCCTCGACCTGTTGCTCGGGCCGAACCAGGTCAGCCGCGAAAACGGCAAGCGTCTGGTGATCGTCAGCGCCAACGTGCGTGGGCGTGACATTGGTTCGTTTGTCAGCGAGGCCGGTGAGGTGATCGAGCGTGATGTGCAAGTCCCGGCCGGTTACTGGACCAGTTGGGGCGGCCAGTTTGAACAACTGCAATCGGCGGCCAAGCGTCTGCAGATTGTGGTGCCGGTGGCGTTGCTGCTGGTATTCGGGCTGCTGTTCATGATGTTCAACAATTTGAAGGACGGTTTGCTGGTGTTTACCGGGATTCCGTTTGCGTTGACCGGCGGGGTGATGGCGCTGTGGCTGCGGGACATTCCGTTGTCGATTTCGGCGGGTGTCGGGTTTATCGCGTTGTCCGGGGTGGCGGTGTTGAACGGCTTGGTGATGATTGCGTTTATTCGTAATTTGCGCGAGGAGGGGCGGTCGCTTGCGGATGCAATTAACGAAGGTGCATTGACGCGTTTGCGCCCGGTGTTGATGACCGCGCTGGTGGCGTCGTTAGGCTTTATCCCGATGGCGCTGGCGACCGGCACGGGTGCGGAAGTGCAGCGCCCGTTGGCGACGGTGGTGATCGGCGGAATCCTGTCCTCCACGATCCTCACGCTGCTGATATTGCCGGCGCTTTACCAACTCGCCCATCGCCGGGATGAGGACTCCGTCCCTACCTGACTGTGAACAGAACCCCTGTGGCGAGGGAGCTTGCTCCCGCTGGACTGCGCAGCAGGCCGCGCTTTTCCAAATGAAAAGCGAGGGCCGCTGCGCGCCCCAGCGGGAGCAAGCTCCCTCGCCACAGTTACTTTTCAGGCCTGCAGATTTTCCAGCGTGTTCACATTACGAATCTGTAATTCCCCCGCCACCGTCACGATAGGTTCACCTTGTTACCTTGATCCCGTCAGCTACTTAAACGAGGAATCAACGATGAAATTCGCCCCACTGAGCACCTTCGCAGCCGCCCTGATGCTGTCGTCCCTGGCCATGGCCGAAGGCGGCGGTGACCGCACCTTCGACCGCATGATGAGTGCCAACGACCGCGCCGTAGAGCTGTTCGTCGCTAAAGAGCAGGCCCGCGACCCGGTAGTCGTCAATGAAAAGAAAGACGACAAGACCAAAGACCTGTAAGCCCGGCGCACTGGAACAAGCCCGTTGTCGTGTGCCGATGCCGGGCTTTTTTAAGGAGGACTAAACATGCAGTTGATCAAATGGATGACCTTCGCCGGTGTCATGGCGATGTCGGTGAATGCATTGGCCGAAGGCGGCGGTGACCGTACTTTCGAGCGCGCCTTCAGCGCCAATGCCAAAGCCATGGAGCAATACGCGGCGGCGCGTGGCAAAGCGGCGCCGGTGGTCAAGGAGTTCGAATACGGCATGAAGCTCGATGTGGTGAAGATCGTCAGCGTGGTGAAGCCGCCGCCAGGTTGCTCGGTGGTCCCGACCGCCATGACTTACGAGGATTCCAAAGGGCAGCTCAATACGCTCAAGTACAGCGTGGCGGGCGTGTGCCGTAACAGCGGTGGCTAGCCCGCCTGAATTGTCGCCCCCCTGTAGGAGCTGCCGAAGGCTGCGATCTTTTGATCTTGATCTTTAAAGTCAAAGCCAAAAGATCGCAGCCTTCGGCAGCTCCTACAGGGGCGTTTTTGCAAAATCACGATCTGTATTTAGATTCGGAATGTTTAAAGGTTGTGTGGGAAAAGCGGAACCTTCCCACAATGTTTTCAGGTTGTCCGTCGGACGTCCGCTCTCTAGCCTGTGTGGGTCGCTGCCAAATCAGCGATCGGGATTGGAACCCCGGGACCCAGAAAGCGCAAAAGTGGCTTTCATGACGTATGCTTGCGCACCTTCGTGGTGTGCACTCTGTTATGGCGGCTGTGCGCGGGAGACTTCAAGTCTGCCGGGTTTTCTGGTCCCCGGGTTCCAACCTGCGTACAGCTGCCACCCTTCGCGTGGAACCGAATGGGCCAGCTCCACCGCAAGACTGGAGATACACCATGAAAAAGCCAACCCCCAATCCCCCCGAAGCAACTGCGTTAACAGACGCTGACCCCGCATCCCCCTACATTTCAGTCGACACCCATAAACTCCACGAAGCCGCCGAGCGCGCCCTCGACTACTACCTCAACCCCGCACCGCCCATCATGGCCACGCCCTACACCGCCAACGCGCTGTTCCTGGTCAACCCCGACGCCGACACCGAATCCCTGCTGGCCAATGCCTGCGAGTCCCTGGCCTCGGCCACGGTGATGCTCGGCGACTTCGCCGCGTTGCTGGAGGGTACGCATCGCAAGACCCTGCTCGGTATTGCGCAGGTCGTCATGCTCGGCGAACTGGCGGTGAACAAGGCGCTGGATAACGTAGATCCCACCGCATAACTCTTGTAGGAGTGAGCTTGCTCGCGATAGCGTCGGTACAGCCAACATCTTCATCGACTGGCCCACCGCCATCGCGAGCAGGCTCACTCCTACAGTGACCGAGTAAAGTCCGGACATAAAAAAGGCGCCCCGAAGGACGCCAAAAAATTCACCTCTGACCAAAGGAGCAAGGAGCTTCTAAAGGTGAATGGTATTGCTCGGGAAACTCAGAGAATCGCCAACGGGTATTCGACAATCACCCGCACTTCATCCAGATCGGACTCAAACGCCGTGGCGCGAGTAGTGGCCTGGCGCAAGCGCAGCGACAGGTCTTTCATCGAACCGCTTTGCACCACGTACTTGACCTCGATATCGCGCTCCCAGCGCTTCTGGTCGGTCAGCGGATTGCCCTCGGCATCGCGGCGCATGTACACGGCGTTGGCGTTGGAGTAATCGGCGTCGGTGCCGCGTGCGTAACGGGTCATGAATGACAGACCGGGCACGCCGTAAGTGCTCATGTCGAGGTCGTAGCGCACCATCCACGAACGTTCTTTCGGCGAGTTGAAGTCGCTGTACTGGATCGAGTTGTCGAGGAAGATCGAGTCGGACTGACGCAGGTAGTCGAAGTCGTCATTACCGTTGTTGCGCTGGTGGGAGAGGGCGACGGAGTGCGCGCCGAGTTTCACGCCGACGCGGCCGCTCCAGATGTTGTTGTCGAACTGGCCGAGCAGTTGTTTGCCCTCGTCGACCGCCTTGTAATAGTTCAGGCCACCGAACAGCGACAGATCATCGGACAGCGGGTAGGTCCAGGCAGTGCCGGCGTAGTACTGATTCCACGCATCCTTGAGGCGACTGGAGTACAGGCTGAAACTGAGATTTTTGTTAAGCGCATAATCGCCGCCGCCGTAAGCGATCCATGGCGAATTGACCGGGCCGGCGTAGAACGTGGCGAAGTTCTCGCGCATGTCGCTGGACACCGGCTGGCTCATCGCATGCAAACGCCCGCCCTGCACCGACAGACCCTCGATGCTGGTGTTGGTCGCCGTCACCCCGCGAAAGCTTTCCGGCAGCAGACGCGAGTCACCGGCCGCCACCACCGGGTTGGCCGGGAACACATCACCGACCCTGACCACGGTATCGAACGCCCGCACTTTGGCGGCGCCGCCAAACTTGGTGTATTCGTCCCGCGCCTGGCCGTCGCTGTTGACCGGCAACACATCGAACGAACTGCGCCCGCCATTACGCCCGTCACCGGTGTCGAGTTTCAAGCCGATCATGGCAAACGCATCGACACCGACCCCGACGGTGCCTTGGGTGAAACCGGATTCGAACTTGCTGATGACCGCATGCGCCCAGGCTTCGGAATAGCCGTTGCCGGTGGGGCTGGACTGGCCGTTGCGGTGATCACGATTGAAGTAGAAGTTACGGTTGAGCACCGTCAGGCTGCTGCCTTCGACAAAGCCCTCGGGCTTGTCTTCTGCAAACACCATGGACGGCCCTGAGCCGACCACCACCGCAAAAGCGGCCATCGATATTTTTGTAGGGTTAACCATCAAACACTCCTTGGGTTCGGCAGAACGGGAACGTGCGTCGGCGTAAGTTTTATTGTTCGACGGGCAAAGGCCCGCCGGCATTGGTCGCCGGGTGACATCGTTACAAGCTGCGGATAACGCCAAGGTGATGGGGGAATTACAATTTCGTCATGTGGATGGAGCGAAGGCCTTGAATATCAGGTCAGGGCTGCGAGTTGTTCGATAGTCTGCGGAAAACGCTCGACCAGACGGATCAGGGTCGTGGCCTGAGCATTGGGCGTTGCTCGTCCTTGCTCCCAGTTTTCCAGAGTTCGAGTGTTGGTGCGCAGGTACATGGCGAACACAGACCGCGATAGGTTGAGCTGTTGGCGGATGGCTACCACTTCCTCGGCAGTGATGGGTACCAGTTTCGGTAACTGAACCCTGTGTGTGCGCAACGTAATTTTGCCCTCGCGCTCTTCTGCCAGAGCTTCGAGGCCATCCATCAATTCGGAAAAAATGTCACGTTTCATAGTGGGATCTCGTGTTGATTTCTGTATCCAGAGTTTGTTTGAACAGTTTTCTCTGAGCAGGCGAGAGGTCGGTTTGCTCGTCTTTGCTATACACAGTGAACAGCCAGAATTGGTTGAAACCGGACCACCAGTAGTAAATCACCCGTAATCCGCTGCGCTTGCCCTTGCCTCGTCGTTGATCGCAGAAGCGAATCTTGCGCAGCCCACCTGTACCCTCGATCAGATCGCCCGCTTCGGGGTTTTTAAGCAACTCCAGTTGAAAGCTCCGAAATAGATCGTCGTCCAGATAATCGTTTCGGTATTTCTGAAACATACGTAACTCTACAAAAAGAGCATCCATGTTCTGTACGCTACCTACGTATAGTGTTGTCTCGATAATCGAATCGGTCAAGGCCTCTAGGCCGTCCTTTCCGTCCCTTTTTTAACGGTAGACAACGGTCGTAAAAAGACCTGTAGGACGAATCGACCAGCGTGGTAAGAACGTTCAATTGAGTAGCGAAGAAACTTCGCGATTGACGTGCCGGAACAATCCACAGCACTATCCGATCATGACTGCCCACCACCGAATGAACATGATGTGCTCCTCTATGACCGCTTCAGGCGGGCCATAAGGTCATACGTGTTTGTCATTTGACGTGTACCCAAAGCCCCGCCAGAAATGGACGGGGCTTTTTCATTGCCCGTCCGTACATGGCTCATGGAGAGAGGAATGTTCGACATCAGAAGAGCCACCGCGAATGACGCCCAAACCGCATTCGACATACGACGCTTGGCGATCAGGCATCAATGCATCGGTGCTTACACCGAGCAGCAAATGCACGACTGGACCAAGGGCTCGGCTGAGGACGGTTACGACACGCTCATGGCAAAGCACTTCTATCTGGTCTGCACTGAGGGTGAACCTGTGGCAACTGGAATGCTTGATCTGGAGCAGCGTGAAATCGGCGCAATCTTCATCCGCCCGGATTTCATGCAGCGTGGGCTGGGCAAGCGTGTTCTGTTCTTTCTCGAAGATCTGGCGCGGGAGCTGGGGCTGGCAGAGGTGTGTCTGGACGCGACATTGAACGCTGTCGATTTTTACCGGCGCTGCGGTTACATCGGGGAGGGGAGTGCGGTTTATCAGTCGCCTTCAGGTTTGCAACTGGCCTGCGTGCCAATGGTGAAGACACTGTGATGCCATTGTGGCGAGGGAGCTTGCTCCCGCTGGACTGCGTAGCAGTCCCCGCTTCTCAGCTGAACAGCGGGGCCGCTTCGCGTCCCAGCGGGAGCAAGCTCCCTCGCCACAGGTTATTTGTTGCTGCATAGAATCCGTAAAACAAAAACGGCACCCGAAGGTGCCGTTTCCGTTTCCAGCCAGCGGAGCAATCAGCCCGCCAGACCCGCCTGCTGAACCAGAGTCAGCAATGGCTGCGGGTACACACCCAGGAAGAACGCAACCAGGGCGATGGCCAGCAGCATCACGCCGCCTGCCTTCTGTTCCCAGTGCAGCTGGGCGTCGTGGCGACGCAGGTTTGGCTCGATCAGGTACAGGGTGACCATCACACGCAGGTAGTAGAACACGCCGATGGCGCTGCCCAGTACCAGGGAGCCGACCAGCCACCATTGGTGCGATTCGACACCGGTAGCGATGATGTAGAACTTGCCGATGAAGCCCGCGGTCAGCGGGATACCGGCCAGGGACAGCATCATCACGGTCAGTACGGCGGTCAGGTACGGACGGCGCCAGAACAGGCCGCGGTACTCGTACAGGGCGTCGGCGTCACGGCCGTTGTACGGCGAGGACATCAGGGTGATCACGCCGAACGCGCCGAGGCTGGTGATCACATAAGTAACCAGGTACACGCCGATGGCTTCCACCGCCAGACCCTTGCTCGCCACCAGTGCGATCAGCAGGTAGCCGAAGTGCGCGATGGACGAGTAACCGAGCAGACGCTTGAGGTTGCTCTGGGTCAGGGCCAGCAGGTTACCGAACAGGATCGAGGCGACGGCGATCACGCTCAGCACGTCGCTCAGTACGCCGCTGCTGGCAGCAGGGGAGATCTGGAACAGACGCACCATCACCGCAAACACCGCAACCTTGGACGCAGTGGCGAGGAACGCAGCGACCGGTGCCGGAGCACCTTCGTAGACGTCCGGCGTCCACAGGTGGAACGGCACCAGCGACAGCTTGAACGCCAGACCGATCAGCATCATGCCCAGGCCCAACTGCGCCAGCGAGCTAGGCAGGCCAGTCGCAGCCAGGGCCTGACCGATACCGTTGAAGCTCAGGGTGCCGGCGTCCGCGTACAGCAGCGCCATACCGAACAGCAGGAACGCGGAACCGGCGGCCGACAGCACCATGTACTTGATGCCGGCTTCCAGCGAACGCTTGTTGAAGAAGGCGTAAGCCACCAGACCGTAGACCGGCACCGACAGCAGTTCCAGACCGATGAACAAACCGGCCAGGTGCTGCGCGCTGACCAGAACCAGGCCACCGGCGGCGGCCATCAGGATCAGCAGGTACAGCTCTTCACGGTTGCCCGGGTAACCCGAACCGCCATCGCCGAGGTAGGCGTGGGCGAGGGTGACACAGGCGAGGGTGGCGACCAGGATCAGCGCCATGTACAGGCAGGCGAAGGTGTCGATCTGCAGCAATGGGGTCACGGCCAGAGGCGCGACTTTCAGGGCTGGCAGGATCGACAGCAAGGCCAGGTTCAGACCGGCGACCGAGATCAGAAAGGTCTGCGAGTGGTTGCGGCGCCAGGCGATTGCCAGCATCACCACGATAATGGTGAGGCTGGTGATCAACAGTGGCGCAAGCGCAATAAAGTGTTGAATCGTGAATTCCATAGCGCTCTTACCGGGCCGAAGCGAGTTGAGTGAAGGCGGTGCCGAGCCACTGCTGCACGCCATGCATCGTGGCGGCGGAAGTGTCGAGGAACGGTTGCGGGTAGACGCCGAGGTAAATCAGCAGCACCGCAAGGCCCAGCACCATGATCAGTTCGCGACCGTCCATGCCGTGCAGGATCGAATCCGATTTGGACGGACCGAAGTAGGCACGGTGGATCATGATCAGCGAGTAGACCGAACCGAACACCAGACCGGAGGTGGCAATCGCGGTGATCCATGGCGCACTGGCGAAGGTGCCGATCAGGATCAGGAACTCGCCGACAAAGTTACCGGTGCCCGGCAGACCCAGAGAGGCGGCTGCGAAGAACAGGCTGATCGCCGGCAGGTAAGCGATACGCGACCACAGACCGCCCATCTCACGCATGTCACGGGTATGCAGACGCTCGTACAGCTGACCGCTGAGGATAAACAGTGCTGCGGCCGACAGACCGTGCGCCAGCATCTGGATCACTGCACCTTGCAGCGCCAGTTGGCTGCCGGAGTAGATGCCGATCAGTACGAAGCCCATGTGGGAAACGGACGAGAAGGCGATCAGACGCTTGATGTCGGTTTGCGCGAAAGCGAGGAACGCGCCGTAGAAGATCCCGATCAGACCGAGGGTCATGGCGATCGGCGCGAACTCGGCCGACGCATTCGGGAACAGCGGCAGGGCGAAACGCAGCAGGCCGTAGGCAGCGGTTTTCAGCAGGATACCGGCGAGGTCGACGGAACCGGCAGTCGGGGCCTGGGCGTGAGCGTCAGGCAACCACGAGTGGAACGGCACCACTGGCAGCTTGACCGCGAAGGCGATGAAGAAGCCGAGCATCAGAATGTACTCGGTGGTCATCGACATCTTGGTCTTCAACAGGTCGGCGTAGTTGAAGGTAATCACGCCGGTGTTGTTGAAGTTGACCAGTACCAGACCGAGGATCGCCACCAGCATGATCAGGCCGGAAGCCTGAGTGAAGATGAAGAACTTGGTCGCTGCGTAGATCCGGGTTTTCTTGCCGTCCGAAGAACTGTGACCCCAGAGCGCGATGAGGAAGTACATCGGCACCAGCATCATTTCCCAGAAGAAGAAGAACATGAACAGGTCGAGGGCAAGGAACACGCCGACGACGCCGCCCAGGATCCACATCAGGTTCAGGTGGAAGAAGCCAACGTGACGTTGAATCTCTTTCCACGAGCACAGTACCGAGAGGATACCCAGCAGGCCGGTCAGCAGGATCATCAACAGCGACAGGCCGTCGAGGGCCAGGTGCACGTTGATGCCGAAGCGCTGGATCCAGACGTGCTTGAACTCAAGCGCCCAGGTCGGATCGGCGCCAGGCGCCGGAGCAAATGAATAGTCACCGTGGGCCCACAGCCAGAGGCCGAGGGCGAGTTCCAGGGTCATGGTCAACAGCGCAATCCAGCGGGGGAGGGTAGCGCCGAAGCGCTCACCCATCCAGCACAGCAGGCCGCCGATGAAGGGGATCAGGATTAGCCAAGGCAGAATCATGACGGGCTCGTTTCCTTTCGCAAATTCGCAAGGTTCATATCAGACCGCTACCAGCACGATGGCGCCGATTACCAGCACGGCACCAGCAGCCATCGAGGCGGCATACCAACGCAGTTGACCGGTCTCGGTACGGCTCAGGGCGGTGTGACCCCCCTTGGCCATACGCGGGATCAGACCGATGGTCTGGTCGAGCGGGTCTTTGCGCAGTACATGGCTGATCGCAAGGTACGGCTTGACGAACAGTTTGTCGTAGATCCAGTCGAAGCCCCAGGCAGCGAACCACCAGGCCGAAAGGAAACGGCCGATGCCGCTGTTGGCGATTGCCGTCACGAAGCGACGCTTGCCAAGGAACAGCAGGGCCGCCAGCAGGATACCGGCCAGGGCGATGGCGCCCGAAGCGATTTCCAGACTGTGCTTGGCTTCGCCACCGGCATGCCCGACGCTTTCCGGCAGGACGCCGTGCAGCGGTGGAACGATCATCGCGCCGATGAAGGTCGACAGCACGATCAGCACCGACAGTGGCAGCCAGTGAGCGATGCCGTGACCGGCGTGGGCTTCGGTCTTGGCTTCACCGTGGAACGTGATGAAGATCAGGCGGAAGGTGTACAGCGAAGTCATGAACGCGCCGACCAGACCTGCGTAGAGCAGACCGTGGTTGCCGCTGGCGAACGCTTCCCAGAGGATTTCGTCCTTGGAGTAGAAACCTGCGGTCACCAGTGGCAGGGCAGCCAGGGCGGCACCACCGACGATGAAGCTGGCGTAGGCCAGTGGCAGTTTCTTCCACAGACCGCCCATCTTGAAGATGTTCTGCTCGTGGTGGCAGGCAACGATCACCGCACCGGAAGCAAGGAACAGCAGGGCCTTGAAGAAGGCGTGGGTCATCAGGTGGAAAATCGCGCCATCCCAGGCACCAACGCCCAGCGCCAGGAACATGTAGCCGATCTGGCTCATGGTCGAGTAGGCGAGGATACGTTTGATGTCGGTTTGTACCAGCGCGGCGAAACCGGCCAGTACCAGAGTCACACCACCGACGATGCCGACCAAGTGCAGGATTTCCGGCGCCAGGGTGAACAGACCGTGGGTACGGGCGATCAGGTAGACGCCAGCGGTCACCATGGTTGCAGCGTGGATCAGTGCCGACACCGGGGTCGGACCGGCCATCGCGTCCGCGAGCCAGGTTTGCAGTGGCAGTTGCGCCGATTTACCGACCGCACCACCCAGCAGCATCAGGGTCGCCAGGGTGATCCAGAAGTCGCCGACCTGGAATTTCTGCGGTGCCAGCACCAGCAGTTCCTGGATGTTCAACGTGCCCACTTGCTGGAACAGGATGAACAGGCCGATGGCCATGAACACGTCGCCGATCCGGGTCACGATGAAGGCCTTGAGTGCGGCGTTACCGTTGTTGCGGTTGCTGTAGTAGAAACCGATCAACAGGTACGAGCACAGGCCTACGCCTTCCCAGCCGAAGTACAGGAACAACAGGTTATCGCCCAGGACCAGGAACAGCATGCTGGCGATAAACAGGTTGGTGTACGAGAAGAAGCGCGAGTAGCCCGCTTCGCCGCGCATGTACCAAGACGCGAACAGGTGGATCAGGAAACCCACACCCACCACCACGCCGAGCATGGTGATCGACAGGCCGTCGACGTAGAGGGCGAAGTCAGGCTTGAAGCCTTCGACCGCCATCCACTTCCACAGCACCAGGGTGTAGTGACCGCCTTCGGGAGGCGCGACGTTGAATTGCCAGATGACGTAGGCGGCGACAATCGCCGACAAGCCAATGGAACCCACGCCGATCAGCGCCGAGAGGTTTTCCGACCAGCGTCCACGGGAGAACGACAGCAGCAGGAAACCGATCAGAGGGAATACGAAAGTCAGAAAGATAAGATTCATCCGCGCATCTCACTGGCAGCGTCGATATCGAGCGTGTGGAAGCGGCGATACAGTTGCAGCAGGATCGCCAGACCAATACTGGCCTCGGCGGCTGCCAGGCTGATCACCAGGATGAACATGATCTGTCCATCCGGCTGGCCCCAACGGGCGCCTGCAACGATGAAGGCCAGTGCAGAGGCGTTCATCATCACTTCCAGACTCATCAACACGAACAAAATGTTGCGGCGGACCATCAGGCCGACCAGACCAAGGCAGAACAGGATGCCGGCAACCGCCAGACCATGTTCGAGAGGGATAGCAGGCATGTCTTACTCCTTCGCCTCGTTACGGCCCAAATGGAACGCCGTGACGGCTGCGGCGAGCAGCAGCATCGAGGCGAGTTCGACCACCAGCAGATACGGGCCGAACAGGCTGACGCCCACGGCTTTTGCATCGACGGTGGTGTGGCCGATGGCCTGACCGCTCTGGTGAGCGAACAGCACATACAGCAGTTCGGCCAGCAGCAGGGCGGCGAGAATCACCGGGCCTGCCCAAATGCCGGGCTTGAGCCAGGTGCGTTCTTGCTGAACCGAGGCGGGACCCAGGTTCAGCATCATCACCACGAACACGAACAGCACCATGATGGCGCCGGCGTAGGCGATCACTTCCAGCACGCCGGCAAACGGTGCGCCGAGTGCGAAGAAGGTCATGGCCACGGCGATCAACGAGATGATCAGGTAGAGCAGGGCGTGCACAGGGTTGGTGTTGGTGACCACACGTAGCGTGGACACAACCGCGATACCCGATGCGAAATAGAAAGCGAATTCCATCGTTCTTCCTTAAGGCAGCAAGCTCTTCACGTTGATCGGTTCGGCTTCGTTCTGCGCAGCGCCTTTCGGCTTGCCAGCGATTGCCATACCTGCAACACGATAGAAGTTGTAATCAGGGTTTTTGCCGGGGCCGGAGATCAGCAGATCTTCTTTCTCGTACACCAGGTCCTGACGTTTGAACTCGGCCATCTCGAAATCCGGAGTCAGCTGGATTGCGGTGGTCGGACAGGCTTCCTCGCAGAGACCGCAGAAAATGCAGCGCGAGAAGTTGATACGGAAGAAGTCCGGGTACCAGCGACCGTCTTCGGTTTCAGCTTTCTGCAGCGAGATGCAACCCACCGGGCAAGCCACGGCGCACAGGTTGCAGGCTACGCAACGCTCTTCGCCATCGGGGTCACGGGTGAGGACGATGCGGCCACGGTAGCGTGGTGGCAGGTAGACCGCTTCTTCCGGGTATTGCAGGGTGTCGCGCTTGCGAAAGCCGTGGCCGAAGACCATGACCAGGCTGCGCAACTGGGTACCGGTACCCTTAACGATGTAGCCAATATATTTGAACATGGGTCAAATCCTCACTGAACCGCAACCGCAGGTGTGTTCCACAACACAACCGCAGCGGTTATCAGCAAATTGATCAGGGTCAGTGGCAGGCAGAATTTCCAGCTGAAATCCATCACCTGGTCATAACGCGGACGCGGAATGGAAGCGCGCAGCAGGATGAACAGCATGATGAAGAACGCGGTCTTCAGTGCGAACCAGACGAAGGACAGTTGCGGCAGGATGCCGAACGGACCGTGCCAGCCACCGAAGAACAGGGTGACCAGCAGCGCCGAGATCAGGATGATGCCGATGTATTCACCGACGAAGAACATGCCCCATTTCATACCGGCGTATTCAATGTGGTAACCGTCTGCCAGTTCCTGTTCCGCTTCCGGCTGGTCGAACGGGTGACGGTGAGTCACGGCGACGCCCGCGATGAAGAAGGTACAGAAGCCGAAGAACTGCGGAATGATGAACCACAGGTTCTGCGCCTGGTACTCGACGATGTCGCGCATGTTGAACGAGCCGACCTGCACCACGATGCCCATCAGGGACAGGCCCATGAACACTTCGTAGGACACCGTCTGCGCCGAGGCACGCAAGCTGCCGAGCAGGGCGAACTTGTTGTTACTCGACCAGCCGGCGAACAGTACCGCGTAGACCGACAGACCGGCCATGGCGAAGAAGAACAGCAGGCCGATGTTCAGATCCGCCACACCCCAGGTCGGGGTGATCGGGATGATCGCAAACGCGATCAGCAGGGCGGACATGGCGACCACCGGTGCCAGGGTGAAGATCACCTTGTCGGCAAACGGCGGGGTCCAGTCTTCCTTGAAGAACATCTTCAGCATGTCGGCGGCGATCTGGAACATGCCGAACGGGCCCACGCGGTTCGGACCGTAACGGTCCTGCCACCAGCCCAGCAGGCGACGTTCGACAAAGCTGAGCAACGCGCCTGCGACCACAACGGCCAGCAGAATCACGATGGCTTTGATGACCGTCAGGATCACATCGATCACTTCAGGGGTGAACCAGGTCATTGCGCTGCCTCCTGCAGACCGTCGACGGACAGGCCGGCGAATGCCGGTGGAATGCCGGCGATGCCCGCAGGCAAGGCCACCAGACCAGCGCCCAGTTCTTCATTGATGCGCAGCGGCAGACGCAGGGTCTGCCCGGCCACGTTCAGGCTCAGCAGGGCACCGTCGTTGACGCCCAGACGATCCGCTTCGGATTTGGCCAGGGCAACGTACGGAGCCGGGATGCGCTCTTGCACCGGCGCGGCTTTCGACGAGTTTTCGTCGCTGCCGAACAGGTGGTAGAACGGCACGGCCTGCCAGGTGCCCGGCGCCGGGTTAAAGGCGCGCGGTGCGGCAGCGAACCAGTTCAGCGAATCGCCAGTGCTTTCGATCAGGCGGGTGCCCGGGTCGCCAGCACGCAGGTGACCACCGACTTCGTCCTGGAACTTGTTCCACGCTTGTGGCGAGTTCCAGCCCGGCGACCAGGCGAATGGCACCTGCTGACGCGGTTCGGCCGAGCCCGAGTAACCTTCCATGGAGAAGGCGAACGCGGTGTCTTTGTCTTGCGGGGTGCGCGGTTCGTGAACGCTGATGTCGGCGCGCATCGCGGTGCGACCGGAATAACGCAGCGGCTCACGCGCCAGTTTCAGACCCTTGATACGGAACGCGGCAGACGGAGCAGCATCAACGATGCGCGCCAGTTGCTCGGTGCTCGAAGCCACGGCAGCGGTGACGTGGTCGAGTTGCGTCCAGTCGATCGGCTGGTTCAGCAGGGTCGAGCGCAGGGCGTGCAGCCAGCGCCAGCCTTCGTGAACCAGGATGCTTGCATCCATGTATTGCGGATCGAAAACCTGGAAGAAGCGCTGGGCGCGACCTTCCTGGCTGACCAGCGTACCGTCGCCTTCAGCGAAGCTCGCCGCTGGCAGAACCAGGTGCGCGCGGTCGCTGGTGGCGGTTTTCTGGTGGTCGGCAACGATCACCACTTTCGCAGCGTTCAGGGCCGCATCGACCTTGGCTTTCGAGGTGCGGGTGTACAGATCGTTTTCCAGCACGACGATGGCGTCGGCCTTGCCATCGATCACGGCTTGCAGCGCCGCGTCGACCGATTCGCCACCGAGCATGGCCAGGCCGAGGCTGTTGGCTTCCGGCACGATCAGGCTGATCGAACCGTTCTTCTCGCGCAGCTTCAAGGCCTTGGCAATGTTTGCCGCCGCCTCGATCAGCGCTTTGGAGCCCAGCGAAGTACCGGCGATGATCAGCGGACGTTTGGCCGCGAGCAGGGCGTCGGCGATGCGCTTGGCCAGTTCCAGTGCTTCGGCATCCAGACCTTCAACGGCCGGTGCGCTGGCATCCAGTGCGTGGGCCACGGCGAAGCCGATGCGCGCCAGATCGTCCGGAGCGGCGTGAACGCACTCTTCGGCGATGTCGTCGAGCTTGGTTTCCGCCAGGCTGGCGATGAACAGCGGGTTCAGTTCGTGCTGACCGATGTTCTTCACGGCGGCGTCGAGCCAAGGCTGAACGCGCATGGCTTCGGCCATGTCTTCAGCTTTGCCCTTGACCGACTGACGCAGGGACAGCGCCATACGCGCGGCAGTCTGGGTCAGGTCTTCACCGAGGACGAAGATGGCGTCGTGGTCTTCGATGTCGCGCATGTTCGGCACGGGCAGCGGGCTTTCTTTGAGCACTTGCAGGACCAGACGGATGCGCTCCAGCTCGGAGGCTTCGATACCGGAGTAGAAGTGCTCGGCGCCGACCAGTTCGCGCAACGCATAGTTGCTTTCGAGGCTGGCACGCGGCGAACCGATACCGACGATGTTGCGACCGCGCAGCAGATCGGCCGCCTTGTCCAGTGCCTGATCCAAGCCCAGCTTGGTGCCGTCGGCCAGCATCGGCTGACGTGGACGGTCGGTGCGGTTGACGTAGCCATAACCGAAACGGCCACGGTCGCACAGGAAGTACTGGTTCACCGAACCGTTGAAACGGTTTTCGATGCGACGCAGTTCGCCGTAACGCTCACCCGGGGAGATGTTGCAACCGCTGGAGCAGCCATGGCAGATGCTCGGCGAGAACTGCATGTCCCACTTGCGGTTGTAGCGCTCGGAGTGAGTCTTGTCGGTGAACACACCGGTCGGGCAGACCTCGGTGAGGTTGCCGGAGAACTCGCTTTCGAGGGTGCCGTCTTCAACGCGACCGAAGTACACGTTGTCGTGGGCGCCGAATACACCGAGGTCGGTGCCGCCAGCGTAATCCTTGTAGAAACGCACGCAGCGGTAGCAGGCGATGCAGCGGTTCATTTCGTGGGAAATGAACGGGCCCAGTTGCTGGTTCTGGTGGGTGCGTTTGGTGAAGCGATAACGGCGCTCGTTGTGGCCGGTCATCACGGTCATGTCTTGCAGGTGGCAGTGACCGCCTTCTTCGCACACAGGGCAGTCGTGCGGGTGGTTGGTCATCAGCCATTCGACAACACTGGCGCGGAATGCCTTGGATTCTTCATCGTCGATGGAGATCCAGGTGTTGTCGGTGGCAGGGGTCATGCACGACATGACGATGCGACCACGGGTGTCGTTCTCATCGGTGTACTGCTTGACCGCGCACTGGCGGCAGGCCCCGACGCTACCAAGCGCGGGGTGCCAGCAGAAATAAGGGATGTCGAGGCCCAGCGACAGACATGCCTGTAACAGGTTGTCTGCCCCGTCGACTTCGAGCGCTTTGCCGTCTACGTGGATAGTGGCCATGGTTCAAAGGTCTTCGTTGGCCCGGTGTCAGCGGGCGTGGCTAATGGAATCTTGTTATTCGTCCGAATCCAGTCAGCCCCGAAAGGCGTCATCGGACGAAAGGCGAAGGGCACGGACCCTTCGCCTTTTTAAGCGTTTACGCGCCGACTACGATCGGCCTTGCCAGAGGCGGGACGGCGGCGCTTGCGGGCGCGATACCGGCTTCGAACTCTGGACGGAAGTATTTGATGGCACTGCCCAACGGCTCCACGGCACCCGGTGCGTGAGCACAGAAGGTCTTGCCTGGGCCGAGGAAGCCGACCAGACCCAGCAGGGTCTCGATGTCGCCTGGCTGACCGCGGCCTTCTTCGATGGCCATCAAGAGCTTGACGCTCCATGGCAGGCCATCACGGCACGGGGTGCAGAAGCCGCAGGATTCGCGGGCGAAGAACTGCTCCATGTTGCGCAGCAGCGACACCATGTTGACGCTGTCGTCCACCGCCATGGCCAGGCCGGTACCCATCCGGGTGCCCACTTTGGCGATGCCGCCGGCGTACATTTGGGCGTCGAGGTGTTCTGGCAAGAGGAAACCGGTACCGGCACCGCCTGGCTGCCAGGCCTTGAGCTTGTAACCGTCGCGCATGCCGCCGGCGTAGTCTTCGAACAGCTCGCGAGCGGTGACGCCGAATGGCAGTTCCCACAGGCCCGGGTTCTTGACCTTGCCGGAGAAGCCCATGAGCTTGGTACCCATGTCTTCGCTGCCTTCGCGGGCCAACGATTTGTACCAGTCAACGCCGTCGGCAATGATCGCCGGCACGTTGCACAGGGTTTCAACGTTGTTCACGCAAGTCGGCTTGCCCCACACGCCCACGGCGGCAGGGAAGGGCGGCTTGGAGCGCGGGTTGGCGCGGCGGCCTTCGAGGGAGTTGATCAGTGCGGTTTCTTCACCGCAGATGTAACGCCCGGCGCCGGTGTGGACGAACAGCTCGAAATCGAAGCCGCTGCCCAGAATGTTTTTACCCAAAAGGCCTGCTGCCTTGGCTTCTTCCACGGCACGGTTGAGGTGCTTGGCGGCGGTGGTGTACTCGCCACGCAGGAAGATGTAGCCACGGTAGGTTTTCAGTGCGCGGGCACTGATCAGCATGCCTTCGATCAGCAGATGGGGCAGTTGCTCCATCAGCATGCGGTCTTTCCAGGTGTTCGGCTCCATCTCGTCCGCGTTGCACAGCAGGTAGCGGATGTTGATGGATTCGTCTTTGGGCATCAGGCCCCACTTCACGCCAGTGGGGAAGCCGGCACCGCCGCGACCTTTCAGGCCGGCGTCTTTCACGGTCTGGACGATGTCGTCCTGAGCCATGTCGGCGAAGGCTTTGCGCGCAGCGGCGTAACCGTTCTTGGCCTGGTATTCGTCGAGCCACACGGCTTCGCCGTCGTCACGCAGACGCCAGGTCAGCGGGTGAGTCTCGGCCGAACGCTTGATGCGGTTGGCCGGGCCGAAAGATGTCAGGGTCATACGTAGCCCTCGAGCAGTTTGGCCACGCCAGCAGGCTGCACGTCGCCAAAGGTGTCGTCGTCGATCATCAGCGCCGGTGCCTTGTCGCAGTTGCCGAGGCAGCAGACAGGCAGCAGGGTGAAACGACCGTCGGCGGTGGTCTGACCCAGGCCGATGCCCAGATTGTTCTGGATTTCGCTGACCACCGACTCGTGGCCGCCGATGTAGCAGACCATGCTGTCGCAGACGCGAATGATGTGGCGGCCGACCGGCTGACGGAAGATCTGGCTGTAAAACGTCGCCACGCCTTCAACGTCGCTGGCCGGGATGCCGAGGATCTCGCCGATGGCGTACAGGGCGCCATCCGGCACCCAGCCGCGTTCTTTCTGAACGATCTTCAGGGCTTCGATCGACGCCGCGCGCGGGTCTTCGTAGTGATGCAGCTCGTGCTCGATGGCCGAGCGCTCGGTTTCACTCAAAGTGAAACGGTCTGTCTGGATAAGCGTGCTGTTCATGCTTAGCGGTCCACGTCGGCCATAACGAAGTCGATACTACCCAGGTACGCAATCAAGTCCGCGACCATGCTGCCTTTGATCACCGAAGGGATCTGCTGCAGGTGCGGGAAGCTCGGAGTACGGATCCGGGTACGGTAGCTCATGGTGCCGCCGTCGCTCGTCAGGTAATAACTGTTGATGCCCTTGGTCGCTTCGATCATCTGGAAGGATTCGTTGGCCGGCATGACCGGGCCCCACGAAACTTGCAGGAAGTGCGTGATCAGGGTTTCGATGTGCTGCAGCGTGCGCTCTTTCGGCGGCGGCGTGGTCAGCGGGTGATCCGCCTTGTACGGGCCTTCCGGCATGTTGCGCAGGCACTGGTCGATGATCTTGATGCTCTGGCGCATCTCTTCGACGCGGACCATGCAGCGGTCGTAGGCATCACCGTTGGCGGCCAGTGGCACTTCGAACTCGAAGTTCTCGTAGCCGGAGTAGGGGCGCGCTTTACGCAGGTCGAAGTCGCAACCGGTCGAACGCAGGCCGGCACCGGTGACGCCCCATTCCAGGGCCTCTTTGGTGTTGTACTGGGCAACGCCGATGGTACGACCCTTGAGGATGCTGTTTTGCAGGGCCGCCTTGGTGTATTCGTCGAGGCGTTTTGGCAGCCATTCGACGAAGTCTTTCACCAGTTTGTCCCAGCCGCGCGGCAGGTCGTGGGCGACGCCGCCGATGCGGTACCAGGCCGGGTGCAGACGGAAACCGGTAATGGCTTCGATCACCGTGTACGCCTTCTGGCGGTCGGTGAAGGTGAAGAACACCGGGGTCATGGCGCCGACGTCCTGGATGTAGGTCCCGAGGAACAGCAGGTGGCTGGTGATCCGGAAGAACTCGGCCATCATGATGCGGATGACGTCGACCTTCTCGGGCACCTTGATGCCGGCCAGCTTCTCGACCGAGAGCACGTACGGCAGGTTGTTCATCACGCCGCCGAGGTAATCGATACGGTCGGTGTACGGAATGAAGCTGTGCCAGGACTGACGCTCGGCCATCTTCTCGGCACCACGGTGGTGGTAACCGATGTCCGGCACGCAGTCGACGATCTCTTCACCGTCCAGTTGCAGAATGATGCGGAACGCACCGTGCGCCGAAGGGTGGTTCGGGCCCAGGTTGAGGAACATGTAGTCCTCGTTGGCCCCGGAACGCTTCATGCCCCAGTCTTCAGGACGGAAGCGCGCGGCTTCTTCCTCAAGCTGCTGCTTGGCGAGGTTGAGGCTGAACGGGTCGAATTCGGTGGCGCGCGCCGGGAAGTCCTTGCGCAGCGGGTGACCTTCCCAGGTCGGCGGCATCATGATGCGCGACAGGTGCGGGTGGCCTTTGAAGTCGATGCCGTACATGTCCCAGACTTCACGCTCGTACCAGTTGGCGTTCGGCCAGATGCTGGTGACGGTCGGCAAGCTCAGGTCGCTTTCGGACAAGGCGACTTTGATCATCACGTCACTATTACGCTCAAGCGACATGAGGTGATAGAACACGGTGAAGTCGGCGCCGGATGGCAGCCCTTGACGCTTGGTGCGCAGACGCTCGTCCACGCCGTGCAGGTCATAGAGCATGACGTACGGCTTGGGCAGGTTGCGCAGGAAGGTCAGGACTTCGACGAGTCTGGCGCGCGCCACCCACAGCACCGGCATGCCGGTGCGGGTCGACTGAGCGGTGAACGCTTCGGCGCCAAAACGGTTGTTCAATTCGACGACCACATCCTGGTCGTCTGCCTTATAAGGCGGGATGTACAGAGCGCTGCCTGTAGTCATGGTTATTTTTTCGCTTTCGGTCAACGTAAAGAATGAAGCCAGCTTCTCGTTTCTTTGTAAGAACAGATCTGGATCAGACTTCGTCAGGGCTGCGCAGGTTGGTGACTGCGATTCGCTGTTCGCGGCGCTGTTCCTTTTGCGAAGGCATGTCGGCGCGATAAACGCCTTGATCACCAACGACCCAGGACAGTGGGCGACGCTCCTGGCCAATCGATTCCTGCAACAGCATCAAGCCTTGCAGAAATGCTTCTGGACGGGGCGGGCAGCCAGGTACGTAGACGTCCACCGGCAGGAACTTGTCCACCCCTTGAACCACGGAGTAGATGTCGTACATGCCACCGGAGTTGGCGCACGAACCCATGGAGATAACCCACTTCGGCTCGAGCATCTGCTCGTAGAGACGCTGGATGATCGGCGCCATCTTGATGAAGCAGGTACCGGCGATAACCATGAAGTCGGCCTGACGCGGTGATGCCCGGATAACTTCGGCGCCAAAGCGCGCGATGTCGTGGGGCGCCGTGAAGGCGGTGGTCATTTCCACGTAGCAGCACGAAAGGCCGAAGTTGTACGGCCACAGGGAGTTTTTACGCCCCCAGTTGACCGCGCCACTCAGCACGTCTTCGAGCTTGCCCATGAAAATGTTTTTGTGAACTTGATCTTCTAACGGATCGGAAACGGTTTCCCGTTCGCCAATCGGATACTGCTCGTTAGGAGCATCGGGGTCGATTCTGGTGAGATTGTATTGCATTGCCAAAGCCTCATTGTTTCAGCTTCGCCTGCCGCTTGCGACGAGCTTCCGGAGCCCAGTCAAGGGCGCCCACTCGGAACAGGTAGACAAGACCTGCCAACAGAATTGCTATGAAAACGAGAGCTTCGACGAATCCGGTCCAGCCGCTTTCGCGGACGGACACAGACCATGCAAAGAGAAAGAGGGCTTCGATATCGAAGATCACGAACAGCATCGCGACCAGATAGAATTTGGCTGAGAGCCGCAAGCGGGCGCCACCGGTAGGTAGCATGCCCGACTCGAACGGTTCGTTTTTGCTGCGGCCCCAGGCTTTTGACCCGAGGAGGCTGGAGACCCCAAGCATGAAGGCACACAGGCCGACGACACCCAGAAGGAAAATGGCAAAGCCCCAGTTGTGGGCCATGAGTCCTGTCGCTTCGGGCATGCTGGTAATCCTTAACAGAGAGCAAAGGTCTCTGAGCTTGATAAAGAAAAAGGCAGTGACGATATGTCGCAGCAATCAATCGCGCTGATTTTATGGCTAAACACCCTGCAAGTAAAATTCCTATAGCGAAATTATTTATTGGAATAAGGACATAGCGCGCCTCCAATGCCCTGCAGCCCATGCGTAGCGGGCATTAGCCGGGTTTCTGCGAATTATGTTTTGTAGGAAATGTAACGAACATAGTTGCTGCTAAATGATAATTGATATCGTTTGGAGTGGTTTTGTAACTGTTTAGCGGTGCAGTAATCAGAAAGTTGTCTTATATGCCTGTTACTGCAAGTAGCGGTGGCGCCCGTTTTACCCGATTTTTGTGACGCGGATACCGTGCTGGATCAATGTTTTGCCCCATCGACCGTGTAGGAGCTGCCGAAGGCTGCGATCTTTTGATCTTCAAACCGAAAACAGAAGATCGCAGCCTTCGGCAGCTCCTACAGAGGGAATCTGCAGGCAAAAAAACGCCCCGAACCAGTCGGGGCGTCAGTCTTGCGGCTTTGCGGTTAGCTTTCTATACGATCCGCAAAGGCCGTTTGCTCAGGCGAAGCAGATCAGTGGAACTGCTCTTCTTCGGTCGAACCGGTCAGCGCGGTCACCGAAGACGAGCCACCTTGAATCACTGTGGTCATGTCGTCGAAGTAGCCGGTGCCCACTTCCTGCTGGTGAGCCACGAAGGTGTAACCCTTGGCGGCGTCAGCGAATTCCTGCTCCTGCAGCTTCACGTAGGCAGTCATGTCGTTGCGGGCGTAGTCGTGCGCCAGGTTGAACATGCTGTGCCACATGTTGTGAATGCCAGCCAGGGTGATGAACTGGTGCTTGTAGCCCATGGCGGACAGTTCGCGCTGGAACTTGGCGATGGTCGCGTCGTCCAGGTTTTTCTTCCAGTTGAAGGAAGGCGAGCAGTTGTAGGACAGCAGTTGGTCCGGGTATTCCTTCTTGATCGCTTCAGCGAAGCGACGGGCTTCTTCCAGATCCGGTTTGGCGGTTTCGCACCAGATCAGGTCGGCGTACGGCGCGTAAGCCAGACCACGGGCGATTGCCTGGTCCAGACCAGCACGCACCTTGTAGAAACCTTCCTGAGTGCGTTCGCCAGTCACGAACGGCTGGTCGTACGGGTCGCAGTCGGAAGTCAGCAGGTCAGCCGCGTTGGCGTCGGTGCGGGCCAGAATGATGGTCGGCGTACCGGCAACGTCTGCAGCCAAGCGAGCAGCGGTCAGCTTCTGGACGGCTTCCTGAGTAGGAACCAGTACTTTACCGCCCATGTGACCGCACTTCTTCACGGAAGCCAGTTGGTCTTCGAAGTGAACGCCGGCGGCGCCTGCTTCGATCATGCTCTTCATCAGCTCGTAGGCGTTCAGAACGCCGCCGAAACCGGCTTCAGCGTCAGCCACGATTGGCGCGAAGTAGTCGATGTAGCCTTCGTCGCCCGGGTTCTTGCCGGCTTTCCACTGAATCTGGTCAGCACGACGGAACGAGTTGTTGATGCGCTTGACCACGGTTGGCACGGAGTCCACCGGGTACAGCGACTGGTCCGGGTACATGGATTCTGCGGAGTTGTTGTCCGCAGCCACTTGCCAGCCCGACAGGTAGATCGCCTGGATACCGGCCTTGACCTGCTGAACAGCCTGGCCGCCAGTCAGGGCGCCCATGCAGTTGACGAAATCTTTCTCTGGGCGGAAGGACGGCTTGGCACCCTGGGTTACCAGGTTCCACAGCTTCTCGGCGCCCATTTTCGCAAAGGTGTGCTCAGGTTGAACCGAGCCACGCAGACGGACGACGTCAGCAGCGGAATAAGTGCGAGTCACGCCTTTCCAGCGCGGGTTTTCAGCCCAGTCTTTTTCAAGGGCTGCAATTTGCTGTTCGCGTGTCAGTGCCATGGAGATAAACCTCGTCGCGTCTTTATGAAAAGTTGTTCTGCGGTGGAAAATTCCTGCGCTCGCTGACCAGAAGCTTAGGTGGTCAAGTCGGATTCGGCGGGGTAGGCGACGGGATGAACGATGGGCTCGAGGGGAAGTGAGCAGGTAGTGGCGTACTGCGGGGCGCATTCGGGCGTCGTGGGCCTTTATACGAACTACAGCGTGAAGCCGGGTTACCTAATTACGCTTCCGTCCCTCGGGACAACTTCGTTCCAGTCGGCAACCTCGTCAAACACACCTTGTGGGCGGTACAGACACGAAGCGGTTCGCGGGGTAGGTGCGAACATCGCTTCGAAGGCCCTTGCCAGGGCCTCTGATTAGCGGGAGCGAGGCCATCATGCCTTCGCTTTTTTAACCCGTCAAACGTTTTGTAGTGCTTTTTTTCAAGCACTACATCTTTCGTCTAATACGACTAATCAGTCAGTTTTCGGTGCTTTAGTCCAAGGCGTCGACTTTCACTCGCAACGTCATGTCATCCCGGCCTTGAGTCGAGTAGCTGCGGCTCTGGCTCTGTTTGTCGGCCTGGGTTTCACGGTTTATGCCGGCGAGGGTGATCCATTCGCCGAGGCGTCCGCTGACCGTTGTGTCGGTACTTTGCACGTTCACTACATCGGGACGTTCCTGGCTCATGCGGTCACGGTTGGTACTGATCGCCAGGTGAACGATGTCGCCGGTGACGCTGGCGGTGACGTAGAAACCCTGGGTGACGTTGCGGTATTGGGTCTGGCTGCTGTAATCGCCGTAGGAATTGCTCTGGCTGCTGGTGATCGGCACGCTCTGGCCGACCTGAATCAGCGCCGGTGCGCCCTCACTGGCTTGAATCTGCTGAATGCCGCCGTCACGGCTGGCGGTGCTGTAGTTGATGATTCGGGTCTGTTGGTCGCCGGTGTTCTGCTGGTTGTTTTCGTTGGTGTCGACGGTGATCAGCAGGCGCTTGGGGGCGGTGTCGAGCTGGGTCACCAGTGCTTTGAGTTCCTGGATCTTGTCCGGCTCGGCCTTGATGATCAGCTGGTTGCCATAGGCGCTGACCTGACCGTCCTTGCCGAGAAAGTCTTGCGCCATGGGCAGCATGTCGGCGCTGGTGCGATACTTGAGGGGCACGATTTCTGTGGCTGCCATCACCGAGAGGCTGCAACCGAGCAGCAGGGTGGTGAGCAGGGTGCGTAGGGACATGTCCGTTATCTCCGCTTTCGAAAGGCTTGATATTGCCAGTTTGTCGGCCCGGGGTGGTGCAAGTTGAATCGTAGACAGCAAAACGCCCCGGCATCCGAAAATGGCGGGGCGTTTTGAGGGGGTTCACATACCGCTTTTTGTGGCGAGGGAGCTTGCTCCCGCTGGGCTGCGCAGCAGACCCCAGATTTTCAGGGCCGCTTCGCGCCCCAGCGGGAGCAAGCTCCCTCGCCACAGAGTTTCGCAGGGACGGAATCTCTGCCGGTCAGGCCGAATGCCGAACCATATCGACATGCGGAATCCCGGCTTCGAGGAATTCCTCGCTGACCAGGCTGAAGCCCAAGCGCTCGTAGAACGCCGTGGCCTGCACCTGCGCGCTGAGCATCTGCTGCTTCAGGCCGCGGGCTTCGGCTTCGGCGATGACTGCTTGCATCAGCGCATCGCCAACCTTCATCCCGCGCCAGTCCTTCAGCACCGAAACCCGGCCAATGTGCCCGTCGGGCAAGAGGCGGGCGGTGCCGATCGGAAAGTCGCCTTCGAACGCCAGAAAATGCACGGCGGTCGCGTCGTCGGCGTCCCACTCAAGCTCGGGTGGCACCGATTGTTCGGCGATGAACACCGTTTCACGAATGCGCCGGATCTCGGCGATGTCCTTTTGCCAGTCTGCGACACGTACGCGAATCTTATTCATCGGCGAATCCCAGGCTGCCCTGTTTGACCAGCTCGCACAGCAGGCCGCGACCGTCTTCGTCGTTCAGCCACTCGCCGAGGTTGTCGACGTGCAGCGCGTCGGCGGCGCAGATCAGCTTCAGCAGCTCACGCAGCTTGCCCGGCAAGTAACGGCTCTGGCCGCTGGCGAACAGCAGCAGGTCGTCATCGATTTCCGACCACGCCAGGCGGGCGCTCGGGTTGCGGATCAGTACGGCACCATCCTGCAGGGCCACGAGGAAGTCGTCTTCTTCAACGTCTTCCGGGCCGACCACCAGTTCCGGGTAGCGCGGCTCGGTCATGTACTGGCCGAACCAGGTCAGCAGCAGGCGCTCGTCGCTCATGTGTTCGGCGAGCAGGCTTTTCAGGCGGCCGAGTGCGTCGTGCTGGATCTGATGTGGATCATCGCTGACCGGCTTCGCATCGGCGTCGGTGTAGCGTTCTTCGTCAGTCAGGAACTGGCTGAGGAAGTCGGTGAAGTGGGTCAGCACTTCCGAGGCGCTTGGCGCACGGAAACCAACCGAGTAGGTCATGCAGTTGTCCACGGCGACACCGCAGTGAGCCAGGCGCGGCGGCAGGTAGAGCATGTCGCCCGGCTCCAGGACCCATTCTTCGGTCTCGTGGAATTCGGCGAGGATGCGCAGGTCCGCGTGTTGCAGCAGCGGGCTCTCGGAGTCGCACATCTGGCCGATTTTCCAGTTGCGCTTGCCATGACCTTGCAGCAGGAACACGTCGTAATTGTCGAAGTGCGGGCCGACGCTGCCACCCGGGGCGGCGAAGCTGATCATCACGTCATCGACGCGCCAGCTCGGCAGGAAGCGGAAGTTTTCCAGCAGCTCGCTGACTTCCGGCACGAATTGATCGACGGCCTGAACAAGCAAGGTCCACTCTTTTTCCGGCAGCTTGCTGAATTCGTCTTCGGCGAACGGGCCCCGACGCAGTTCCCACGGACGCTCGCCGTGCTCGATCACCAGGCGCGACTCGACCTCTTCTTCCAGAGCCAGGCCCGCCAGTTCGTCGGCGTCGATCGGGCTTTCGAAGTCAGGAATGGCCTGACGGATCAGCAGCGGTTTTTTCTGCCAGTAATCGCGCATGAATTCGCGCGCCGTGAGACCGCCCAGAAGTTGAAGAGGAGTATCAGGATTCATGTGTAACCTATTGAAAAAAAGCATTTTTCAGACGGGAATAAAAACGCCCGGCGCGGCCGGGCGTCTCAAACGGGTCAAGCGGTGAATCAGATGCGTTTGGCTTGCGCTACAGCGTTACCGATGTAGTTGGCCGGGGTCAGTTGTTTCAGCTCGGCTTTCGCTTCGGCTGGCATGTCCAGGCCGTCGATGAAAGTCTGCAGCGCTTCAGGGCTGATGCCCTTGCCGCGGGTCAGTTCTTTGAGTTTTTCGTACGGGTTTTCGATGTTGTAGCGGCGCATCACGGTCTGGATCGGCTCGGCCAATACTTCCCAGCATGCGTCCAGGTCAGCGGCAATCTTCTGCTCGTTGAGCTCCAGCTTGCTGATGCCTTTGAGGCTCGCTTCGTACGCGATCACACTGTGCGCGAAGCCGACACCGAGGTTACGCAGTACGGTGGAGTCGGTCAGGTCGCGCTGCCAGCGGGAGATCGGCAGTTTGCTCGCCAGGTGCTGGAACAGTGCGTTGGCGATGCCCAGGTTGCCTTCGGAGTTTTCGAAGTCGATCGGGTTGACCTTGTGCGGCATGGTCGACGAACCGATTTCGCCGGCGATGGTGCGCTGCTTGAAGTAACCCAGGGAAATGTAGCCCCAGATGTCACGGTCGAAGTCGATCAGGATGGTGTTGAAGCGTGCGATCGCGTCGAACAGCTCGGCAATGTAGTCGTGCGGCTCGATCTGCGTGGTGTACGGGTTGAAGCCCAGGCCCAGCTCGTCTTCGATGAAGGCGCGGGCGTTGGCTTCCCAGTCGATCTGCGGGTAGGCCGACAGGTGTGCGTTGTAGTTGCCCACGGCGCCGTTGATCTTGCCCAGCAATGGCACGGCAGCGACCTGAGCGATCTGACGCTCGAGACGGTAAACCACGTTCGCCAGTTCTTTGCCCAGGGTGGTCGGCGAGGCCGGCTGACCGTGGGTGCGCGACAGCATCGGCACGTCGGCGAAACGGATCGCCAGTTCGCGGATGGCGTTGGCGGTCTGACGCATCAGCGGCAGCATCACGTCGTCACGGCCTTCGCGCAGCATCAGGGCGTGGGACAGGTTGTTGATGTCTTCGCTGGTGCAGGCAAAGTGGATGAATTCGCTGACCTTGGCCAGCTCCGGCAGCTTGGCCGCCTGCTCCTTGAGCAGGTATTCGATCGCCTTGACGTCGTGGTTGGTGGTGCGCTCGATCTCTTTGACGCGCTCGGCGTGCTCCAGCGAGAAGTTTTCAGCCAGTTCATTGAGAACGGCGTTGGCCTCGGCGGAGAAGGCTGGCACTTCCGGGATACCGGCGTGGGCGGCCAGGCGCTGGAGCCAGCGCACTTCAACCAGGACGCGGGCACGGATCAGGCCGTACTCGCTGAAAATCGGGCGCAGGGCCTGGGTTTTGCCGGCGTAGCGGCCGTCAACAGGGGAAACCGCAGTGAGCGAAGAGAGCTGCATGGGGTGTTCTCGGACAGTCGGGCAACGAAATGGGGCGCGTATCATACATGAAAAAATCCGCCGGTCCGTTGCCAACTGACCGGCGTATTACGCGCTACAGACTACAAAACTTTTATTGCGCGACGATTTACTCGCTGCGCATCAACGGATACAGCTCTTTGAGCAGCTTGCGCCGGCTGATCACCAACTGCCAGCGGTGGCCGCCGAGCTGTCGCCACAGGCGTGCCGAGCGGATGCCGGCCAGCAGCAGGGCGCGGATCTTCGAGGCGTTGCTCGGTTGCTGCAGGTTGCGCATGTCGCCATGCACCTGAATGCGTTGGCGCAGGGTGCTCAGGGTGTCCTGATACAGCGCGCCGCACGCGGCGATCACATTCTCGTGGGCCGGGCCGAAGTGTTCGACCTGCGACTGGATCTGCGGCAGGCGCTTGCCGATGGTGTCGAGCATGTCGTTACGCTTGGCCAGCTGGCGTTCAAGGCCGAGCATCGACAGCGCATAACGCAATGGCTCGCGCTGCAAGGTGCTCGGGTCGCGCTCCAGCGCGCCGATCAAGGCGCGATAGCCTTCGCGCAGGTTGATGTCGTCGCCGCCATACACGTCCAGTGTGTCCTTCGGGTCGCGTACCAGCAGGCTGCCGAGCATGCAGCTCAGGCCGGCCTCGCTGGTCTGACCGGTCTTGGCGATCCGGTCGACCAGCACGGCAGCGAGAAACACGCCGCCCAGCGCCGTCAGTTGCTCCTGAGTCGGGCTCATGCCTGGCCGCTCCACGGCTCGGCGACTTCGATCACGCCGCCACCGAGGCAGATTTCACCGTCATAGAACACCACGGACTGGCCCGGCGTGACCGCGCGTTGCGGTTCATCGAACACCGCGCGGTAGCCGCTGGCGGTTTTTTCCAGGGTGCAGGCCTGGTCGCTCTGGCGATAACGCACTTTGGCGGTCAGGCGCAGCGGCTGGCTCAGGTCGATCGGGTTGACCCAGTAGATTTCCGAAGCGAGCAGGGCGCTGGAGAACAGCCACGGATGGTTGTTGCCCTGGCCGACGATCAGTTCGTTGGTGTCCAGATCCTTGCGCAGCACGTACCACGGCTCGTCGCCGGCATCTTTCAGCCCGCCGATGCCCAGGCCCTGACGCTGACCGATGGTGTGGTACATCAAACCGTGGTGACGGCCGATGACTTCGCCTTCGGTGGTCTTGATCTCGCCCGGTTGCGCTGGCAGGTATTGCTTGAGGAAATCACTGAAGCGGCGCTCGCCGATGAAGCAGATCCCGGTGGAATCCTTCTTCTTGGCAGTGGCCAGTTCGTATTTCTCGGCAATGGCGCGCACTTCCGGCTTTTCCAGTTCGCCGACCGGGAACAGGGTCTTGGCGATCTGTTCGCCGCCAACGGCGTGCAGGAAGTAGCTCTGGTCCTTGTTCGGATCGAGGCCCTTGAGCAGTTCGGTGCGGCCGTCGATGTCGCGGCGGCGCACGTAGTGGCCGGTGGCGATCAGGTCGGCACCAAGCGTCATGGCGTAGTCGAGGAACGCCTTGAACTTGATCTCGCGGTTACACAGGATGTCCGGGTTCGGCGTGCGACCGGCCTTGTATTCGGCGAGGAAGTGCTCGAACACGTTGTCCCAGTACTCGGCGGCGAAGTTGGCGGTGTGCAGCTTGATGCCAATCTTGTCGCACACGGCCTGGGCGTCCGCCAGGTCGTCCATGGCGGTGCAGTATTCCGTTCCGTCGTCTTCTTCCCAGTTCTTCATGAACAGGCCTTCCACCTCGTAACCCTGCTCGATCAGCAGGAGAGCGGAAACGGAAGAGTCCACGCCGCCGGACATGCCGACAATGACGCGCTTCTTGGATGTGTCAGAAGGGGCTGGATCACGCATAGGGATTCAATGAGTGTCTTGAAAAAGGACGCGATTCTATCAGGCTCACGGCCTCAAGGCTAAAGAGAAGGGCGGATCAGTTCGAGACTGAAGTGATGGCCGGCCAGATAATCGTCGATGCAGCGGATGATCAGCTCACTGCGCCAGTTGTCGCGCTGGGCGATTAATTCGCTGCGGGTCAACCACTTGGCGCCGACGATGCCGTCGTCCAGTTGATAGTCCGGGTGGTGTTTCACCGCCTTGGCGCTGAAGCACACGCGCTGATAAGTCACGCCGTTACTCGGTGCGGTGTACAGGTAGATGCCGATCACGCCGGTGGGCTCGACGTCCCAGCCGGTTTCTTCGAGTGTTTCGCGCACGGCAGCTTCGATCAGGGTTTCGTCCGGGTCGAGATGGCCGGCGGGCTGGTTGAGCACGTTACGCCCGGCCTTGTGCTCTTCGACCATCAGGAAACGGCCGTTGTCTTCGACGATGGTGGCGACGGTGATGTGGGGGAGCCATTCCATAAAACTTCCTCAATTCTGGGATTGAAATGCAATCCCCTGTAGGAGTGAGCCTGCTCGCGAAAGCGGTGGGTCAGTCAATGAAGATGCTGAATGGTATACCGCTATCGTCGGAACGCCGCCCGGAGCAGGCTCGCTCCTACAAGGGAATTGTGTGAATGCTGGAAACACAAACCCCGGCGCAGGGCCGGGGTTTGTGATGTTCCCTTTACAACCTTAAACCAGCGCAGCAATCGCCGCGTTGAAGGTGGCGCTTGGGCGCATGGCCTTGCTGATCAGCTCGGCATCGGCGTGGTAGTAACCACCGATGTCCACTGGCTTGCCTTGAACGGTGTTGAGTTCGGCAACGATGGTCGCCTCGTTCTCGGTCAGGGTTTTGGCCAGGGTCGCGAACTGCGCTTGCAGTGCAGTGTCTTCGGTCTGGGCGGCCAGGGCTTGAGCCCAGTACAGCGCCAGGTAGAAGTGGCTGCCGCGGTTGTCGATGTTGCCGACTTTGCGCGATGGCGACTTGTTGTTGTCGAGGAACTGGCCGGTGGCCTGATCCAGGGTTTTCGACAGAACCAGTGCTTTCGGGTTGTTGTAGTTCACACCCAGATGCTCGAGGGACGCTGCCAGCGCGAGGAATTCGCCCAGCGAGTCCCAGCGCAGGAAGTTCTCTTCAACCAGTTGCTGCACGTGCTTCGGAGCCGAACCGCCGGCGCCGGTTTCGAACAGACCACCGCCGTTCATCAGCGGCACGATCGACAGCATCTTGGCGCTGGTGCCCAGTTCCATGATCGGGAACAGGTCGGTCAGGTAGTCGCGCAGTACGTTGCCGGTCACCGAAATGGTGTCCTTGCCTTCGCGGGTGCGCTGCAGGGTGTACTTCATCGCGTCGACCGGCGCCATGATCTGGATGTCCAGACCGCTGGTGTCGTGATCCTTCAGGTAAGCCTGAACCTTCTCGATCACTACGCCGTCGTGGGCGCGCATCGGGTCCAGCCAGAAAATGGCCGGAGTGCTGCTGGCACGAGCGCGGTTGACGGCCAGTTTGACCCAGTCCTGGATCGGCGCGTCTTTGGTCTGGCACATGCGGAAGATGTCGCCGGCTTCAACAGTCTGTTCCATCAGCAGGTTGCCCTTGCTGTCGGTGACGCGAACCACGCCGTCAGCCTTGATCTGGAAGGTCTTGTCGTGCGAGCCGTACTCTTCGGCTTTTTTCGCCATCAGGCCAACGTTTGGCACGCTGCCCATGGTGGTCGGATCGAACGCGCCATTGGCTTTGCAATCTTCGATCACGGCCTGGTAGATGGTCGCGTAGCAACGATCCGGGATCACCGCCTTGGTGTCGTGCAGTTGGCCGTCGGTGCCCCACATCTTGCCGGAGTCACGGATCATTGCCGGCATCGAGGCGTCGACGATGACGTCGCTCGGCACGTGCAGGTTGGTGATGCCCTTGTCGGAGTTGACCATCGCCAGCGATGGGCGCGCGGCGTAGACCGCTGCGATGTCCGCTTCGATCTGAGCTTGCTGCTCGGCCGGCAGGGCCTTGATGCGCGCGTACAGATCGCCGATGCCGTTGTTCAGGTTGAAGCCGATCTGGGCCAGCACGTCAGCGTGCTTGGTCAGCGCGTCTTTATAGAACTCGGCAACGATCTGGCCGAACATGATCGGGTCGGAGACCTTCATCATGGTCGCTTTCAGGTGCACCGACAGCAGCACGCCTTGGGCCTTGGCGCTGTCGATTTCAGCAGCGATGAACGCACGCAGGGCGTTTTTGCTCATCACGGCGCAGTCGAGGATCTCGCCGGCCTGAACGCTGGTTTTTTCTTTCAGGACGGTCGCAGTGCCGTCTTTGGCGATCAGCTCGATTTTCACAGCGTCAGCGGCGTCGATCAGGGCAGCTTTTTCGCTGCCGTAGAAATCGCCGGTGCTCATGTGAGCCACGTGGGACTTGGAGTCTTTGGCCCAGGCGCCCATTTTGTGCGGGTGCTTGCGAGCGTAGTTTTTAACCGACAGCGGAGCGCGACGGTCGGAGTTGCCTTCACGCAGAACCGGGTTCACGGCGCTGCCCTTGACCTTGTCGTAACGCGCCTTGGCTTCTTTTTCGGCGTCGTTGGTCACGGTTTCCGGGTAGTCCGGCAGGTTGTAACCCTGGGCTTGCAGCTCTTTGATCGCCGCTTGCAGTTGAGGCACCGAAGCACTGATGTTCGGCAGCTTGATGATGTTGGCTTCAGGCGTAACGGCCAGGTCGCCCAGTTCAGCGAGGTGGTCGGCTACGGCTTTGTCGCCCAGTTGCTCGGGGAAGCTGGCCAGGATGCGTGCTGCAAGAGAGATATCGCGGGTTTCCACGGCGATATCGGCCGAGGCGGTGTAAGCCTCGATGATCGGCAGCAGGGAATAGGTGGCGAGGGCTGGAGCTTCGTCGGTGAAGGTATAGATGATCTTCGAGCGGGTGGGCATATTCGGATTAACTCTCTCTTCTTTGCTAAAGCGTGCGCAGAAACTCGAGGGGCGCCGGGTAAGCGCGTTCGTTCAAAGTCATCCATGAACCGAATGTCGAGATTCTTCGCGGTGATGTTGGGTGCATCAGTAGAGCGTCAAGCAGTCGGACTGCGGTAACAACCCGACCAATCAGGCGGAAAGTCTCGTGCTAGAGAGGCCAGCCGTCGTGACCCTTTGGTCAGCGGGCGGCATTATACATAGGTAGCTGGCAATCTGCCGATGGTTCATATGCAACGATTCTCGTCCATTGGTCTAAAGGTCGCAGGGCGGGGTGGGGCGTAGAGTCGTCGGGAATGCTTGAGTTTGGCGCTTTTCCCTTTGCTTTCAGGCTTGTACGAAACCAGATGTGTCCGCGCCGTGAACAGAGGGTTTGCGTGTTGATTTAACTGGGTTACGCTCGAACCAAGCCAGATGTTCAATCCAAACAATGGAGTTCAGCATGGGTTACAAGAAGATTCAGGTTCCAGCCGTCGGCGACAAAATCACCGTCAATGCAGACCATTCTCTCAATGTTCCTGATAACCCGATCATCCCCTTCATCGAAGGTGACGGCATTGGCGTCGACGTCAGCCCAGTGATGATCAAAGTGGTTGATGCTGCCGTGGCCAAGGCCTACGGGGGCAAGCGCAAGATTTCCTGGATGGAGGTTTATGCTGGCGAAAAGGCTACCCAGGTCTATGACCAGGACACCTGGCTGCCCCAGGAAACCCTGGATGCCGTCAAAGATTACGTGGTTTCCATCAAGGGCCCGCTGACCACCCCGGTCGGTGGTGGCATCCGCTCCCTCAACGTAGCCCTGCGCCAGCAACTCGATCTGTATGTGTGCTTGCGCCCGGTGGTGTGGTTCGAGGGTGTACCGAGCCCGGTGAAAAAGCCCGGCGACGTCGACATGGTGATCTTCCGCGAGAACTCCGAAGACATTTATGCCGGTATCGAATGGAAGGCCGGTTCCCCTGAGGCCACCAAGGTCATCAAGTTTCTGAAAGAAGAAATGGGCGTCACCAAAATCCGTTTCGACCAGGATTGCGGTATCGGCATCAAGCCTGTTTCCAAGGAAGGCACCAAGCGTCTGGTGCGCAAGGCCCTGCAATACGTGGTGGACAACGATCGCAAGTCGCTGACCATCGTGCACAAGGGCAACATCATGAAGTTCACTGAAGGTGCCTTCAAGGACTGGGGTTACGAGGTGGCGAAGGAAGAATTCGGCGCCGAACTGCTGGATGGCGGTCCGTGGATGAAGTTCAAGAACCCGAAAACCGGCCGTGAAGTCATCGTCAAGGATGCCATCGCCGACGCCATGCTCCAGCAGATCCTGCTGCGCCCGGCCGAATACGATGTCATCGCCACGCTCAACCTCAACGGCGACTACCTCTCCGACGCCCTGGCGGCTGAAGTGGGCGGTATCGGTATTGCGCCGGGTGCCAACCTGTCCGACACCGTGGCCATGTTCGAGGCGACCCACGGTACCGCGCCGAAGTACGCCGGCAAGGATCAGGTCAACCCGGGTTCGGTGATTCTGTCGGCCGAGATGATGTTGCGTCATCTGGGCTGGACCGAAGCGGCTGATCTCATCATCAAGGGCACTAACGGCGCCATCAAGGCCAAGACCGTGACCTATGACTTCGAGCGTCTGATGGACGGCGCCACGCTGGTGTCGTCTTCGGGCTTCGGTGAGGCGATCATCAAGCACATGTAAGTCGTGCAGGTAAAAAAAACCGCCTGACTCAAATGTTGAGTCAGGCGGTTTTTTATTGCCAGGAGTATTAGGGAGGCAGTCAGCTCATGCTTTGGCAGTCGCGGCAGCGGCAGCGGCAGCAGCAGCTGCGCCGACAGCAGCACTTTCAGCGGCGCTGGATGGTTCGGTGATGAGAGCCTTGATGCCTACGGCATGCAGTCCCTTGGGGCCTTGAACAATATTGAAAACCACTGATTGCCCGGCCTTGAGGGTCTTATACCCGTCCATCTCAATGGCGGAATAGTGCGCAAAGAAATCAATGTCTTTGCCATCCTCGTCACGTCCTTCGCGGGCATCAGTATTGATGAAGCCGAATCCCTTGGCATTGTTGAACCACTTGACCTTGCCGACAGCCATGCTCAAATCCCTCTGCAACAGACTCCATCGCTGGAGTATCATCCAGGACATCCGCAATCTAATCCGTTAAAAGGATTGACTCCGCGGATCTTTTTTACCCACTGTGGGCTCTATTGGTTGTAACACCGTTTTCCCGATAGTCAAGGTGACCGGGCAGTCGGAGTTGAAAAGGTGCACAGCCGCCCCCACCACTGTATTTGCACAACTGACGAACCTTTCTTTCCATGCATGCAATCAGCCAGATTCGACTAACATTCAATCAGGATCGCCCGCTTCTCCAAAAGGATCATCCAGAGGAGCACGACGACGATTCGGCAGGCGTTGCTGTTCAGGAAGCAAAGCCTGCGTTACAGGCGCCGCCGATGTACAAGGTGGTTTTGTTCAACGATGACTACACACCGATGGATTTCGTCGTCGAAGTGCTCGAGGTGTTTTTTAACCTGAATCGCGAGCTGGCGACCAAGGTCATGCTGGCCGTTCACACAGAAGGACGGGCAGTATGTGGAGTGTTTACCCGCGACATCGCCGAGACAAAGGCCATGCAGGTCAACCAGTACGCCAGGGAAAGCCAGCATCCGCTACTCTGTGAAATCGAGAAGGACGGTTAATCGCCGACCACTTGGGTATGAGGTGAAGCTATGTTAAACCGCGAGCTCGAAGTCACCCTCAATCTTGCCTTCAAGGAGGCTCGTTCGAAGCGTCATGAATTCATGACCGTCGAACACCTGCTGCTGGCCCTATTGGACAATGAGGCTGCCGCCACCGTATTGCGTGCCTGCGGCGCAAACCTCGACAAACTCAAGCACGACCTGCAGGAGTTCATCGACTCCACCACGCCATTGATCCCCGTCCACGACGAGGATCGCGAAACCCAGCCAACCCTGGGCTTCCAGCGTGTACTGCAACGTGCTGTTTTTCACGTACAGAGCTCGGGCAAACGCGAAGTGACTGGCGCCAACGTGCTGGTTGCAATCTTCAGTGAGCAAGAGAGTCAGGCCGTGTTCCTGCTGAAACAGCAGAGCGTTGCGCGCATTGATGTCGTCAACTACATCGCTCATGGCATTTCCAAAGTGCCGGGGCATGGCGATCACTCTGAAGGTGAACAAGATATGCAGGACGACGAGGGCGGTGAGTCTTCTTCTTCAGGCAATCCTCTGGATGCTTATGCCAGCAACCTGAACGAACTCGCGCGCCAGGGTCGTATCGATCCGCTGGTCGGCCGCGAAATGGAAGTCGAGCGGGTCGCGCAGATTCTCGCGCGCCGGCGCAAGAACAATCCGTTGCTGGTGGGCGAGGCGGGCGTGGGTAAAACCGCGATTGCCGAAGGCCTGGCCAAGCGTATTGTCGACAACCAGGTGCCGGATCTGCTGGCCAACAGCGTTGTTTATTCGCTTGATCTCGGTGCTCTGCTCGCGGGCACCAAGTATCGCGGTGATTTCGAGAAGCGCTTCAAGGCGCTGCTCAATGAACTGAAAAAACGTCCGCAGGCGATCCTGTTCATCGACGAAATCCACACCATCATCGGTGCGGGTGCTGCGTCCGGTGGCGTAATGGATGCCTCGAACCTGCTCAAGCCGCTGCTCTCGTCTGGTGACATTCGTTGCATCGGCTCGACCACGTTCCAGGAATTCCGCGGCATCTTCGAGAAGGACCGTGCTCTGGCGCGGCGCTTCCAGAAGGTCGATGTCGTCGAGCCGTCGGTGGAAGACACCATCGGTATCCTGCGCGGCCTGAAAGGGCGTTTCGAGCAGCATCACAACATCGAATACACCGATGAGTCGTTGCGTGCCGCCGCTGAGCTGGCGTCGCGCTACATCAATGACCGGCACATGCCGGACAAGGCCATCGACGTGATCGACGAGGCGGGCGCCTACCAGCGTCTGCAACCGGTCGAGAAGCGTGTGAAACGCATTGACGTGCCGCAGGTTGAAGACATCGTGGCGAAGATCGCGCGGATTCCGCCGAAACACGTCACCAGCTCCGACAAGGAACTGCTGCGCAACCTGGAGCGTGACCTGAAGCTGACGGTGTTTGGTCAGGATGCCGCGATCGATTCGTTGTCGACCGCGATCAAACTGTCCCGTGCCGGCCTCAAGTCGCCCGACAAGCCGGTTGGTTCGTTCCTGTTCGCCGGGCCTACCGGTGTCGGTAAAACCGAGGCTGCACGGCAACTGGCGAAGGCGTTGGGCATTGAACTGGTTCGCTTCGACATGTCCGAATACATGGAGCGTCACACCGTATCGCGTCTGATCGGTGCGCCTCCAGGCTATGTCGGGTTTGATCAGGGCGGTCTGTTGACCGAGGCGATCACCAAGCAGCCGCACTGCGTATTGCTGCTCGATGAAATCGAGAAGGCGCATCCGGAAGTCTTCAACCTGCTGCTGCAGGTGATGGACCACGGTACGCTCACCGACAACAACGGGCGCAAGGCGGACTTCCGCAACGTGATCATCATCATGACTACCAACGCCGGTGCCGAGACTGCAGCGCGTGCTTCGATCGGTTTCACTCATCAGGACCACTCGTCCGATGCGATGGAAGTGATCAAGAAGAGCTTTACGCCTGAATTCCGTAACCGTCTGGACACCATTATCCAGTTTGGTCGCCTCAGTCATGAGGTCATCAAAAGTGTGGTGGACAAGTTCCTTACCGAACTGCAGGCGCAGCTGGAAGACAAGCGTGTGTTGCTGGAGGTTACCGATGCGGCGCGCAGCTGGCTGGCGGCCGGTGGTTACGATTCGGCCATGGGCGCACGTCCGATGGCGCGTCTGATCCAGGACAAGATCAAGCGTCCGCTGGCGGAGGAGATTTTGTTTGGCGAGCTGGCCGAGCATGGCGGTGTGGTGCACATCGACATCAAGGATGGTGAGTTGACGTTTGACTTCGAGACCACGGCTGAGATGGCCTGACGGCTTGATGTTGATTGGGGAGGCGCCTTCGGGCGCCTTTTTTGTTTTTGGGGTTTTTGGGTTTTGGGTGAATATCCGTTGCTGCGGTGATGGCTTATTACGGTTTCGCCCTTACGGCGACTCACTTTTTTTCAAACGCCAAAAAAAGTAAGCAAAAAACGCTTGCTCCTACGTTCGGCCCGCTCGCTGGGGCTCGGGGTTCCTTCGCTCCGGGATCGATCCGGGCGCAGCGCCTACGGTTTGCTTCGCTGCACCTCCTCTCGCTGTGTTTGGCTTCGCCAAACGGTCGCTGCGCTCCCACCCCCGGATCAATCCCTCCACTCAGCCTTCCGACGTCGCCTTGCAGATCAAAAGCTGCAGCCGAGCTAACGCTCATCCTGTTGAGTGGTGAAAAGCGGGTGTTCGACGTTAGTTTTGTGTTGGGTTTGCCCCTCATCGGAGCGCCGCCCGCCCAGCCCTCTTCCGAGGGAGAGGGAGCCGATTTTCGGGCTTTTCAAAACTTGAGTTCGACTCGGTATTTCACGTCGGCGTACCTCTACCAAACCACTCGGACAGTTCCCTCTCCCTCCGGGAGAGGGCTAGGGTGAGGGGGCTCTTGATCTCGCTTTTGATCTGGCTTCGGCTTTTGATCTTTTGCCCCATCGGCAGGCCGAGTGGAGGTGTTCATCCGGGGGTAGGTTCGCAGCGCCGTGCGGCGAAGCCGCATTCATCGAGAGGAGGTGCAGCGAAGCAAACCGTAGGCGATGCCCCCGGATGGACACCGTAGCTCGGGAGCCCCGAGCCCCGGCGAGCGGGCCGTATGCCAGGGGCAAAGCCTTTTGGTTCCTTTTTGCTGGGCCGGCACTCCGGCGTTTGAAAAAGGGACTCGCTGTAAGAGCGAAACCGCCAGCGGCAGCACCCGCAAAAACGGATATGCCCCCAAACCCAAACCCAGCCATTCCCCAAAACGCACATACAAAAACGCCCGGCATAAACCGGGCGTTCTGTATTGACTTGATTAACGAGCGCGGTAAGTGATGCGCCCTTTGCTCAAGTCATAGGGCGTCAGCTCGACGCGCACTTTGTCACCGGTAAGAATACGAATGTAGTTCTTGCGCATCTTGCCGGAAATATGCGCGGTTACGACGTGCCCATTTTCCAACTCCACACGAAACATGGTGTTGGGCAGGGTGTCGACGACAGTGCCTTCCATTTCGAAGCTGTCTTCTTTCGACATGCAGTAAAGCCCTCGGTATCCAATGAATGGCCCGGTGCAACTGCGCCAGGCAAAAGCGGCGTGCATTGTGCCCGAAAAAGGGGGTTCAAGCCAAGGGGTTTAGGGTTTGCGATTAGTTAAGGATTACCCAGCGCTGATTAATCAGCAATTCGATGGGGCGATATTGGGTCTTGTAGTTCATCTTTTTGCAGTTCTTGATCCAATAACCGAGATAGACCGCCTCCAGCCCCAGTCGCTGGCTTTCGGTGATTTGCCACAGGATTGCGAAACGGCCCAGGCTGCGGCGCTCCTCCTGAGGTTCGTAAAAGGTGTAGACCGCCGACAGGCCGTTGGGCAGCAGGTCGGTCACCGCGACGGCCAGTAACCGTCCGTCGAGACGAAACTCATAGAAGCGCGAGAAGGGCAGATCGCGCACCAGAAAGGTCGAGAATTGATCGCGGCTTGGCGGGTACATGTCGCCGTCGGCATGCCGCTGCTCGATGTAACGCTGGTACAGCTCGAAATATTCTTCGCTGAAATGCGGTTTTACCGGACGCACCTGCAGATCGGCATTGCGTTTGAAAATGCGTTTCTGCTGGCGGTTGGGGTTGAACTGCGCCACCGGGATGCGCGCAGGCACGCACGCATTGCAATTCTGGCAATGGGGGCGATACAGATGATCGCCGCTGCGACGAAAGCCCATTTCCGACAGGTCTGCGTAGACATGCACATCCATGGGCTGGCTCGGGTCGAGAAACAGCGTCGTCGCCTGTTCCTCGGGCAGATAACTGCAGGAATGGGGTTGAGTGGCATAGAACTTCAAGCGCGCCAACTCGGTCATGATCAACCCTCGGGATAAGCTGGTGAATTAAGTGTAAGCCACGCGCGCAAAAGTCGCTCAGCAAACCCAGGTGGCACGACTGGGTTGATCCAGGTGGCGGGCCAGATAGTCAGCGAATTCGCGGCGGGGGATCGCGCGGGCGCCCAGGCTGTGCAGATGATCGGTCGGCATCTGGCAGTCAATCAGGACGAATCCGGCGTCTTTCAGATGCTGTACCAGCGTGGCAAAACCATATTTGGAGGCGTTGTCGGCACGGCTGAACATCGATTCACCGAAAAACAGCTGCCCCATCGCCAGGCCGTACAGGCCGCCCACGAGTTGGCCCTGGTCCCAGACCTCGACCGAGTGGGCGAAGCCGCGGCGGTGCAGTTCCAGGTAGGCGTCCTGCATGGCTTCGGTGATCCAGGTGCCGTCGGCGTAATCCCGTGGCGCGGCGCAGGCGCGAATGACCGCGTCGAAATCCTGATCGAAGGTCACCTGATAGCGTTCCTTGCGCAGCAGTTTGCCGAGGCTGCGCGAGACATGCAGTTCGTCGGGAAACAGCACGGTGCGCGGGTCCGGCGACCACCAAAGGATCGGCTGGCCTTCGGAAAACCACGGAAAACAGCCGTGACGGTAGGCCTGCACCAGACGATCGGCAGACAGGTCGCCACCGGCAGCCAGCAATCCATTGGGATCGCGCATGGCCTTTTCCAGAGGCGGGAAGGTCAGGGAATTGCGTTGTAACCAAGTCAGCATGGCGTCCAGGCTTGCAGAAGGGGAGGGCGGTGCGGGCGTCAGGCCCGCGATAAAGTGTGCCGTTAAATGACAGGAATGTCGTCCAGATACTTCTCCGCGTCCAGTGCTGCCATGCAGCCGGCCCCGGCCGAGGTCACGGCTTGGCGGTAAACGTGGTCCGCCACATCGCCGGCCGCGAAGACGCCGGGGATCTCGGTGGCGGTGGCATCGCCGTCACTGCCGCCCTTGACCCGCAGGTAGCCGTCACGCATCGGCAACTGGCCCTGGAACAGATCGGTGTTGGGTTTGTGGCCAATGGCGATGAACACGCCGGCCAGCGCCAGTTCGCTGGTTTGCCCGGTGTGGCTGTCGCGCAGGCGTGCGCCGGTCACGCCGCTGGCGTCGCCCAGCACTTCGTCGAGATTCTGGTTCCAGTGCAGGCGGACATTGCCATTGGCGGCTTTTTCGAACAGCTTGTCCTGGAGGATTTTCTCCGAGCGCAGTTTGTCGCGGCGGTGAATCAGGTGCACTTCCTTGGCGATGTTCGACAGGTACAGTGCTTCCTCGACCGCGGTGTTGCCGCCGCCCACCACCGCGACCACCTGATTGCGGTAGAAAAAGCCATCACAGGTCGCGCAGGCTGAAACGCCTTTGCCGGCGAAGGCTTCCTCCGAAGGCAGGCCCAGGTACTGCGCCGAGGCGCCGGTGGCGATGATCAGTGCGTCGCAGGTGTAAGTGCCGCTGTCACCGATGAGCTCGAAGGGGCGCTGCTGCAACTTGGCGGTGTGGATGTGGTCGTAAACGATCTCGGTGGCAAAGCGTTCGGCGTGTTTCTGCATGCGTTCCATCAGCACCGGGCCAGTGAGGCCTTCGACGTCGCCGGGCCAGTTGTCGACTTCGACGGTCGTGGTCAGTTGGCCGCCAGCCTGCAGGCCGGTAATGACCACCGGTTTGAGGTTGGCGCGGGCGGCGTATACGGCAGCGCTGTAACCGGCAGGGCCGGAGCCGAGAATGATCAGGCGTGAATGCTTCGCTGCGTTCATCAAATACACCTCATAAGCCTTTGTCACAAAAGACAATGCATGCTCAAATTGAACCGCAGGATTTGTGGTATTGGCTATGCTCAGCTATGGGGTTTGAAGCATGGCATCAGCCGCACAAACCCGTACAATGCCGGGCTGTTACAGAATATTTGCCGAGCGCTGTGTTTATAGCTGTGTTTATAAAAGCTGCGGCACAGTGTTAAAAGTAGTCTCAGTTGCGCCGGTTCACTTTTTTACCTGCCTGGATTGGGCAGTTTTTTATCGTCATTCAATAGATGGACGCGCCCCGGGCGCAGGAAAAGAAGCGTTTTGAAGAAATCCACCGCAGCACCAAAAACAGTCGTTCCGCTCTGGCGCCAGCAATTGCACTACCGGCTCAAGGAAGGTGCATTGATCGCCATCGGTGCCTTGTGCCTGTTCCTGATGATGGCCTTGCTGACCTACGGCAAGGACGATCCGGGCTGGAGCCACAACAGCAAGATCGACGACGTGCAGAACTTCGGCGGCCCGGCCGGTTCTTACAGCGCCGACATCCTGTTCATGGTGCTGGGTTACTTCGCGTACATCTTCCCGTTGCTGCTGGCGATCAAGGCGTATCAGATTTTCCGCCAACGCCACGAACCCTGGCAGTGGAGCGGCTGGCTGTTCTCCTGGCGCCTGATCGGTCTGGTGTTCCTGGTGCTGTCCGGTGCTGCGCTGGCGCATATCCATTTCCACGCCGCCACCGGTCTGCCGGCCGGCGCGGGCGGGGCGCTGGGCGAAAGCCTTGGCGATCTTGCGCGTAACGCACTGAATATCCAGGGCAGCACGCTGCTGTTCATCGCGCTGTTCCTGTTTGGCCTTACGGTGTTCACCGACCTGTCCTGGTTCAAGGTGATGGACGTCACCGGCAAGATCACCCTCGACCTGTTCGAGCTGTTTCAGGGGGCACTCAATCGCTGGTGGTCGGCCCGCACCGAGCGCAAGCAACTGGTCGCACAACTGCGTGAGGTTGATGACCGCGTCCATGACGTGGTCGCGCCGACCGTCACCGACAAGCGCGAGCAGGCCAAGGTCAAGGAACGTCTGATCGAACGCGAGCAGGCCCTGAGCAAGCACATGTCCGATCGTGAGAAGCAGGTGCCGCCGGTCATCGCCCCGGCGCCGGTCAAGGCGCCCGAGCCAAGCAAACGCGTGCAGAAAGAGAAACAGGTGCCGTTGTTCGTCGACAGCGCCGTGGAAGGCACCTTGCCGCCGATCTCGATCCTCGATCCTGCGGAAAAGAAACAACTCAATTATTCGCCTGAATCCCTGGCAGCAGTCGGCCACCTGCTGGAAATCAAGCTCAAGGAATTCGGCGTCGAGGTCACTGTGGACTCGATCCACCCGGGCCCGGTGATTACCCGTTATGAAATCCAGCCGGCTGCCGGCGTCAAGGTCAGCCGCATCGCCAACCTGGCAAAAGACCTCGCACGTTCGCTGGCGGTGACCAGTGTGCGCGTGGTCGAGGTTATTCCGGGCAAGACCACGGTCGGTATCGAAATTCCCAACGAAGACCGGCAGATCGTGCGTTTCTCCGAAGTCCTGTCGACCCCCGAGTACGACAACTTCAAGTCGCCGGTCACCCTGGCGCTGGGCCACGACATCGGCGGTAAGCCGGTCATCACTGACCTGGCGAAGATGCCGCACCTGCTGGTGGCCGGTACCACCGGTTCCGGTAAGTCGGTGGGTGTGAACGCGATGATCCTGTCGATCCTGTTCAAGTCCGGCCCCGAAGACGCCAAGCTGATCATGATCGACCCGAAAATGTTGGAATTGTCGATCTACGAAGGCATTCCGCACCTGCTGTGCCCGGTGGTCACCGACATGAAGGACGCCGCCAACGCCCTGCGCTGGAGCGTCGCCGAGATGGAGCGCCGCTACAAACTGATGGCGAAGATGGGTGTGCGTAACCTGTCCGGCTTCAACGCCAAGGTCAAGGAAGCCCAGGACGCCGGCGAGCCGTTGAGCGATCCGCTGTACAAGCGCGAAAGCATTCACGACGAAGCGCCGCTGCTGCAGAAGCTGCCGACCATCGTCGTGGTCGTGGACGAATTCGCCGACATGATGATGATCGTCGGCAAGAAGGTCGAAGAGCTGATCGCTCGTATCGCGCAGAAGGCGCGTGCTGCCGGCATCCACTTGATCCTGGCGACCCAGCGGCCGTCGGTGGACGTGATCACCGGTCTGATCAAGGCCAACATTCCGACCCGCATGGCGTTCCAGGTGTCGAGCAAGATCGACTCGCGGACCATCATCGACCAGGGCGGCGCCGAGCAGCTGCTCGGTCACGGTGACATGCTCTACATGCCGCCGGGCACCAGCCTGCCGATCCGTGTTCACGGCGCGTTCGTTTCCGACGATGAGGTCCACCGTGTGGTGGAAGCGTGGAAACTGCGTGGCGCACCGGAATACAACGACGACATCCTCAACGGTGTCGAAGAGGCGGGCAGCGGTTTTGAAGGCAGCAGCGGTGGCGGCGACGGCGATGATCCGGAGACCGACGCGCTGTATGACGAAGCCGTGCAGTTTGTACTGGAAAGCCGCCGGGCGTCGATTTCTGCGGTACAGCGCAAGCTGAAGATCGGTTACAACCGTGCTGCGCGGATGATTGAAGCCATGGAAATGGCCGGCGTCGTCACCTCAATGAACACCAACGGTTCGCGTGAAGTCCTGGCCCCGGGCCCGGTTCGCGACTGATTGCAAAAGCAAGAGGCGGGACAATGATGTGCCGCCGCTCTCCCCACGAGTATTCAAGAGGACTCCCATGCGTCTTATCCGCATGCTGTTGCCAGTACTGGCACTGACCACGTTCACGGCCCACGCCGACGACAAGGACGTGGCACGTCTGACCCAATTGCTGGAAACATCGAAAACCCTGACCGCGAACTTTTCCCAGCTGACCCTGGACGGCAGTGGCACGCAGTTGCAGGAAACTCGCGGTGATATGGTCCTGCAGCGTCCAGGCCTGTTCTACTGGCATACCGAAGCGCCAAACGAGCAGACCATGGTCTCCGACGGCAAGAAAGTCACCCTGTGGGACCCGGATCTGGAACAGGTGACCATCAAGAAGCTCGACGAGCGTCTGACCCAGACCCCGGCGCTGCTGCTGTCCGGTGATGTGTCGAAGATCAGCCAGAGCTTCGAGATCAGTGCGAAAGAGGCGGGCGGTGTGATCGACTTCACCCTCAAGCCGAAGACCAAGGACACCCTGTTCGACAGCCTGCGCCTGTCGTTCCGCAATGGTCTGGTCAATGACATGCAACTGATCGACAGTGTCGGCCAGCGCACCAACATCCTGTTCACCGGGGTGAAGGCCAACGAAGCCGTGCCGGCGTCGAAGTTCAAGTTCGACATCCCGAAGGGTGCTGATGTTATCCAGGAATAAATCCCGGATCCCCGGTTGGGCTCTTGTGGCTTGGAGCTTTTGTGGCGAGGGAGCTTGCTCCCGCTGGGGCGCGGAGCGGCCCCGCTCTTGAATCAAAAGCGAGGACTGCTCCGCTGTCCAGCGTGAGCAAGCTCCCTCGCCACAGGTATTCCAACAGGTTTCAGAAAATCAGAGGTTTCAACGCTACGTGATGGATCTGTTTCGCAGTGCACCGATTGCCCAGCCACTGGCCGCGCGTTTGCGTGCGACCAATCTGGATGAGTATGTCGGTCAGGAGCACGTGCTCGCTCGCGGCAAGCCTCTGCGTGAGGCGCTGGAGCAGGGTGCCCTGCATTCGATGATCTTCTGGGGCCCGCCGGGTGTGGGCAAGACCACCCTGGCGCGGTTGCTCGCGGAAGTCTCGGATGCGCACTTCGAAACGGTCTCGGCAGTGCTCGCCGGGGTCAAGGAGATCCGTCAGGCGGTTGAAATCGCCAAGCAGCAGGCTGGTCAGTACGGCAAGCGCACGATTCTGTTCGTCGATGAAGTGCACCGCTTCAACAAGTCCCAGCAGGATGCGTTCCTGCCGTACGTGGAAGACGGCACGCTGATTTTCATCGGCGCCACCACCGAAAACCCCTCGTTCGAACTCAACAACGCCCTGTTGTCGCGGGCCCGCGTGTATGTGCTGAAAAGCCTCGACGAAGCGGCGCTGCGCAAACTGGTGCACCGTGCACTCACTGAAGAGCGCGGGCTGGGCAAGCGCAACCTGACGTTGAACGACGAAGGCTTCCAGATGCTGCTGTCCGCCGCCGACGGCGATGGTCGACGGCTGCTCAACCTGCTGGAAAATGCCTCGGACCTCGCCGAAGACAACAGCGAGATCGGCACCGAGCTGCTGCAAAGCCTGCTCGGCGACACCCGTCGGCGCTTCGACAAGGGCGGCGAAGCGTTCTACGACCAGATATCGGCGCTGCACAAATCGGTACGCGGTTCCAACCCCGATGGTGCGCTGTACTGGTTCGCGCGGATGATCGACGGCGGTTGCGATCCGCTGTACCTGGCCCGGCGCGTGGTGCGCATGGCCAGCGAAGACATCGGCAACGCCGACCCGCGTGCGCTGAGCCTGTGTCTGGCAGCGTGGGAAGTTCAAGAACGTCTCGGCAGTCCGGAAGGCGAGTTGGCGGTGGCCCAGGCCATCACCTATCTGGCCTGCGCGCCGAAAAGCAACGCGGTGTACATGGGCTTCAAGACCGCCCTGCGCGCGGCCGCCGAAAACGGCTCGCTGGAAGTGCCGCTGCACCTGCGCAACGCGCCGACCAAGCTGATGAAACAATTGGGTTACGGCGACGAATACCGTTATGCCCACGACGAGCCGGACGCCTATGCCGCTGGCGAAGATTATTTCCCGGAAGAGCTTGAGCCGATCCCGTTCTATCAACCGGTGCCCCGTGGCCTGGAATTGAAGATTGGCGAGAAGCTCAATCACCTCGCGCAACTCGACCGTTTAAGCCCAAGACAGCGGAGAAAATAGTGCTTCCATTGATCATTGCAGTCTCCGCCGGCGGGATCGCCGGTACCCTGTTGCGCTTCGCCACGGCCAATTGGGTCACGGCCAATTGGCCGCGGCACTTCTATACCGCGACGCTGGCCGTTAATATCGTGGGCTGTCTGCTGATTGGCGTGTTGTACGGCCTGTTTTTGATACGCCCGGAGGTGCCGATCGAGGTGCGCGCCGGGTTGATGGTCGGCTTCCTCGGGGGGCTGACGACTTTTTCATCCTTTTCACTGGATACGGTGCGCCTGCTGGAAAGCGGGCAAGTGCCGCTGGCCCTGGGCTATGCGGCACTCAGCGTATTCGGCGGGCTGCTCGCGACGTGGGCCGGCCTGTCTTTGACCAAACTTTGATAACGAGAAACCGACATGCTCGATTCCAAACTGTTACGTAGCAACCTTCAGGACGTAGCGGACCGCCTGGCTTCCCGTGGCTTTGCCCTGGATACCGCGCGCATCGAAGCGCTGGAAGAACAGCGCAAGACCGTCCAGACCCGCACCGAAGCACTGCAGGCTGAGCGTAACGCGCGTTCCAAGTCCATCGGTCAGGCCAAGCAGCGCGGCGAAGACATTGCACCGCTGATGGCGGACGTCGAGCGCATGGCGGGCGAACTGAGTGCCGGTAAAGTCGAGCTGGACGCGATCCAGACCGAACTGGACTCGATCCTGCTGGGTATCCCGAACCTGCCGCATGAATCGGTGCCGGTTGGCGAAGACGAAGACGGCAACGTCGAAGTGCGCCGCTGGGGCACGCCGACCGCGTTCGAGTTCGAGGTCAAGGACCACGTCGCCCTGGGCGAGAAGTTCGGCTGGCTGGATTTCGAAACCGCCGCCAAGCTGTCCGGCGCACGTTTCGCCCTGCTGCGTGGCCCGATCGCCCGTCTGCACCGCGCTCTGGCGCAGTTCATGATCAACCTGCATGTCAACGAGCACGGCTACGAAGAGGCCTACACGCCTTATCTGGTTCAGGCCCCGGCGCTGCAAGGTACCGGTCAACTGCCGAAGTTCGAGGAAGACCTGTTCAAGATCGCTCGCGAAGGCGAAGCCGATCTGTACCTGATCCCGACCGCCGAAGTGTCGCTGACCAACATCGTGGCCGGTGAAATCGTCGATTCGAAACTGCTGCCGATCAAGTTCGTCGCCCACACCCCGTGCTTCCGCAGCGAAGCCGGCGCATCGGGCCGTGACACTCGCGGCATGATCCGTCAGCACCAGTTCGACAAGGTTGAAATGGTCCAGATCGTCGAGCCTTCGACGTCGATGGAAGCGCTGGAAAGCCTGACCGCCAACGCCGAGAAAGTCCTGCAACTGCTGGGCCTGCCTTACCGCACCCTGGCGCTATGCACCGGTGATATGGGCTTCAGCGCCGTGAAGACCTACGACCTCGAAGTGTGGATTCCGAGCCAGGACAAATACCGCGAGATCTCGTCGTGCTCCAACTGCGGCGACTTCCAGGCCCGCCGCATGCAGGCGCGTTTCCGCAACCCGGAAACCGGCAAGCCTGAACTGGTACACACCCTCAACGGTTCGGGTCTGGCCGTCGGCCGTACCCTGGTGGCCGTGCTGGAAAACTACCAGCAGGCCGACGGCTCGATCCGCGTTCCGGACGTGCTGAAGCCTTACATGGGTGGCCTTGAGGTCATCGGCTAAATGAAATATCTGCCGCTGTTTCACAACCTGCGCGGCAGTCGTGTGTTGGTCGTCGGTGGGGGGGAAATTGCCTTGCGCAAATCCCGCCTGCTGGCCGATGCCGGTGCGCTGCTGCGGGTGGTCGCACCTGAAATCGAAAGCCAATTGCGGGAACTGGTCATCGCCAGCGCTGGCGAGTGCCTGCTGCGTGGTTACGTGGAAGCGGACCTGGACGGTTGCGGGCTGATCATTGCTGCCACCGACGATGAAGCGCTGAATGCGCAAGTTTCCAGCGATGCTCATCGGCGTTGCGTACCGGTCAACGTGGTGGACGCGCCGCAATTGTGCAGCGTGATCTTCCCGGCGATTGTCGACCGTTCGCCACTGATCATCGCGGTGTCCAGCGGCGGCGATGCGCCGGTGCTGGCGCGGCTGATTCGCGCCAAGATCGAAACCTGGATTCCTTCGACCTACGGCCAACTGGCCGGACTGGCTGCGCGTTTCCGCAATCAGGTGAAAAACCTGTTTCCGGACGTGCAGCAACGTCGCGGGTTCTGGGAAGACGTGTTTCAAGGCCCGATTGCCGACCGGCAACTGGCCGGGCAGGGTGCCGAGGCCGAACGTCTGCTGCAAGCCAAGATCGATGGCGAAGCGGACATCACCACCGGTGAGGTGTACCTGGTAGGCGCCGGGCCGGGCGATCCGGATCTGCTGACCTTCCGCGCCTTGCGCCTGATGCAGCAAGCCGACGTGGTGCTGTATGACCGCTTGGTCGCTCCGGCGATTATTGAGCTGTGCCGTCGCGACGCAGAGCGGATCTACGTCGGCAAGCGTCGCGCCGATCACGCGGTGCCGCAGGATCAGATCAATCAACAACTGGTGGATCTGGCCAAGGCTGGCAAGCGTGTGGTGCGGTTGAAGGGCGGTGATCCGTTTATCTTCGGTCGCGGCGGTGAGGAGATCGAAGAGCTGGCGGCCCATGGCATTCCATTTCAGGTGGTGCCGGGGATCACGGCGGCCAGCGGTTGCGCGGCGTATGCCGGGATTCCGCTGACCCATCGCGATTACGCGCAGTCAGTGCGGTTCGTCACCGGGCACCTGAAGGACGGCTCCACCGATCTGCCATGGGCCGACCTCGTCGCTCCGGCGCAGACGCTGGTGTTCTACATGGGCCTGGTCGGTCTGCCGAGCATTTGCGAACAGTTGATCAAGCATGGACGTGCAGCCGATACCCCGGCGGCGTTGATCCAGCAGGGCACCACGGTCAATCAGCGGGTCTTTACCGGCACGCTGGCCGACCTGCCACGCCTGGTGGCGGAGCATGAAGTGCATGCGCCGACATTGGTGATCGTCGGTGAAGTAGTGCAACTGCGCGAGAAACTGGCGTGGTTCGAGGGCGCTCAGGCGCAAGTGTGAGTCAAAGCAAAAAGATCGCAGCCTGCGGCAGCTCCTACATGAGAATGCGTTCCCTGTAGGAGCTGCCGCAGGCTGCGATCTTTGCTTGTGCTGTTAGCCTTTCAACCAAACTCCTTCGCCAGCCAGCCGCGCCCGATCATGCGCCATGCTGAAGTCCTGCTTCGGCCCCCTCGGCACAATCCCTGTCGGATTGATGGTCTTATGACTGCCGTAGTAGTGGTTTTTGATGTGCTGAAAATCCACCGTCTCGGCAATCCCCGGCCACTGATACAGCTCGCGCAGCCAGTTCGACAGGTTCGGATAATCGGCAATCCGCCGCAGGTTGCACTTGAAGTGACCGTGGTACACCGCATCAAAACGAATCATCGTGGTGAACAAACGGATGTCCGCTTCCGTCAGGTACTCACCCGACAAGTAGCGATTGGCGCCCAGCACCCGCTCCAGATGATCGAGTTCGGCAAACACCTCATCGAACGCCTCTTCGTAAGCCTGTTGCGACGTCGCAAAGCCGGCGCGATACACGCCGTTGTTCACTGCCGGATAGATCCGCTCGTTCAGCGCGTCGATCTCACCGCGTAGCGGTGCCGGGTAGAAGTCCAGCTCGTTGCCGGTCAGGCCATCGAAGGCGCTGTTGAACATGCGGATGATCTCTGCCGATTCATTGCTGACGATGCGCTTGAGCTTCTTGTCCCACAGCACCGGCACCGTGACGCGGCCTGTGTAGTCCGGGGTGTCGGCGGTGTAGCGCTGGTGCATGAAGTCGAAGTGATCGAGCTTGTCGCCGGTCGAGCCGAGGGCCTTGTCGAAGGTCCAGCCGTTTTCCAGCATCAGCCAACTGACCACGGACACGTCGATCAGGCTTTCCAGGCCTTTGAGCTTGCGCAGGATCAGCGTGCGGTGTGCCCACGGGCAAGCGAGCGACACATAGAGGTGATAGCGCCCGGCTTCGGCGGCAAAACCGCCTTCACCGCTCGGCCCGGGCCGGCCGTCAGCAGTGACCCAGTGGCGGCGCTGCGCCTGTTCGCGCTGGAACGCGCCGTCCTTGCTGCTTTCGTACCACTTGTCCTGCCAGTGGCCATCGACGAGTAAACCCATGATCCAGACTCCTGATTCCAATAAGCGTTGGAGCCGAGTCTATTCCGATGAGTTCGAACAAAAAGCGCAAAGATCGGGCGTCGATGATCGGTTAAATCGATTTGTTCCGCGCGGCCCAGTACTGCTCGGCGGTGGCGAACGCTTGTTCACGACTTTGACCGAGACCGCGCAGGGCCAGGGCCATGGTCGAGATCAAGGCCATGTGCGGATAGCTGTCGACCACCTCGCCGCGCCACACAGCCTTGAGATGTTCAACGTCCAGCGTGGCCGGTTTGACGTGGCGCTGGCTCGACAGCTGCGGCCACTCCTCGTCCCAACTCTCGCCGCCGGCAGTGCCGTACAGGTGACTGTCGGCATCCGGGTTGATCTCGATTTCGCCGCCATCGCCTTTGACCACGATCGCCGTATCACCAAGCAGGCCGCTGGCGTCGCGGTGCACCGCTTGATAACCCGGGTGGAAAATACTTTGCAGGCCACACCTTGCGCGCAGCGGGTTGAGAATCCGCGCCAGCGAATGGATCGGCGAGCGCAGGCCCATGGTGTTGCGCAGGTCGATCATCTTCTGCAACTGCGGCGCCCAGTCCATCAGCGGCATGAACGCCAGGCCACCGTTGTCCAGCGCACTGCCGACCTGCTGCCAGGTGCGGCACAGGGGAATGCTCAGCTCGCCGAGCAGTTGTTCGGTGTACAAGCGCCCGGCGGTGTGCGCGCCGCCGCCATGCATGAAAATCCGTACGCCGTTTTGCGCCAGGCACTTGGCTGCCAGCAGGTACCACGGCAGATGACGTTTCTTGCCGGCGTAGGTCGGCCAGTCCAGATCGACGTTGAGCGCCGGCGCCTGCAAGCGTTCGCGCAAGGCTTCGGTGAAACCGGCCATTTCCTCGGCGCTTTCTTCCTTGTGCCGCAACAGCATCAGGAACGCGCCGAGCTGGGTGTCTTCGACCTTGTCGTCGAGCACCATGCCCATCGCCTCCCGGGCCTCCTCGCGGGTCAGGTCGCGGGCGCCGCGCTTGCCCTTGCCGAGGATTCGCACAAATTGCGCGAACGGGTGTTCGGCGGGTGTTTCGAGGGTCAGCGCTGGAAAGTCGGTCATAAGCAATTCGTCGGTTTGGGCAGGCCCGCCAGTTTCGCGGCGAGTTTGGCAGGGGTGCCTTTGAACAGTTGGTTCAGATGCTGGCTGTTGCCTTTCTCCGGACCGAGTTTCAGTGCGGTGTACTTGACCAGCGGCCGGGTGGCCGGGGACAGCTGGAATTCGGCGTAGAAGCTGCGCAGCAGTTCGAGGACTTCCCAGTGTTCGGGCGTCAGTTCGATGTCTTCAGCAGCGGCGAGGGCGCTGGCGACGTCATGGGACCAGTCGTCGAGGTCGACCAGAAAGCCATCCTTGTCCAGTTCGATGGCGCGGGCGCCGACAGTCATCGCGTTCATAGCCAGCTGTTGACCTTGTCGTGGTGGATCGACAGTTCGACAAAGGCCGGGTAATCGATGGCTTCGGCCCAGTCCGGCAGTTGCACGGCGCGCGCCTGCGCATCTTCGGCCAGGACAAACAGTTTCAGCTGACGGCTTTGCAGCTCGGTGAACGGTGCGGTGCCGGGTTGCAGGGCATACACCGCGTCACCGGAAAGCAGCAAGGCGTCGGCAGCGCCGAGCAGGCGCAGGCAACTGGTCAGGCGCTCGTCGCCGAACGGGGAATGAGACAACACATGCAAAGTCGACATCAGAGGGTGATCACCTGGTCGTAACGGTCAATAAGGGCGGTGATTTGTTCGGCGGCGAGCGGTTGCGCCTCGTCCAGCGACCGATCGCTCAGGCCCCGAGTGCTGGCGCTGTCGGCGCAATAAAACAGCGCTTCGACGCCGAACATCGGCAGCGCCTGCAGGTTGGCGCTCAGGTCTTTCTGCTGCAGGGCCTTGGCGTTTTGCCCGGCGGCGAGTTGCAGCACGCCGTCATCGAGAAACAGCAAGCCGATCGGCAGATCGAAGGCGCCACCGGCCAGCACGATGTCCAGCGCTTCGCGGGCGCCGGGGCCGGACCATGGCGATTGGCGGCTGATGATCAACAGGGATTTGGCCATGTCACGCGCCTCCGAAACAGATCAGTCGATCGGCGTCCTGCACCGCATCGTGCAACTGGCCGAGGCCGGACAGTTCCCATGGCGCGCTGACCGACACCGCGTTACGCTGATAGCGCTTGGCTTCTTCGGCGTTCAATGCACCACGGCGCAAGGCCGCGGCGATGCACACCACGCCGTCCAGTTGCCGCTCGGTGATGAACGCGCGCCATTGTTTGGGCAGGTCCAGTTCGTCCTGCGGGGTGACCACCGCGTCGGAGGCGTTGTAGACGCCATCCTGATAGAAAAACAGCCGGACAATCTCATGCCCCCCGGCCAGTGCCGCCTGCGCAAACAGCAGGGCACGGCGCGAGGAGGGCGCATGGGCGGCGGAAAACAGCGCAATGGCGAACTTCATGACGGACTCGATCAGCAAAACTGCGGCCATGATAAAGCTTTATCGGTGTAGCGGCGAAACCCAAGTTGCCTGAGTGCATGCCCCTGTCGGCGCTGTCGAGTGAAACGAGGCTGCGATCTTTTGATTCTGATCGTTGAAATCAACATCAAAAGATCGCAGCGTGCCGCAGCTCCTACGGTATGTAAGGCGTTTTCAACGAGGCATATAGCCCAGTTGCCAGCGCCGCGGAATGGTCAGCGACAGCACGCCCAACACCGCCGCCAGCAAGCCGCTGACGAACAAGGCCTTCAGCCCCAGATGATGTTCCAGCACTGCCCCCAGAATCGCGCCGATGAACATGCCAGTCCACGGTACCAGTTGCACCCGCCAGCCGTTCCGGCGTTCGCCGAGCATCCAGCGCCCCAGTCCACGGCCGAACCGCGACAGCGCCCCGGTCACGTAAGTCAGGCCCACCGGCAGACCGTTCACTTCCTCGACCGCCGCGTTGAGCATGCCCATCGCGACGATCGCCGCCAGCAGCGCCGGCAGTTGCGTGTCAGAGGGCCAGGCGGCCGCCGCGCAGAGCAGGGTGGCGATGCACAGCAATAGCGGCAGGGTGCGCCGCCCGCCCAGGCGCCCGATCACAATCCCCAAGGCATTACCGATCACGAATGTGACGACGAGGATGACCAGGCGCAACGTCAGCCCCAGATCGCCGTCACTGATGGCCACCGCCAGGCGCGTGGTGTTGCCGCTCATGAACGAAACAAAATCGCCGCTGGCCATGAAGCCGATGGCGTCGGTCATGCCTGCCAATACCGAGAGCGCCGCCACCAATGACAAGCCGATCCGCCCGCGCCACTTTTTTGTGTGCAGGTGCTTGGGGCTGGCGCGGTTGCTCGTGGCGGAAGGCAGCATGAGAGTCCTTGCGGTTACGTTTTCAGTTCATACAACTCGCAATATTCCAGCCAATCGAGGCCGGCCATTTCCGCCACCTCGCGGTGCACGTCCATGCGTTGCGCCTGATATTCCTCAGGGGTGGCGGCGGTCAACTGCAGGGTCAGTTCCCAAGCGAACAGTCCCAGGTTCTCAGCTTCGGCTTCAAACGCTTCATTCAAGCGTTCTTCGCGGTACTGGGCCTGGGTCTCACCCTTGGCCTGGGCTAATAAAGGATTGAGATGATCGAGGGTTTCGCGCAGTTCGGGACGCGCGTCGAGAAACAGTTTCAGAGCCTGTTCGTGTCGCTGGTCGGTGGGCGCCATATGCGTTCCTTTGTGAGGCTGATGACCGTAGGGTGCCGCAGCAGACCGTGCCTGTCGCGCTATAAATGCAGTAAAGCAGAACGATTTTGCCTGCCGCGATGATACAGTCCGCTTTTTTCTGAATGAGCGAATGCAATGCGAATTCTGATGGTAGCGCTGGCCGCAACCGTGCTGGCTGGCTGCGCGGGTTCGGTGATGGACGATTCTCGCACCAAAGCCCCGTACAAAGTCCTGACCTCGGACAAGCCCGAGAAAGTCGTGGCCCAGTGCGTGCAATTCGCCTGGCAGGACGAGGCGGTGTTTGGCGTGGACGCCGGGGCGTATCTGCAACCGGGCAAGAAGGGCGGCTCGACGGTGTATACGCGTTCGGCGGAGTCGTTTGTCGACGTGACCAGCGATGCCTCGGGCACGGTGCTCAATTACTACGTGCAGAAGGATGACTTTGTCGCCAAGCGCCGGTTGGCGGGGTTGGCGACCTGCCTCTGATCATGCGTTGAGGCGGCTGCCGCCATCGCGAGCAGGCTCACTCCTATACAAATCCAGTGGAGGAGTGAGCCTGCTCGCCATGGGGCCAGTGCGTTCAACCGATCAAACGCTTCTGGAAATAATGGCGACTATGCCCAGGCGGGTAATCGATAATCTCGCCAAACTGGCTGAATCCCAGCTTCTTGTAAAACTCCGGCGCCTGAAAATCGAAGGTGTCCAGCCAGATACCCAGGCAGTTCTTCTCTCTGGCCAGATTTTCCGCCATGGCCATCAGTTCCGAGCCGATGCGTTGTCCGCGACCCTGTTCCGGTACGCAGAGCAACTCGATGTACATCCAGGTAAAAATCACCCGGCCGTACAGACCGCCGAGAATCGCGTCGTGTTCATCGCGCACCAGCAGGGCGAACGGTTCCGAAATGCTGCCACCGGTCTTTGCGTCGTTATACGCAATCAAAGGCTCGAGAATAGCCTTGCGTTGTTCTTCCGTAGGGTTCTTCGACAGCTCGATTCGCAACGTCATGCGTAACTTCCTTGTGAGGTGAGCCCGCAGCCTATCCTGCTTGGGGGGCGTCTTCCAAGTCCTCGCACATCCCTTTGGAACCGCCGCTGTCGCGCTGGGGTCTAGCGTTTACAGCGTCATTTCGAACGCGGTTGATGAGGACCCCCCATGAATATTTTCGAAGCCCTTCGCGAAAGCCACGACCGCCAGCGCAGTTACGCCAAAGCCCTGGTCGAAACCAGCGGCGACACCCCGGAGCGGGTTGAAGCCTACAAGCAGCTCAAGGCTGAACTGCAGGCCCACGAAACCGCTGAAGAGCGCCACTTCTACATCCCGTTGATGGAGTTCGACAACGGCGTCGACCTGAGTCGCCACGCGATCTCGGAACATCACGAGATGGACGAGATGATGGAAGAACTGGACGAGACCGAGATGTCCAGCCCGGCGTGGCTGGCAACGGCGAAAAAACTCTCGGACAAAGTCCATCACCACCTCAAAGAAGAAGAGCAGAAGTTCTTCCAGATGGCTGGCAAGTTGCTCGACGACAAACAAAAGGAGCAACTGGCCGGCCAGTACGAAAAGGAATATCAGGCACAGTTGCCATAAGCGATGAATGCCGGTTTTTGCAGCGTCCGCGTGTAGGTCTTTAGCCATGCGTCGGGTCGGTTTTGTCGCAATAGACTGTATATATATCCAGTGTTTTCGGCCTTTTCTCTCAACGAGAGCGGATGCCTGCGACAAAACCGCCGATGGACAAAAAAACCACCTCCGTTAGCTTGAAGGCCTCTCCTCGGACAGGAGAGTTCTTAAATCAACGGAGTGAAAAACATGAATCAACCACAAGCTCAAACGTCATTGCGACACGGTCGCGTCACCTCTCCAGCCAGCCGCGGTGCGGTAGCCATCGAGCAAGGATTGCTCGGTGCCTGGCAGGTCAATGAAATGGAAGGGGGCAAGAACTTCCCGGCGCTGACGGCAGGGCCTTTCCCTGCTCCCTATGGCAGCGACAGTGACAGCGTCACGCCGCCCGGTGATGGTTTCATTCTCAGCGGTGGCAAGACCGATGCCCGAGACTGTGTGAACTTCACCGACGAGGAAATGAGCAAAAAGCTCAACCGTCCTTTCAACTGGCCATTGCTCAGCGTCACCCCGGGCCAGACGCTGGAAGTGAAGTGGGAATACACCGCGCCGCACACCACCCGCGGCTACCGGTGGATGATCACCAAGGATGGCTGGGATCCGAAACAGCGTATTTCCCGTGCACAGCTCGAGGCGCAGCCTTTCGCCGAAGACTTCTACACTCAAGTGCCGTATTACAGCTATCCGGGGGAATTGAAGGCCAAGGTCAATCATTCGGTGAAATTGCCGGCCAATAAAAAGGGCCGTCACGTCATCGTGCTGATGTGGATCGTCGCCAACACCGGCAACGCGTTCTATCAGGCGTTCGACGTCGATTTCAAATAACGGCACAACGCCAAACCCACAAGTTCTGAAGGATTAGAACATGGCAAATATCGACTTCACACTCGTGCAAAACCAGGCAGCCGATGCGGCTTCGCTGATGCCCAGCATCGCCGGCAAGAAGATCCTCATGGGTTTCTGGCACAACTGGCCGGCCGGCCCCAGTGACGGCTACCGTCAGGGCCGCTTCGCGGAAATCGCTCTGGAGGCGGTGCCCAAGGAATACAACGTGGTCGCGGTGGCCTTCATGAAGGGCAGCGGGATTCCCACCTTCAAGCCGTTCAACGTGTCCGATGCCGAGTTCCGCCGCCAGGTTGGCGTGCTCAACAGCCAGGGGCGGGCGGTGTTGCTGTCCCTGGGCGGTGCCGATGCGCACATCGAGTTGCGTGCCGGGCAGGAACAACCGCTGGCCAATGAAATCATCCGTCTGGTGGAAACCTACGGCTTTGATGGGCTGGACATCGATCTTGAACAGAGCGCGATTGATTTCGCTGCCAACAAGACCGTGCTGCCGGCCGCACTGAAACGGGTCAAGGATCACTACGCCGGCCAAGGCAAGCACTTCATCATCAGCATGGCCCCGGAGTTTCCGTACCTGACCAGCAACGGCAAATACGTTGGTTACCTGCAGGCGCTGGAAGGCTACTACGACTTTATCGCCCCGCAGTTTTATAACCAGGGTGGCGACGGGGTCTGGGTGCCGGAGGCCAATAACGGCAACGGCGCCTGGATCGCGCAGAACAACGACGCGCTGAAAGAGGACTTCCTCTACTACCTGACCGAAAGTCTGGTGACCGGTACTCGGGGCTTCACCAAAATCCCGGCGGACAAATTCGTCATCGGCCTGCCGACCAACGTTGACGCCGCCGCCACCGGTTACGTGATCGACAGCACGGCAGTGGGCAATGCGCTCAAGCGCCTGGCGATCAAAGGGCTGGCGATCAAGGGCCTGATGACCTGGTCGGTGAACTGGGACAACGGTGTCAGCAAGGACGGCGTACCGTACAACTGGGAGTTCAGTCGCCGATATGGACCGCTGATTCACAGTGTACGAGCAGCGGCGCAGGAGACGGATGAGGCGTTGTCGCGCCTCGCCCGTTAAACGCAAATGAAGAAGCCCGGTAGCGCTGCCGGGCTTTTTTTGTGGGCGCGTTTATTCGAACATGGGTACTTTCCGATGAAAAAAAGGAACAGGCGTCATGACCAAGACCGCCGAGCGGGTCAACATTGTCGACACTCAGGTGTTGTCCCACGACTGGTACCTGTTGCAGAAAATTACCTTTGACTACCTGCGCAACAACGGCGACTGGCAGCGGCAAACGCGCGAGGTCTACGACCGTGGCAATGGCGCGGCGATCCTGTTGTTCAACCGCGAGCAGCGCACGGTGGTGCTGACTCGCCAATTCCGCTTGCCGGTGTTCGTCAATGGCCACGACGGCTTGTTGATCGAAGTGGCGGCGGGACTGCTCGAGGGTGCTGCACCGGAGCAGCGCATCCGCGACGAGGCCGAAGAAGAAACCGGTTACCGCGTGCACGACGTGAAGAAAGTGTTCGAGGCCTACATGAGCCCCGGCTCGGTGACCGAGAAACTGCACTTCTTCATTGCCGAGTACGACGCCAAGTCGAAGGTCAGCGAGGGCGGAGGCCTGGAAGAGGAAACCGAGGAACTGGAAGTGCTGGAGTGGGGCTTCGATGACGCGTTGGCGGCGTTCGAGCGCGGCGAGATCTGCGACGCCAAGACCATCATGCTGTTGCAGTATGCGGCGATGAATAACCTGTTCAGCGCCTGATTCAACGCAAATCCATTGTGGCGAGGGAGCTTGCTCCCGCCGGGCTGTGCAGCAGCCCAGGTTTTTGCCAGTGCTGCGCACTGGAGCGGGAGCAAGCTCCCTCGCCACAAAATGGCATTCACGGAATTAAAACAGGTCGCCTGTTTTACCGACGTCGCACCAATCGCCACCCTCCAGTACTAACAACCGTTGCTTGGCTTCAAGCCCACCCGCAAACCCGGTCAACTTCCCCGAAGCACCAATCACCCGATGACACGGCGCCACAATCGAAATCGGATTGCGCCCATTCGCCGCCCCCACTGCACGCACGGCCGCTGGGTTGCCAATCTGTTCGGCGATCTGGCGGTAGGTGCGGGTTTCGCCAAACGGGATGGTCAGCAGTGCCGCCCAGACCTTCTTCTGAAAATCGGTGCCGACGAAATCCAGTTCCAGATCGAAGCGATCGCGATGGCCGGCGAAATATTCCTGCAGCTGTCGAGCGGCGTTCTGCAGCAGCGGATTGTCCGGCGCTAGCGTCATCGGCCCGAGGCGCACCCGGCCCGGTTTGTCGTTTTCCCAGAGGATGGCCGCCAGTCGTGCGCCGTTCGCAACCAGCTTCAATTCGCCGACGGGTGAGGGCAGGGTGATGAACGTGTAGGGCATGGGGGCAGAGCTCCGGATCGGCACGGCGAGAGCGCCCAGCATACTGCCTGATCCGGGAGGCGCAAATCGCAATAGCGACCATACTGCTTGTTGCTTTTGAAGCGTTCCCCCTCTGTTTTGCACAGACCCTGAAAACAAAAAAAGAGATCGACTCATGAAGTACGAACCTTTGGCCAAAACGCTGATTGCGACGTCACTGGCACTGAGCTGCCTCATGGCCCATGCCGCGTCGGTGGCGCCGGTGGCCGCCGAAAACGGCATGGTGGTCACCGCCCAACATCTGGCTTCCCACGTCGGCGTGGATGTGTTGAAAAGCGGCGGTAACGCGGTGGATGCCGCGGTGGCCGTGGGCTATGCGCTGGCGGTGGTGTATCCCGCGGCCGGGAACCTGGGGGGTGGCGGTTTCATGACCATTCAACTGGCGGACGGGCGCAAGACCTTCCTCGACTTCCGCGAAAAAGCACCCTTGGCGGCAACAGCCAACATGTACCTGGACAAGGATGGCAATGTCGTCCCGGACCTGAGCACCCGTGGCCATCTCGCCGTGGCAGTGCCGGGCACCGTGTCGGGCATGGAGCTGGCGCTGAAAAAGTACGGTACCAAGCCGCGCAAGGAGATGATCGCGCCGGCGATCAAACTGGCTGAAGACGGTTTCGAACTGGAGCAGGGCGACGTCGATCTGCTGGACTACGCCACCGATGTGTTCAAGAAGGACATGCGTGATTCCGGGGCGATCTTCCTGCACAACGGCGAACCGCTGCAGGTCGGGCAGAAACTGGTGCAGAAGGACCTGGCGAAAACCCTGCGCACCATCTCGGACAAGGGCGCCGACGGCTTCTATAAAGGCTGGGTCGCTGACGCCATCGTCACCTCCAGTCAGGCCAACAAGGGCATCATCACCCAGGCCGACCTCGACAAATACAAGACCCGCGAACTGGCCCCAGTGGAGTGCGACTACCGTGGCTACCACGTGGTCTCGGCGCCACCGCCAAGCTCCGGCGGGGTGGTGATCTGCGAGATCATGAACATCCTTGAAGGTTATCCGATGAAGGATCTGGGCTTCCATTCGGCTCAGGGCATGCACTACCAGATCGAAGCGATGCGCCACGCCTACGTGGACCGCAACAGCTATCTGGGCGACCCGGATTTCGTCAAGAACCCGATCGAGCACCTGCTGGACAAGAACTACGCGACCACGCTGCGCAACGCGATCCAGCCACAGAAGGCCGGCATCTCCGCCGAGCTGAAACCCGGCGTTGCGCCACATGAAGGCAACAACACCACGCATTACTCGATCGTCGACAAGTGGGGCAACGCGGTGTCGGTGACCTACACCCTCAACGACTGGTTCGGTGCCGGCGTGATGGCGAGCAAGACCGGGGTGATCCTCAACGACGAGATGGACGACTTCACCTCCAAGGTTGGCGTGCCGAACATGTACGGTCTGGTACAGGGTGAGGCCAACGCCATCGCCCCGGGCAAAACCCCGCTGTCGTCGATGAGCCCGACCATCGTTACCAAGGACGGCAACGTGGTGATGGTGGTGGGCACGCCGGGGGGCAGCCGGATCATCACCGCGACCTTGCTGACCATGCTCAACGTCATCGACTACGGCATGGGCCTGCAGGAAGCGGTCGACGCGCCACGCTTCCACCAGCAATGGATGCCGGAGGAAACCAACCTCGAAGACTTCGCCGCCAGCCCCGATACGAAGAAAATTCTCGAGAGCTGGGGCCACAAGTTTGCCGGGCCGCAGGACGCCAACCACATCGCGGCGATCCTGGTCGGCGCGCCGTCGCTGGGCGGTAAGCCGGTGGGCAAGAACCGCTTCTACGGCGCCAACGATCCTCGGCGCAACACCGGGTTGTCATTGGGGTATTGAGCAGCGTAAAGGGGGGCGGGCGCAGGTCCGCCCCTGTCTCAAGGATCGATCAAGGAAGGCTCATCATGTCTAGCGCATTGCTGATCATCGACGTCCAGCAGGTTCTCTGCTCCGGCCAGTACCAGTGCTTCGACATCCAACGCGTCATCGCCACCATCAACCAGCTCAGCACGCGCGCGCGAAAGGCTGGCGTGCCGGTGGTGCTGATTCAGCATGAAGAAACGGGCAGCCCGCTGGCCCACGGTACCGAAGGCTGGCAACTGGCCGAAGGCCTGCTGACTGAAGCAAAAGATCTGCGTGTACGCAAAACCACCCCGGATTCGTTCTACCAGACCGACCTGGGCAAACTGCTGCCCAGCGAAGACTTCGAGCGCCTGATCATCTGCGGCCTGCAAACCGACTACTGCGTCAACGCCACCGTGCGCAAGGCGCATGAACTGGGCTACGACGTGGTGCTGGCCGCGGACGCCCATTCCACCCTCGACAACGGCAACATGAGCGCCGAAGACATCATCGCCGAACACAACAAGGACCTGGCGCACTTGACGGGGGCCACCGGCCGCATCGACATCAACCCCGCAGCCGAGATCGTTCTCTAAAGCCAGCGAATACCCCTGTGGGAGCGAGGGTGTTCACAGATTCCGATGTCCAGCATAAGTGCCCTGTGGGAGCGTAATGCTGCTCACTTCGCTGGGCCGCGAAGCGGTCCCAAAAGAGGGACTGCTACGCAGTCCAGCGGGAGCAAGCTCCCTCGCCACAGTCACAGTGTCGGGCTTAAGTGAACAGCATTACCTGTGGGAGCGTGCTTGCTAGCGCCTTGATACGAAACAGCCCTCACACGTCAAGTCGCAAACAAGACCCCACGAATCTCCCCGGTGCGCGGTGGCACCACCCCCTCCAGCACCATCCGCGTAATCGTCTCTGCCGCGGTCTGATAGTCCTCATCCTGCGGCACCGGGCGTCCGGTGATGCAGCCCATTTGCCAGCCGATGTTGGTGTAGGTGCGGGTCGCCGACCAGATGAACAGCATCAGGTGCTCCGGGTCTACCGGGGCCAGCAAGCCGCGCTCGATCCAACTGCGCAGGCAGTCGACGTTGCGCCGGGCTTCGGCGTGCAGCAGGTCGCGGCATTCGCCTGGCAACTGGCGGCCGCCGAGCAGCAGTTCGCCGCTGAACACCTTGGCAATCGCCGGATGTTCGCGGGCGATGCGGATTCGTGCGGCGACGTAGGCGCGCAGGCCGATCAGCGGATCGTCGCTTTCGCGCAGCGCTGCCGAAGCTTCCAGCAGCGGTTCGACGAACCCCAGCAGGACTTTCGAGTACAGGTTTTCCTTGGTCTGGAAGTAGTAATACAGGTTGGCCTTGGGGACGCCGGCGCGGGCGGCGATATCGCGCGTCTGGGTGGCGTCGAAGCCACGGGCGGCAAACTCTTCGCTGGCAGCGGCGAGAATCAACTGCTCGTTGCGCACGCGGATGGCGCTCATGGGAACACGATGTGAATGCATGGCATGGGGCGGGTTCTGGCGAATTCGGTTTCGCAATATACAAAACTATATAGCGAAGAGGCCAGCTAACTCCTCGGCCAGCGCTATGCTGGATCGATCATTTGTATGACGGGGAGGGGATATGACCGTTCAGGTACTGCGCGCCACCACCGCTGAGTTGGAGGCCGTGGCAAGTTTGTTCGACGCGTATCGTGGTTTTTATCAGCAGCCGTCGAATCTGGCGCAATCGCGTGCGTTCATCGCCGAGCGCATGGCAAGGGACGAATCGGCGATTTTCCTCGCGCAGGATGAAAACGGCGACGCTCTGGGCTTTGTGCAGTTGTACCCGACGTTTTCCTCGATCGATGCCCGCCGCACCTGGCTGCTCAGCGATTTGTTCACCGCGCCCGCTGCCCGTGGTCGTGGCGTCGGGCGGTCGCTGATGAACTGCGCGCGGGACTTCGCGCTGCAGACCGGCGCCAAAGGCCTGGTGCTGGAAACCGCCACTGACAACCTCACGGCGCAGGCGTTGTACGAGTCGCTGGGTTATGTGCGTGATACGGGTTACTTCACCTACAACCTCGACTTGCGGCAGGCTGACTGACTTTTTATGTAAATTTTCCGATTCAGCCTTTCCTCGACCGACAGCTCTCTCTAGAATCCGCCCGGCCTCTGCAATGGAGGCTCTTTGACATCATTTGGCTGGGTTCACATAGGGAAGACAACATGCAATTCGGGAAAATCCTGGCGCTGGGCCTGGTGCTTGCGCTCGGTGGCTGTGCCAGTTTCACCAAAGACGAAGTGGCGCCGGTCAAACTGCCATCGATGGCCAGCTACGCCAACAAACCCAATGTCTATGTGGACTTCGATTTCTATCAGGGCGAGCCAAAAAGCGCTTCGGCCGTAGAAGTGCCGCAGGCCCGTGACCAGCTCAAGCCTGAGCTGCAAAAGATTCTGACCGATTCGGGCCTGTTCGGCCGTGTCACGCTGGACGAGTTCCAGAAGCAACCGGGCGACTACAGCCTGCGTCTGAAAATGTACAACCATCCGCCGAATGCCGGTTCGATGGTGCTGGGCTTCATCAGTGGTTTCAGCCTGGGTGTGATCCCGGCGTACGGCACCGACCAATACACCATGAGCCTCGAAGCCGTGGATGGCACAGGCCAGGCCCTCACTACCGCGAGTAATCATGATGCGGTCGGTACCTGGATCGGTATCTGGTTCATTCCGCTGATGGGCAATACCCCGAAGGCGGCCGTCAACGACACGTTCGCCCGTCAGGTCAATGCGCTGCTCAAGCAAATGATCGACAACAACAACCTGAAATACTCGGCGCTCGACACCCGTACTCCACGGGCGTGATGCCAAAAAAAGAGCCGCAATTGCGGCTCTTTTTTTGGCCTTATTTCAGGGCCTGGATGAACTGAGGATCGCTGTACAGTTCCTTCAGCAAATCGCGCAGCATCGGGTTGTAGGCGTTGACCGCATTCGGAATCGCAATGAAACCGAAGAAGCTGCTGCTCCACTGGCTGCTGACATTCTTGGTCGCGTCGTAGACCACGTTCTGGCCATTGAGCAGCGTGAAGCGTGCAGCAAGCTGGCCATCGCCGGTGCCCATGCCGGCCGACAGGTTGTTCTTCACCACCAGCACTTTCAGCTGACGCTGGGCTTGCGGATCAAGCAGGCCGGCCTTGCGCAGCTCTTCGGTGATCGCGTCCTGAATGTGCGCCGGAATGCTGCCGGACGGCGAGCGCACCGGGTTGGCCCGCACCATCAGCGACCCTTCGCCGGACTCGGCACTCACTTGCGGATTGCTGATCGCATGCAGGGGTGGCGTTTGCTTGAGCTTCTGGACGTTTTCGTAGCTCGGCTCATAGCGGGTCATGGTCATGCCACACCCTTGCAGCAGCACGGCCAGCATCGGGATCAACAACAAAGACTTGTTCACGGCGTTTCCTTGCGTGAGGAATAAAAGGGGGGGGCGAATTATGGGCAGAGTGCCAGCATCGGGCAACCGTCTTCGCCCATGCAGTGATCAGCCTGCCTCTAGCCGGTCTGGCCTCAGCAGGTTCTCGATCTGTGCCAGCTCCCAAGTGCTCAGCAGGTTGACCGGATCAGTGCCATAGCGGGCGTTGAAATGCCATTCGCGACCCTGCGCGCAGCGGCAGTGTTCACAGTGATGCAATCGCCCATCTTCAATATCCAGCAACAGGCGCCAGCCTTCGATATCCACCGCAACCAGTCCGGCGTCACCGGGCGTCTGGCTTCGGTTGAACGCCCGCACACCCAAAGCAGCCTCGCGCAGGCGCTGGCAAACGTCACGGGCACTCAGCAATGCAGTCATGGTCGTACTCGATGGAAGCAGAAGCGCGTCAGCATAAATCGCGCGTCGACGGGTGTCAGCGATCACTGGCCCGCTTGCGAACTATTCCGTAACATCCGCACCCCTCATTTTCGCGAACATCCGCGGCCACACTCGTCGGCCGCCAGTCAGGTAAGCCATGAAATCACAACGTCTGCGCGCCGATGTCCTGGCCGGACTCACCACCTCGTTTGCCCTGTTGCCCGAATGCATTGCGTTCGCGCTGGTGGCCCACCTCAATCCACTGATGGGCCTGTACGGCGCGTTCATCATTTGTACGTTGACCGCGTTGTTCGGCGGGCGGCCGGGGATGGTCTCCGGCGCGGCAGGTTCGATGGCGGTGGTCATCGTCGCGCTGGTGGTGCAGCACGGTGTGCAGTACCTGTTGGCGACGGTGTTGCTGGGCGGTCTGATCATGATGGCGTTCGGGCTGCTGCGCCTGGGCAAACTGGTGCGCATGGTGCCGCACCCGGTGATGCTTGGCTTCGTCAACGGCCTGGCGATCATCATTGCGCTGGCGCAACTGGAGCATTTCAAGAGTGGCGAACACTGGCTCAGCGGCACGCCGCTGTACCTGATGGCCGGGCTGGTGTTGCTGACCATGGCCATCGTCTACCTCCTGCCGCGCCTGACCCGCGCGGTGCCGCCGGCGCTGGTGGCGATCCTCGGCGTGGGGCTGTTGGTCTACCTGTTCGGCCTGCCGACCCGCACCCTTGGCGACATGGCGCACATCGCCGGCGGTCTGCCGAGCTTCGCGTTGCCGGACCTCCCGTGGAACCTGGAGACCCTGCGCATCATCGCGCCGTACGCGATTCTGATGGCGCTGGTCGGCCTGCTGGAAACCCTGCTGACGCTGAACCTCACCGACGAAATCACCGAAACCCGTGGTTACCCGGATCGCGAGTGCGTGGCCCTGGGCGCGGCGAACATGGTCTCCGGCGCGTTCGGCGGCATGGGCGGGTGCGCGATGATCGGCCAGACCGTGATCAACCTCAGCTCTGGCGGACGCGGGCGCTTGTCCGGGGTGGTGGCGGGGGGGCTGATTCTGTTGTTCATCCTGTTCCTGTCGCCGCTGATCGAGCGCATTCCGCTGGCGGCGCTGGTGGGCGTGATGTTCGTGGTCTCGCAGCAGACCTTCGCCTGGGCCTCGTTGCGGGTGTTGAACAAAGTGCCGCTCAACGATGTGCTGGTGATCATCGCGGTCACCACCATCACCGTGTTCACCGACCTGGCCACCGCCGTACTGTGCGGGATCATCATCGCCGCGCTGAACTTCGCCTGGCAGCAGGCCCGCGAGTTGTACGCCGACGAGCATCTGGAGGCCGATGGCAGCAAGCTCTACCGCCTGCACGGCACACTGTTTTTCGCCTCGACCACGCCGTTCCTCAACCAGTTCGACCCGGCCAATGACCCGGCGAAAGTGACGCTGGATTGCCGGCATCTGAGCTTTGTCGATTATTCGGCGATTGCCGCGTTGAAGACATTGCGTGAGCGTTACGCAAAGGCAGGGAAGGTGTTGCAGGTTTTTCATCTGTCCGAGCGCTGCAAGAAGCTGCTGAAACGCGCCGGCGTCGAGCATCACTAACCAATAGTGGGAGCGAGCCTGCTCGCGAAGGCGGAGGGTCATCCAACACACCAGTTGACTGACCCAGCGCTTTCGCGAGCAAGCCCGCTTTCACAGTTTTTCGCGTTCAATCAATGGCCGGGAAGTCGATGTCGGTCAAGGCCGCGTTGTTCAGGTAATTGGTCAGCGACTGCACGGCGACCAAGGCAATCACCTCGATGATCTTACTGTCGTCGATACCGGCAGCACGAGCGGCGGCGATCTGCTCATCGCTCAGGTGCCCGCGGCTTTGCGTCAACTGCCGGGCGAGGGCGGCATAGGCATTCAGTTCACCCTGACGCGCCGCGCCGATGTCCTGTGCCGAGAGTCCGGCCTTGCTGGCAAACAGGCTGTGCGCCGCCAGGCAATAATCGCAGCCGTTGACCTGGGACGTGGCGAGATACACCGCTTCTTTTTCCTTGGCGCTCAGCGAGGTCTTGCCGAGGATCGCCGAGGCTTGCACGTAGGCTTCCAGGGCCACCGGGGCTTTGGCCAGGGTGGTGAAGACATTGGGCAGGAAGCCGATTTTTTTCTTCACGCCTTCCAGAATCGGGCGGCTGGCGTCGGTGGCGTTTTCAAGGCTGATGGCAGGGATGCGGCTCATGGTGACTCTCCAGAAGTCCGGTGCGAAGTGCGCCGGGGATGGAGGTCATGCTATTCAGCACGGCTGGTGCTTTGGCAGCAGATCGTCGAGGATATGCGACAGATCGTCCAAATATGCTCCGGGAGTCGTCCATGGATCGCCTTTCCACGCTGCTCAGCCATTTCGGCGTGAACGCCGGTACCTTTCACAGCGGCAGTTTCTGCGGCCTCGGTCTGCACAAGGACGAACCGGTGGGGCATGTGCACCTGTTGCAGGCCGGCGAATTGCTGCTCAAACCGGGCAATGAACGCGAGATCCGCATCGTCGAGCCCTCGCTGATTTTCTTCCCCAGACCCTTCACGCACCGGATGTCCGCCGACGAGGCCATGGGCGCGCAACTGGTCTGCGCTACGCTGTCGTTTGACGGTGGCTCGGGCAATGCACTGGCGGCAGCACTGCCGGATTACCTGGTGCTCAAACTCACTGAAGTGCCGGAGATGGGCAACACCCTGAATTGGCTGTTCAGAGAAGCCTTTGACGGTCATTGCGGGCGCATGGCGGTGATGGATCGGCTGTTCGAATTGCTGGTGATCCTGCTGTTGCGGCACTTGATCAGCAGCCGTGTTCAGCAACCGGGGATGATGGCCGGGCTGGCCGATCCGCGCTTGTCCCGCGCCTTGACCCTGATGCACGAGCAGCCGGCCAAAGCCTGGCGCGTGGCGGATCTGGCGACTGCCGCCAACCAGTCTCGCGCCGGATTCGCCGAGCAGTTTCGTCGCGTTGTCGGGCAGTCGCCGGCCGACTATCTGGTGAGCTGGCGCATCAGCCTGGCGCAGAAACGTCTGCGCGAAGGCCGGCCGATTGCACTGATCGCGCAAGAGGTCGGTTATGAAAGCCCTTCGGCCCTGGCCCGGGCCTTTCGTCGCAAGACCGGACTCAGCCCGCGGGAATGGAAGGTCGATAGCTGAGGTTTATCGGGCGAAGTGCTTCGCCCCGGCCACACACAGAATCACACCCAGGGTCACCGCCAGCATGCCGAGACTGACGTGTTCGTGCAGCAGTGTCGCCGCCAGCGCCAGGCCGAAAAACGGTTGCAGCAACTGCAGCTGTCCGACGGCGGCAATCCCGCCCTGGGCCAGCCCGCGATACCAGAACACAAACCCGATCAGCATGCTGAACAGCGCCACGTAAGCCAGGCACAACCACGCCGACAGGCTGATGCGGCTGAACGAGGCGGGCGCCAGCCACAGACTTGCGGCGGCCATCACTGGCAGCGATAACACCAGCGCCCAACAGATCACCTGCCAGCCGCCGAGGGTTCGCGACAGCTTCGCGCCTTCGGCATAACCCAGGCCACAGGCCAGAATCGCCGCGAGCATCAGCAAATCACCGGTGGGCGAGGCGGTCAGTCCCTGAGACAGGGCGTAGCCAACCACCAGCGCACTGCCCAGAACCGAGAACATCCAGAACACCGGCCGCGGTCTTTCGCCGCCGCGCAAGACTCCGAAAATCGCCGTCGCCAGTGGCAGTAATCCTACAAACACAATCGAATGCGCCGACGTCACATGTTGCAGTGCCAGTGCCGTCAGCAACGGAAAGCCCAGCACCACGCCCAGCGCCACGATCAGCAGCGACAGCCACTGATTGCGTGCCGGACGCCGTTCGCGAAACAGCCACAACAGGCCCACCGCGCACACCCCGGCGATGGCTGCGCGCAACACCGTGAGAAACACCGGATCGAACTCCAGCACCGCCAGACGCGTGGCCGGTAGCGATCCGCTGAAGATCACCACGCCGATAAAACCGTTGATCCAGCCGCTGGTTTTTTCCAGCCCAGGGTTAACCAGGTTCGAAGTCCGTTCCATACAAGGTCATGCTCCAAAGGTGGGGTTGCTTTCAGGCAATCCTGGGGCCGAGAATCATGACAATCAAATAATTGTCATGGATACATCCGACATGCCGCGCTCGCGCTACAAGACCCTCGTTGATGCTTATGCCGCGAACATTCGCGCGGGACGTCTGGCACCCGGAACACGCCTGCCCACTCACCGGGAGCTGGCGGCCAAGGAAGGATTGGCACTGGTGACGGCGTCGCGGGTGTACGCCGAACTCGAAGCCATGGGCCTGGTCAGCGGCGAGACCGGACGCGGCACCTTCGTGCGTGAAACCTCGTTGTCGCCGGGGCAGGGCATCGATCAGAAGGACGTGGCGGTCGGCATGATCGACCTCAATTTCAACTACCCGTCGTTGCCCGGTCAGGCCGATCTGTTGCGCAGTGCATTGCGCCAACTGGCGCTGTCGGGGGATCTGGAAGCTTTGCTGCGTTATCAACCCCACGCCGGGCGCCAGCATGAGCGCGCCTCGATTGCACGGCACTTGCACGATCGCGGTGTGCAGGTGGATGCCGGGCAGATACTGATCGTCAACGGCGCCCAGCAGGGGCTGGCGGTGAGTTTGATGGCCTTGCTCAAGCCCGGGGATGTGATTGCGGCGGATGCGCTGACCTATTCCGGGTTCAAGGTATTGGCCGAGGCATTGCACCTGGAAGTGGTGGCGATCCCGCTCGGTGAGCACGGGCCGGATCTGGCGGCGCTGGAAAAGCTCTGCCGCAGCCGTTCGGTGCGTGCCGTGTACAGCATGCCGACGCTGCACAATCCGTTGGGTTGGGTGACGCCGCTAGAACAACGTGAGCAACTGGTCGCACTCGCCCGGCGGCATGATCTGACAATCATCGAAGACGCGGCCTACGCCTTTCTGGTGGAAAACCCACCGCGTACGTTGGTCGATCTGGCGCCGGAGCGCACGGTGTACGTATCGGGACTGTCGAAGAACATCGCTACCGGCCTGCGCGTCGGTTTCATTGCGGCGCCGCTGCCCAAGGTGCCGGCGTTGGAGCGGATCATCCGCGCCACCACCTGGAACACCCCCGGCGTGATGACCGCGCTGGCTTGCGGCTGGCTCGACGACGGCACCGTCAGCCTGCTGGAGCAGCAAAAACGTCACGACGCCCAGGCCCGACAACTGTTGGCCGCCGAGATGCTGCAAGGGCTGCCCTGCATCGGCCATCCATCCTCCTACTTCCTGTGGCTGCCGCTGCCGGAAGACGTGCGCGCCGATCAGATTGTGGTGGAGTTGATGCACGAGCAGATTTCCGTCACCACGGCCGAGCCGTTCGCGGTGTCGGCGCATGTGCCGCATGCGATTCGGCTGGCGTTGGGTTCGGTGCCGATGGATGTCCTGCGCCAGGCATTGATCACCGTCAGAAAGGTCATCGCTGCTTACCTGTAAAAAACACCTGCTGCGAAATACACCCGTGGCGAGGGAGCCAGCGCCCTTGCCACAAAGTGTTAGCCTTGCCTCAACTGCATCACACCGCTTTGGATCGCCCGATGAAAAACACCGTTTCACTGCTACTTGCTTTGACCGCCACCGCCGTACTGTTCAGCTCAACCGCCCGCGCCGCAGGCGATCCCGCAGCCGGCGAAAAGATCTTCCCGCGCCTGTGCGGCGGCTGCCATCAGGTGGGGCCGGACGCGCGCCCGGGTTTCGGCCCGCAACTCAACGGCATCATCGGCCGGGCGGCCGGGACCTCGGCCAACTACGTGTATTCCGATGCGATGAAAAACTCCGGCGTGACCTGGGATCGCGCGACGCTGACCGCGTATCTGAAAGACCCGAAAGGCGTGGTGCCGGGTACGCGGATGATTTTCTGGGGGCTGAGTGACGAGGAGAAGATCGATAACTTGCTGGCGTATCTGCAGCAGTACTCCAACTAACCGATTTGCTATGCCTGTCCGGACAACCCATGCATCACCATCTCGCCTGCCGGATGTGAAGCCGCACGCATAAAGCGTCGCGGGACTCAAGAAATACGGGTAGAGGGCGCGCCAACGTTCAGTTGTTACCCGGCAAAAGGCGTCGGCCGGTTTACCGGATTGAGCGAATGCCGCGCCGTCTGGTCTACCTTCAAACCAACCCAAGTCTGGAGTCGACCATGAAAACGCTATTCCTGGCTGCACCGCTGGTGCTCGTTGCCAATCTCGCCCACGCGGGTATCCCGCTGGTCAACGCCACCTGCCCGGGCAAGATCGAAGTGCATGCCGATGAAGGCGGACCGATCTACATCAATGGCAAGGAGGGCAAGTTGAAGAAATTCAATGACAACTACTTCGAAGCCAGGGGCGCGGGAGTGACGATTTCGCTGAGCATCAATCCCGATGGCTCCCCGGCAGTTTCGTACACCGGGAAGAACAGGGCCAACGGAGTCTGCGAGGTGAAAAAGGGCTGATCACGCCACCTGATTACGACCTGCCGCTTTCGCCTGATACAACTGCTGGTCGGCACGTTTGATCAACATCGTGTGGCTGTTGTCCGCCGGGTCGGCCAGAGCGACGCCAATGCTTACCGTGATTTGCCCGATGTTGGGGAAGTGCGCTTGGGCCACCGCGGCACGGATTTTTTCCGCGACCACCTCTGGTGTATCAGGCTGGGCGACTTCCGGCAGCAGCACGGCGAACTCCTCGCCGCCGTAACGGGCGACGAAATCGGTGGCGCGGACGCTGACCTGAATGATCTGCGCCAGTTGCTGCAGCACGTCGTCGCCAATGGCATGGCCGTAGGTGTCGTTGATGCGCTTGAAGTGATCGGCGTCGATCAGCAACAGGGCAAAGGGGCGCCCGGTGCGGCGGAACAGCAGGCTGTATTCACTGAGTTTTTCATCAAGCCGGCGGCGGTTGTAAACGCCGGTCAGGGCATCGTGGGTCGCCAGATTCAAAAGCTCGGCGTTGGCCTGCATGAGCGCGGCGGTGCGCTGGGCAACGGTGGCTTCCAGTGAGGCGTTGGCGTCCTGCAACTCACGTTCCTTGGCCAGCAGCGACTGGGTCATGGCGTCGATCGACTGACCGAGCTGGGCGATTTCCAGCACCGGGTGCTGCAGCGGGAAGTGCGCACCCGGTTGGTTGTTCTGTACCTGTTGAGCCGAGTGCGCCAGTTGTTCGATCGGCCGGCTCAGGTATTGCGCCAGATAGTAAGCCACCAGACCGAACGCCACTGCGGCGAGCACCCCCAGCAGCAGTAACTTGTAGAGCAGCAGGCGCGCTGGCTCCAGAGCGGTGTCCAGCGGTTGGCGCACGGCGATCGACCACGACAGCGCGGTACTCGACGGCGTCGGCACGCTGACCATGCTGGTCAGGTAACCGTTACCGACCGACCAGCCCGGTGCTTTCGAATCATTCACCGCCAGTTGCTGGCCCATCAGCGCTTCCGGGTACAGCACCTTACCGTCGTGATCGATGATCAGCGCTTCGATATCCGGCGATGCATTTTTATGCGAGAACGCTGCTGATTCGACAATGCGCGTCACCCAACTCCAGTGCGCGTGCGCCCCCAGTACGCCAATCACCTGGCCGTCGGCGTTGCGGATAGGCGCGGCGAAGTCGATGAAACGCAGCGGTTCGCCGTCAGGCGTACCCGGCAACAGCTTGGCCAACAACACCGCTTCGTGCGGATCTCCGGTGTACTCACCCCGCAGGCCAGCCTGGAACCATGGCCGCGGCTGCACCGATTGCCCAACCAGCAAATTATTGACCGCTTGATGCACATTGCCTTCGGCATCGGTCACGCCCATCCACGCATACTCGGCACGGGCCTGGGTGCGCAGTTGCATCGATTTGAGAATCGCCGGGTTGTCCAGGTCGCCACGTTCCAGATGTGGCGCGCGGCTCAGCAGGTAAACCTCCAACTGGCGCTCGCGTAACTGGTCACCGAGCAACGTCGCGGCCGAACGCGCGGTATTGAGCAGCGCATTGCCGCTGGCCAGTTTCATCTGTTCGGTGGCGATGTGACCGACATAGAAGCCGACGCTCACCAGTGTCAGCAGGGACAAACCGGCAAACCAGAGAGTCAGGTGGCTTCGCAGACTGGCTTTGAGCATGGGCGGGCTATTTCTGTTTTGGAGTTGTGGCCGCATGGTATGCGCAATGAGCGTCGGGCTGCCAGTCAGTCGCTTCGGTTGCTCGTTGTCGGACCTTTCATCCGAGGTGGCTACCGCACCGGCATTTCTGACGGCCCGTGTTGAAATGAACCACGACTGCAAAAAGAATCGAGATGAAAAAAAGCCCGGCTGATCAGGCCGGGCTTGTGTTGTTTCGGTAGAACCTTTGGTTCAGGCGTTGCGACTTTCGATCAGACGATCCGAACCACCTTCAGCAACGCGACGTTCCAGCAGGCGATCCGATCCACCTTCGGCAACGCGACGTTCTTGCAAACGATCCGAGCCACCCTCGGCAACGCGACGTTCCAGCAGGCGATCCGAACCACCTTCAGCAACGCGACGTTCCAGCAGACGATCCGAGCCACCCTCGGCAACGCGACGTTCCAGCAGGCGGTCCGAACCACCTTCGGCAACGCGACGCTCCAGCAAACGATCCGAGCCGCCTTCAGCCAGACGGCTTTCAATCAACTTGTCCGAGCCGCCTTCAGCGACCAGGGTGTGAGCGGGGGTTGCTGCAAAAGCGTTAACTGCGAGAACCGAGAAAGCGATGCCGAGGATGGTTTGGCGTTTCATGATCGTGTGCTCCGGGGTGTAGTGGGTTTGTCTGGAGCCGATGTTACGCCGCGGAGTTTTTATGAGAACTTCATTGGCGTGATGGTGACTATCGACGCCAGCAATGTGTGCCAGAACCCCCGGTTCAGAGGCCCGCCGCCCGAATGCACAACTCGCCGGAGGCACGGGTAAGCGCCAGATCGTGCAGGGCGTCATGGGTCAGCCCCTGACGCGCCTTGGCCAGCCAGACCGAGCATGCGGGGTCGCGACGATAGGGCAGGAAGTCGGCGTACTGCTGCAGCAGGCGGCTTTGCAGCTCGTCCAGTTGCGGGCGAATCTGTTTCGCCAGGTCCGGTCGCGGCGTATCCGGTGCGCGACCTGCCGCCTGCCATTGCGCCAGCAGTCCGTACTGCACCAGTTTATTGGCTTCCATTTGCGCGGCGATCAGCTGCGCCACATCCTCGGGATCAAGCTTGCGTTCACTGGCCAGCGTCCGGGCATTGGCGATGACCTGGGCTTCGCGCGGGCTGTCCTGAATCGGCTTGCCGCTGTCCCATTTGGTCAGGGCCACGAGGTCACCGATGTTCAGGCGTTCGTTCAGGGTGGTCAGCAAGGGGCGCAGCGATTTGGCGGGCGCAGGGGCTTCGGCGGCGTACGCCAGGTGGCTGAAAACAACCAGCAGTGAACAGGTCAGGGCATTTCGCAAAGGGATCATCGGTTGGCGTGTTCCATGGATAAGAGTGCCGCCATTTAAGCCGTGAGCGCACACGATGTCGACCGCCTTTAACCTGCCCATCTAGCGTAATATCCCTCGCATCTCCCACCCCGAGACGGATCCTCAATGCAAACCCCCAGCGCCACCAAACCCCTCTGGCAAACCTATCTGCTGTTCCTCGCGCCGATGGTGCTGTCCAACTTCCTGCAATCGATGTCGGGTACGGTCAACAGCATCTACATCGGGCAGATGCTCGGCACGCAGGCGCTGGCGGCGGTGTCGGGGATGTTTCCGATCATCTTTTTCTTTATTGCGCTGGTGATCGGGCTGGGGGCGGGCGCGGGGGTGTTGATCGGGCAGGCGTGGGGTGCGCGCGAGGCGCACATGGTCAAGGCAATTGCCGGGGCGACCTTGTTGCTGGGCGTGGTGATCGGTTTACTGGCGGCGGTGCTCGGCAGCGTGTTTGCGCGACAGGCATTGCAGGGGTTGGGGACGCCAGCGGATGTGCTGGACGATGCGGTGGCGTATGCGCACGTGATGATGTGGATCCTGCCATCGATGCTGGTGTTTGTGCTGTTCACGCAGTTACTGCGCGGGGTGAGTGACACGCTGTCGCCGTTGCTGGCATTGATGGTGTCGACGTGCGTCGGGCTGGCGCTGACGCCGGCGTTGATTCGCGGCTGGTTCGGCTTGCCGCAGCTGGGAATTCAGAGCGCGGCGTTCGCCGGGCTGGCCGGCAACCTGTCGGCGATGGCGTGGCTGGCCTGGCGGCTGATTCGCAAGCATCATCCGCTGGCACCGGACCGCGAGTTCTTCGCCGCACTGCGCCTGGACACGGCGATTCTCGGCAAGGTGCTGCGCATCGGCCTGCCGACCGGGGTGCAGATGATTGTGTTGTCGCTGTCGGAGCTGGTGATTCTGGCGCTGGTCAACCAGCACGGCTCGCAGGCCACGGCGGCCTACGGCGCAGTCACGCAGATCGTCAACTACGTGCAGTTTCCGGCGCTGTCGATTGCAATCACCGCGTCGATCCTCGGCGCCCAGGCCATCGGTGCCGGGCAACTGCAGCGCATGGCGCCGATCCTGCGCACCGGGCTGTTGATCAACGTCTGCCTCACTGGCGGTTTGATTGTGCTCGGGTACCTGTTGTCGCACTGGCTGCTGGGGTTGTTCCTGACCGAAGATTCGACCCGGGCAATGGCCGAACACTTGCTGCACATCATGCTCTGGAGCCTGCTGGTGTTCGGCTTCCAGGCAATCATTGGCGGCATCATGCGCGCCAGCGGTACGGTGCTGGTACCAGTGGTGATCGCGATTGTCTGCGTGGTCGGCGTGCAGTTGCCGGCGGCTTACTGGCTGGACGGGCAATACGGCTTGCAGGGCGTGTGGATGGCGTTTCCGGTGGCGTATCTGGGCATGCTGGTGTTGCAGACCCTGTATTACAAACTGGTCTGGCAGCATCAGAAGATCGAGCGGCTGGTCTGATCGAACAGTGTGATTGGCGGCCTGCCTGATTGTTTGCTTAAGTCAATCCTCACCCCCGAAGGTCTGCCTTGCGCGGAGCATCCCATGTCGATCCGATTGTTGCTGGCGTCTGCCTGTTGTCTGATCGTGATGCCTGGGGCGCAGGCGGTCGAGTACACCCGCGTCAATACCGCGGCCAGCCAGATCAGCTTTACGTACAACCAGATGGGCTCGCGCGTGTACGGCACTTTTGGCAAGTTCGAGGCGACGCTGGACTTCGACACCCGTAACCCCGCCAATGCCCGCACCACCTTGCGCATCGATCTCAACAGCATCGATGCCGGCAGCGAAGACGCCAACACCGAACTGGTGAAGCCGGCGTGGTTCGACACTCAAAGATTTCCCGTTGCCGTATTCGAGTCGACCGGTTTTAGCCAGATCGAGCCAAACCGCTATCTGCTCACCGGCCGGCTCACCGTCAAAGGCACGACCCGGGACGTTCAGGTGCCAGTGCAACTGAAACCGAACAACGCCATCGGCATTTTCGACGGTGAGTTGGTGCTCAAGCGCGATGATTTTGCGCTCGGGGCAGGGGAGTGGGCCGACTCCGTGGTGTCCAACGAAATCGACATCAAGTTCAAGGTGGTGGCGCCACAGCAGTGACGCCACCGTTGGCAATCAATACGCGCGCCAGTGTCCCGGTGCCCAGCGCCACTCACGGCCATCCCAGCGGTAGTGGCCGGCGACCCAGTGGTAGCCGGGTGCAGGCATGACCGGCACGACTTCAACCGGTGGCGGTGGCCGATGCGGCCGGACCGGTTCGACAATGCAGCCTGACAGGGTGATCGCGACCAGAGAGGCGGCGAGCAGGGTTTTCAAGGTTCGCGACATGGTGGTGTTCCCGATAGATGAAGTGTGCAGGCGGATCGGACTCAACGCGCCCAGTGACCTTCGACCCAGTACCAGTTAGGCCCGCGCGGCTGCCAGTGGCCTGGTCGCCAGTGCGCGCCGTGCCTCACCGGTTGCCAGTGGCCGGGCATCCATACATAGCCGCGTCCTTCCCAGCGCCAGTGACCCTGATCCCAGACATAACCGGGACGCGGCCCAGGCATCACTTCCATGCGCATCGGCGGGGGGGCCTGCTGAATGTAAACCGGGGGTTGGGCGAACACCGGTGTACTGGCCAGCGCGGCCAGGGTCAACGGCACCAGCAACAAGGCTTGCCGGCATTTGAACAGAGAACGCAAAACGTTCATGAGAACTCCTCAAGGCCTGCGTAGAAACGTGAACGCAGCTGAAGAATTGGACGCCAAATCGGCGAAAGATCCGATCCCTGGCAGATGAAATTTTCTTCAGGACTGCTTCCGGCTTTCCTGCAGGAGCTGTCGCAGGCTGCGATCTTTTGATTTTTACAAGCAAGATCAAAAGATCGCAGCCTGCGGCAGCTCCTACGCAGAACAGGCCTCGGGACACGGTATGATGTCGCGGTTTTCCGCCGGAGTTCACCCGCCATGCCCCGCATCACCCACTACAAATCCCCATGCCCCGAAAGCGTCAACAGCCAGATTCTGCAACTGGTCGTCGATTACCTGACCGACATCAGCGCGGTCGGTCTCGGCCCGAGCAACCTGCTGTACAACGTCTATCAGTACGCGGTCGGCTATGAGGTGCACCTGTATCTGGAAGCGTTGAACGGCGAGAAGGGCACCGAGGTGGAATTGCTGGTGGCGACTGCCGAGGACGATCCGGAGCGGGTCACCGGTTTCCTTTTGTACCTGCCGGTGCAGGGCGACTGGGAAGCGTGCAGCGTCGCCTACATGGCGGTGCGCGAAGGCTATCGGCGCCAGGGCGTGGCGCGGTCGATGATTGGCGAGATGGTCAGCCGTTATCCGCACGCCGAGCTGACCTGCAGCGTCGGCAAGGTGCCGTACTTCGAGGCGCTGGGCTTCGAGGTGATTGGCGCTCGCGAAACTCAAGTGCTGATGAGCACCCGGCATTACCGCAGCAACGGCTTGCGCGGTTTCATCGACACCACGCCGATCTACCGTTCGCTGGAAGTGCAGCAGATCCACACCTACCTGCTGCAGAAAAACGGCAAGCGCGCGATGCTCGATGCCGAGAAACAGCGCGATCGGCATCTGGATCAGGCCACCCGCCACGTTGAAGAATTCGTCCGCCAACGCCTGACGCTGCACTGAGCCCGACGCAGAAAACAGACAAAAAAAGAGCCTCAAGGCTCTTTGATGGGGAGAAGTAGAGCCCTCGAGGCTCAAGCTGCGCATGAAACAGGGAACAGGCTTGATTTGAGATTCAGAACACCCGTCCCTACGCAGACGCTCAGGAGAGAAACGACTGCGTACCTTCATCATGGGAATGCGCAGGGGCCGACTCAAGTACCGCGTGTCGAAATCCTGATACCGCGCCGCACGGGGGGAGAAGTGGTCGTTGAGCACCGCTCTGGTCAGTTGCCCCCCCCTGTAGGCGCTGCGGCACGCTGCGATCTTTCGATTTTTCAAAGCAAGATCAAAAGATCGCAGCGTGCCGCAGCTCCTACAGGTTTTTGTGGTGTCAGCGCGCGCCGGGCCAACCGGCCTTGGCGAGGGCGGCGAGCAATGTTTCTTTATCCAGTCCCGGCACCGAGTGCCCGTTGCCGGCGGTGCTGTCGCTGGCGAGCAGGGCGTTGATGATCGCTTCTTCCACGGCTTCGGTGGCGGCGAGGAACAACTCGCTGATGTGGTCATTGTTGACCATGCGCAAGCCGTCGCAGGTGGACGCGCCTTTGCCTTCATACGCCGCCGGCGGTACGTGCTCGTTGCCGGTGGCGAAGGCGATGAAGATGTCGCCGCTGTGGTCTTCGTTGCCGCCGCCGCTGCGTGCCAGACCGAGGCTGGCCCGTTGTGCCAGACGAACGCATTGGTGCGGCAGCAGCGGTGCATCGGTGGCCAGGCAGACCACGATCGAGCCCATGCCCGGGTGCGGCAGGGCCGCGCGCAGGAACGGCGAATCCACCTGTTCCATGTAACGCCCCACCGGATAACCGTCGACCCGCAACTCGCTGCGAATGCCGTGGTTGGCCTGGACAATCGCGCCCACCGTCCAGCCGCCCTGCGCGCTGTTCAACCGGCGTGATGCGGTGCCAATCCCGCCCTTGAATTCATGGCAGATCATGCCGCTGCCACCGCCCACCGCGCCTTCTTCGACGGCGCCGTCATGCGCGTCATGCAGCGCCTCGGCGACGTGCTCCGGCTTGACGTGAAAACCGTTGATGTCGTTGAGCAGGCCGTCGAAGGTCTCCAGTACCACCGGCATGTTCCAGTAGAGACGCCCATCGTCCGGTTGCTGCTGGCGATCCAGGGCGATCAACGCATCGCGCACCACGCCGAGGCTGTGGGTGTTGGTGAAGGCGATGGGACTGGTCAGCAGCCCGGCTTCGCGAATCCACTCTAGGCCGGTGGCATCGCCATTGCCATTGAGCACATGCACCCCGGCGAAACACGGTTGCTGGTTGGTCGAGCCGCGACGAGGTTCAATCACGGTGACGCCGGTGCAGATGTCGCGTCCGGCCGGGCTGCGTCCACGCACATTACTGTGGCCGACGCGCACGCCGGGGACGTCGGTGATGGCGTTGAGCGGGCCGGGTTGCAACTGGCCGATGCGGATGTTGAGGTCACGGGCACGGGGCTTCATGTTTTGTCTCTCTGTAAAAATCTGAAGGACACACGGACCTTGTAGGAGTGAGCCTGCTCGCGATTGCGGTGAGCCAGTCAACAAACATGTTGAATTCAAAGACGCCATCGCGAGCAGGCTCACTCCTACAGGGGAGATGTTTTGGGGTTACTGGCCGTTCTTGACCTTGCTCCACACCCGCGTGCGCACCCGTTCGGTGGCTTTGGGCAGCGGTTCAAGGGTGTACAGGGTGGCCATCGCCGCTGCGGACGGGTACACCGCCGGGTTATCGCGAGTGGCCTCGGCGACCAGTGGCGTCGCGGCACGATTGCCGTTTGGATACGACAGGTGATCACTGACCGGCGCGATCACTTCCGGGCGCAGCAGGTAGTCGATGAATGCCAGGCCTTGGGCGCGGTTCGGCGCGTCCTTGAGCAGCACCAGCGTGTCGAACCACACCGGCGCGCCCTCCTTGGGCAGGCTGTAGGCGATCTTCACGCCGTTGTTGGCTTGCTCGGCGTTGGTCTTGGCCTCGAGCATCGCGCCGGACCAGCCTACCGCCACGCAGATGTTGCCGTTGGACAGGTCACTGATGAATTTCGACGAGTTGAAGTAGGCAATGTGCGGGCGCAGCTTGAGCAGCAGCGCTTCGGCTTTCTGGTAGTCCTCGGGGTGGGTGCTGTTGGGCGGCAGTCCGAGGTAGTGCAGGGCCACCGGGAGCATTTCCGACGGCGAATCAAGCATCGCCACCCCACACTGACCGAGCTTGGCGAGGTTCTCTTCCTTGAACACCAGGTCCCACGAATCCACCGGCGCCTTGTCGCCCAGCGCGGCGCGCACCTTGTCGACGTTGTAGCCGATGCCGTTGGTGCCCCACAGGTAAGGCACGGCGTATTGATTGCCGGGGTCGTTGTTGGCCAGTTTGCTCAGCAGATCGCTGTCCAGATTCTTCCAGCCCGGCAGTTGATCGCGCGGCAGCGGGGCGAGGGCGCCGGCCTTGATCAGCGTCGGCAGGCTGAAGTTGCTCGCCACCACCACGTCGTAACCGCTGCGGCTGGTCATCAGTTTGCCTTCGAGCACTTCGGCGCTGTCGAAGGTGTCGTAAACCGGTTGAATACCACTGTCGCGCTTGAAGTCAGCCAGGGTGTTGGGGCCGATGTAGTCGTACCAGTTGTAGACATGCACGCTCGGTGCGTCGGCGGCATTGGCGGCGCAGGCAACGCCGATGCAGGCGAGCAGACCCAAGTTGATATAGCCACGGTGACAACGCATGATGCGGCACTCCTGGCCTGCGGCAGGCCGGTGATGATCGGGAGTGCTCAGCCTATCGGGCCGGTCACCCCCGACCCATTCCCATCATGGGTTACTCAAAAGGGGTAGTGCGTGGACGCGTTGTTGCAGGAGTTGCCGGTGCATCAAAGTCTGGCGCGGGTCTTTGCCACGGTCGGGCAGGACGGATTCTGGCGGGCGCTGGTGGACACGTTGCGGCTGCTGGTGCCGCTGGACAACGCGCTGGTGGCGCTGATGCAGGCGGGACAGGCGCCGCGATTGCTGATCGATTTCGACAGCAAGGGCCGCGCCGACGAGCAGGAAGAACTGGCCAGCTACTGCGCCGGGATGTACCTGCTCGACCCGTTCTGGCAAACCGCCTCGACCGGTATTACCGACGGCCTGCACAGCCTGGCTTCGGTGGCGCCGGACCAGTTTCTGCACAGCGAGTATTACCAGAGCTACTTTCGCTCGGTGGTGGGCGAGGACGAGTTGCAGTTCATGATCAACGTCGAGGGCGGCGTGCTCGGCCTGTCACTGGGACGCTCGACGGCGTTCGATCTGGCGGAGCAGGGCCGCTTGCTGTGTGTGCGCGACTGGGTACTGGCCGCGATGCGCCGCCATGTGCAGTTGTTGCCGCCGCAAGGGCCGGGCGCCGAACCGGTAGTGGGGGATCTGGCGACGCTGCTCGACCGCTTCGATGCGCGCCTGACCACCCGTGAAGTCGACACTGCGCGGCTGATCCTGCAGGGCTTCTCCAGCAAAGCCATCGCCCAGCAGATGGGCATTTCGCCGGAGACGGTGAAGGTGCATCGGCGCAATCTCTATCACAAGCTCAATGTGAACGGGCATGGCGAGTTGTTTGCGCTGGTGTTGCGTCCGCCGACTGCCTGACCCACCACAAATCCCCCTGTGGGAGTGAGCCCGCTCGCGATAACGGTGTGTCAGTTGATGAAAATGTTGACTGATCCACTGCTATCGCGAGCAGGCTCACTCCTACAGGGGATTTGCGCTGCGTCAGTCGAAGCGTTTGAAGACCAAGGCTTTAAGGCCGCTCTGCGGATCAATATCCGGAAACTCCGGCGGATTCTCCAGCCGCTGTTCGAAGCGCAGACTCGGCGCTTCCCGGGTCACGCCATCAATCAGAAAGTCCGCGCCAAACGACGGATCATTCATGCACGCCAGCACCGTGCCTTGCGCCGTCAGCAGTTCCGGCAAGCGGCGCAGCACCCGCTGGTAATCCTTGGTCAGCAGAAAACTGCCTTTCTGAAACGAGGGCGGGTCGATGATCACCAGGTCGTACGGGCCGCTGTTGATCACCTTGCCCCAGGACTTGAACAGGTCGTGGCCGAGAAAACTCACCTTGCTCAGGTCATGCCCGTTCAGCCGGTGATTGTCGCGGCCCCGGCTCAGGGCCGCGCGGGACATGTCGAGGTTGACCACATGGCTGGCGCCACCCTCGATCGCCGCCACGGAAAAACCGCAGGTGTAGGCGAACAGATTCAGTACCCGTTTGCCCGCGGCCTGCTCGCGTACCCAGTTGCGCCCGTAACGCATGTCGAGAAACAGCCCGGCGTTCTGCTTGCGGCCCAGATCGACGCGGTACTGCAAGCCGCCCTCGACGATGCTCATCTCGTCGATCTCATCCCCCAGTAGCCATTCGGCGGTGCTCTGCGGCAAATACCGATGTTGCAGCAACAAAGTGTGCGCGCCGGACTGTTGCCACTCGGCCGAGGTGCTGATGTCGAGCAGCAAGTGCTTGAGCGCTTCGAGCTGTTCCGGCGCCGGTTCCTTGAACAGCGCGACCAGCACCACGCCTTGCAGCCAGTCCACCGTCAGTTGCTCCAACCCCGGCCAGCAACGTCCGCGGCCATGAAACAGGCGACGGGTTTCGCTCGGTGCCGCAGCGAGTGCTGGCAGCAGATGGGCGCGGAGGGTGGCGAGGGCTTCAGGGTTCATCAGTCACGGTCGGCAAGCAAAAGGGCCGGCATTTTAACCACAAAAACCGCCTGGCGAATGCCCGTCAGCCAAGGCCAATGACGACTGTTAAGAAAAGACCTGTATCAAAAATGAATTTATGCAGGGCGCGCTGCTCATACCAGATAAGCAGCGGATTTGAGCCGCTAAGTCGTTAATGTAATTCAGGGAGTGCCAGTTCATGAGTCCAACACCGACGCCGAGCGCGCACCTTCCTGGCGGGTTGATTCTGGTGGTTGAGGACGATCCGTTGATTCTGGAGTTTCTCTGCGAAATTCTTCAGGAGGAAGGTTTCAAGGTCGAGCCGCGCACCAGCGCGGATGACGCCAAGCTGTATCTGGAAGAGCATGCGCCGGAAGTGGCCTTGCTGCTCACCGACATCACCATGCCCGGCGAAATCAACGGCGCCGGGTTGGCCAATCTGGTCGGCGAGCGCTGGCCGGACAAGCCGGTCATGGTCATGTCCGGTTATGAAACCCCGGAGACGTCGGGGGTCAAACACCCGGTAGCGTTCATCAAAAAACCGTGGGCCATTGGTCAGTTGATTGACTGCGTGGAAAGCGCGTTCAAGTCCAAGGCCTCGCGCCTGCACTGAGTCAACGGGTCGAATCGCCGGGCAAAAATGCTACATTGCCCGGCCAATTCGCCCAGTCTTGTCAAAGGATGCGACCTTTTGTCTGCTCACGATAACGTCTTCGACCGCGTGTTCGGCGCGTTCCTGTTCGACATGGACGGCACCGTCCTCAATTCCATCGCCGCCGCCGAGCGGGTCTGGGCCGCGTGGGCCGAACGCCATGGCGTGGACGTCGAAACGTTCCTGCCGACCATTCACGGCGCCCGCGCCATCGACACCATCCGGCGCCTGAATCTGCCGGGGGTGGACGCCGAGGCGCAAGCGGCGTTCATCGCGCAGGCGGAAATCGATGATGTGGACGGGATCGTGCCCATACCGGGGGCGGTGGCCTTTCTCGACAGCCTGCCTGCCGAGCGTTGGGCGATGGTGACATCGGCGCCCCGGGATCTGGCGTTGCGGCGTATGGCAGCGGCGGGGATTGCCGAACCTGCGCTGCTGATCACGGCCGAAGATGTGACGGCCGGCAAACCTGATCCGGCGGGCTATCGTCTCGCGGCGAAACGCCTTGGACTTGATCCCCGCGACTGCCTGATTTTCGAGGACGCCACCGTTGGCATCCAGGCCGCTGAAGCGGCGGGCGCCGCGCTGATGATCATCACCACAACGCACCCGCATCCCCTCGAAACCCGCCACGCGACCCTCGACAGTTATGAGTCGCTGAGCGTCGCCGTCGACAGCCAAGGCCAACTGCGCCTGAAAAAAACCTGACACAACACAGTCCCGGTAGGAGCTGCCGCAGGCTGCGATCTTTTGATCTTGCTTTTGAAAATCAAAATCAAAAGATCGCAGCCTTCGGCAGCTCCTACGCGGTCAATAGATGCCCGGCAACAACCGCCAGCTGCGCGCGCAATAAGCCTCATATTCCGCGCCAAATTGCCCGCGCAGCAGCGCCTCTTCCGAGTGGATACGGGCGATCAGCGGAATCAGCGTCAGCGCCGCGAGAACCAGCCCGACGCTGGATCGAAACGCCAGCGCCCAGCCCATGGCGTTGACCACCAGACCCAGATAGCTCGGATTGCGCAGCCGCGTGTAAATGCCGTCAGTGACCAGTCGATGCCCCGGCTGGATCGCCACCAACCCGCTGAACCGCCGGCCCAGGATAAACACCGGCCACAGCCGCAGCGCGCCACCGAGGATAAACAGCAGCGCGCCGAGCCAGCGCACGCCTTCACCGCCGAAGGTCCAGAACCCGATCCGGTCGCAAAAGGCGGGCAGAAAACCGCTGACCAGACCGATAACGCCGAACGCCGGAATCACCCAGCGATTGGCACGGTCCTCGCGTTCGCCGGAGCTCATGTTCACGTCGGTAAACAGTGACGCCACCACCATCAGCACGGTGGCCAGCGCAATCACCACCAGCGCCCCATGGGCAAAGAACAGCGCCGGCCCGCCAATACCCCACACCGCAAGCCCCAGGTAGGCGAGGGTGGCGAGCACCGCCACTACGATCATTTGCGCGGACATTTTCATGGTGATCTCTTAAAAGGCGACCGACCCTTTCAGTGTAGGACGCCGCTGAACCTGTGGGCGCGGGCTTGCTCGCGAAGGCGTCGGGGCTATCGGTCGTCGGTCGGCAACGTCCTCACCCGGCAAATATCGCGTCTACGCTGATCCATTCCTGCCCATTCTGCGTGCATTGCCAATCGAAGAGGTGAACCCATGAAAATCGACTTGAGTGGAAAACTGGCCATCGTCAGCGGCAGCACCGGTGGGATCGGGCTGGGCATCAGTCAGGCGCTGGCCGAAGCCGGCGCCACCGTGGTGGTGATCGGCCGTGAAACCGCCAAGGTCGAGCAAGCGCTGGCAAGCATTCGCCAGCACGTGCCGGGTGCGCAGTTGCGGGGGCTGACCGCCGATCTCGGCACCGCCGAAGGCGCCGAAAAACTGTTCGCCGCTGAACCACGGGCAGACATTCTGGTGAACAACCTCGGGATCTTCGACGCGGTGGATTTCTTCGACACCCCCGACAGCGAGTGGACGCGGTTCTACGAGGTCAACGTGATTTCCGGAGTGCGGTTATCACGGCATTACGTGTCGGCGATGGTCGAGCAGGGCTGGGGGCGGGTGATTTTTCTGTCTTCGGAATCCGGTATCGCGACGCCGGCCGACATGCTCAATTACGGGGTGACCAAAAGCGCCAACCTCGCGGTGTCCCATGGCCTGGCCAAACGTCTGGCTGGCACCGGTGTGACGGTCAATGCGATCCTGCCGGGGCCGACCTTCACCGGTGGCGTGGAACACATGCTCAAGGACGCCGCGGCCGAGTCCGGTCGCAACCTGCGCGATGAAGCCGACGCCTTTGTGCGCAGGGCTCGCCCGACGTCAATCATCCAGCGTGTAGCCGATGTCGCCGAGGTGGCGCATCTGGTCACGTACATCGCGTCGCCGTTTTCTTCGGCCACCACCGGCGCGGCCTTGCGTGTGGATGGCGGCGTCGTCGACAGTATGGCGATCTGAACCCCAAAGACTCTGGAGACCCGTTTATTTATGGCAACAGCATCAGCAACCATCGACATCCCGGCCTCGGCCGATCAGGTCTGGCAATTGATCGGCGGCTTCAACACGCTGCCGGACTGGCTGTCGTTCATTAGCAAAAGTGAACTGAGCGAAGGCGGGCGCGTGCGCACCCTGCAAACCGCCGATGGCGCGGTGGTGATCGAACGGCTGCAAACGTTCGACAACGCCGGCAAGACCTACAGCTATTCGATCGAACAGGCGCCGTTTCCGGCCACGGATTACCTGGCGACGATCAAGGTCGAAGCCCACGGGCAGGCCGCTCGGGTGACATGGTCGGGTCGCTTCAACGCCAAGGGCGTGAGCGATGAGGACGTGGTGGCGTTGTTCAGTGGCATCTATCAGGGTGGGCTTGAGGCGTTGCGGGCCAATTACCCGGCCTGAGTGAGCACCCCCATCATCCCTGTGGGAGCGAGCCTGCTCGCGAAGCGTTTGAACAATCAGCATCATCGCTGGCTGGCACACCGCATTCGCGAGCAGGCTCGCTCCCACAGGGGTAGAGGTGCAATTCTCAGGACTGCGAAATCAGACTCTGCCGACAATCCAGCACCAGTTTCGCACCCCCCAGTTCGCTGCTGCCCACCTCAAGATTGAAGCCATGCAGGCTGACAATCGCCGCGACAATCGACAGCCCCAGGCCAAAGCCGCTCTGCGGTTGCCCGCCCTCGGCCCGGTAGAAACGCTGGAACACGGCCTCACGCTCGGCCTCGGGAATGCCCGGCCCGGAATCGTGGACTTCGATCCGTGTATGCCCGCCATCATTCACACCGCGCAGGATCACTGTGCCGCCCGCCGGGGTGAACTTGATCGAGTTGCTCAGCAGATTCGCCAGCGCCTCGAACAGCAGCGCCCGGTCACCATTCAAGGGAGGCAGGGTTTCCGGCATGTTCAGCACGAACAGCAGTTCGCCTTCCTCGGCCAGCGGCAGGTAAAACTCGTGCAGTTCTTCGAGCAGCTGCACCGGATCAAGCTCGACAAACCCTGAGCGGCGCTGACGGTCTTCCAGCTCGGAAATTCGCAGCAACCCGCGAAACCGCGCCATCAGCGTATCGGCCTCGGCCAGCACCAGGTCCAGTTGCGCTGCTTCCTGCGAGCCTTCGCCGGCCTGCTGCTGCATGCGATACAACTGCGCGCGCAACCGTGTCAGCGGCGTACGCAAGTCATGGGCAATGTTGTCGCACACGCCTTTGACTTCATGCATCAGGCGTTCGATGCGATCGAGCATGGCGTTGACGATGGCGGCGAGCATGTCCAGCTCATCGCGGCGGTTGGACAGCGGCAAGCGGTGGGTGAGGTCGCCAGCGACGATCGCCTGGGCGCTGTCCTGAATCGCGCGGATCCGGCGCATCGGGCGGCGGCGCAGCAAATGCCAGCCGGCAATCCCCGGCAGAATCGTCAGCGATACCCCCCAGAACAACGCATGCAGAATGATCCGCGTCACCGCGAACAGCGAACCGTTGTCGCGCAGCAACACCAGCCAACGACCGTCGCGGGTCTGGGTCGCCACCGCGTCGCAACTGTCGGCGGGCAGGGTCGGGTCGTCGGAGTCGGCGCAGTCATCGAGCGTGTGGATCTTGCCGTCCAGCGGCAGGCCTTCGGGCAGTTGCTGCAGGGCGCCACCGAGGTACACGCCCTGGGCGTCGAACAGACCGTAGGCGTCGATGCCACGGATATCGAAAGTCATGCTGGCGGCGAGCGCTTCTTCCAGTTGCTCGCCGCGAAAGTGCGAAAACAGATGCTGACGTTGCATCAGCGAATGTTTGGCGAGGTTGTCGAGGTAGCTGGAGACCTCGAAATACATGACCCCCATGAGGATCGCGCTCCACGCCACGAACAGCGAACTGTACAGCGCCAGCAGACGGCTGCTGGAGGAACGCCAGCCGTCAGACGGGTTCGGCAATGACATAACCCGAGCCCCGTACCGTGCGAATCAGCGGGACATTGCCCGCCGCGTCGATCTTCTTGCGCAGACGACCGATGTGTACGTCGATCAGGTTGGTGCCGGGGTCGAAGTGATAACCCCAGACTTCTTCGAAAATCATCATCCGCGACAGGATCTGGCCGCTGTTGCGCATCAGGAATTCCAGCAGCTTGTATTCGGTCGGCAGCAGCGTCAGCACTTGTTCGGCGCGGCGTGCTTCGTGGCTGATCAAATCCAGTTCAAGGTCGGCGACTCGCAGCGTGGTGGCCTGGGTAGCGACGCTGTTTTGCCGGCGCAGCAGCACTTCCACGCGCGCAGCCATCTCGTCGGTGGCGAAGGGTTTGGTCAGGTAATCATCACCGCCGGCACGCAAACCGCGCACGCGCTCATCGACATCCGACAGGGCGCTGATCATCAGAATCGGCGTGGCCACGCCCATGGTGCGCAGAGTAGTGACGATGGCCAGGCCATCGAGCTCCGGCAGCATGCGGTCGAGGGTGATCAGGTCGTAGTTGCCGCTGACGGCGCGGTCCAGGCCTTCGCGGCCATTGTCGACCCAATCCACTTCCAGGCCGTGGCTGCTGAGTTCGGCGACGATTTCACGGGCAGTCACGGCGTCGTCTTCGATGGTCAAAATACGAGTCATAGAGCAAGCCTTGATCGGTTCAAACGGAATGGCAGCATTTTGCCAAGTATTTTCCGCCGCGCTTTAAATTAACTTTCATGTATAGCCTGTCACAAACGCAAATCCGGACGTCTGCGCGATTTGGCAGCAATGCAGAAAACCCGCCGAATTGCGTGGTTTGTTGCAAATTGCATGGTCTTAGGAAGTTCATTCTTTTTAAGCTATTGAAAAATAACGATTTATTTAAAGTTGGCGAATGGCACGGTCGCTGCAATTCCTCCGGTGACGAGTTGTAACACCATTTTTCATGCCTGGAGCACTACAACAATGAATAGATCCTCAGATGGGTTTTATCCTGCCTTCGAAGGAGAGTCGAGCAACGTGTCAGGCGTGTCCTGGGGCGCGATTTTCGCGGGCGCGGCGGCGGCAGCAGCACTGTCGATGATTTTGGTGCTGCTGGGCTTCGGGCTTGGTTTCTCTGCGGTCTCGCCATGGGCCGGGGAGGGTATCAGCGCCAAGGGCCTGGGGATTTCCACGATTGTCTGGCTGGCGGCGACGCAAATCATCGCTTCCGGCCTGGGTGGCTACATCGCCGGTCGCCTGCGGGTGAAATGGGCCAACATGCACGGTGATGAAGTGTATTTCCGTGATACCGCCCATGGTTTCCTCGCCTGGTGTGTGGCGACGCTGGTGACCGCGATCCTCGTGGTCGGCTCGGTCAGCAGTGTGATCAGTGGTGGTGTACAGGCCGGTGCCAGTGTCGCCGGTGGTGCCGCCAGCGCCATGACTCAGGCCGCCGGTAGCGCAGCCGCCAACACCGACAGCAACCAGTACGGTTATTTTATCGACAGCCTGTTCCGCGATGACCGTCCAGCGTCCGTTAGTGATGACGCCGCCCACGGCGCCGTGGCGCGGATCTTCGCCCAGAGCCTGGCCAACGGCCAACTCAGCCCTGAAGACCGTACCTACCTCGCTCAACTGGTCGCCCAGCGTACCAATCTGAGTCAGGCCGATGCCGAACGTCGTGTCGACGAAGTCTACGCTCGCACTCAGAAAGCCATCGCCGATGCCAAGGTAAAAGCCCAGCAGGCGGCTGATACCGCTGCGAAAGTCGCTGCATGGACTTCGCTGTGGATGTTCATCGCGCTGTTGGCCGGTGCGTTCTTCGCCAGCCTCGCCGCTACATTTGGCGGTCGTCGCCGGGATGCGGTCGAGTACGTTGAAGTCGAAACCTACGCCACTACCACCACGCTGCCTCCAGTTCGTTAAGCAAGGAGATTCACCATGCGCTCTCTACTTCTGTTCTTCCTCGGTGTGCCGATCCCGATCATCATCCTGATCGCCCTGTTCGTACACTGATCCGAATGCTCTATTGAGGCCCATGCCTCGGCCGCTTCCACTTCACGGTGGAAGCGGCTTTTTGCTTTCCGGGGTTCAACAAGGTGAGAATCGGCGGCTGGAGCGCAACGTTCCATCCCGGGATCTCTCTACTTAAGGAAAAGCACGTTGGACAAGAAGGAAATCAAACGTCAGGCAATGCAGATGCTGGCGGCAGGGCGCTCGAAAACCGAGACCTTCAAGGCGTTGTCCGGTGGTGCGGTCAAGGACAAGGTCCTGGCCTACTGGATTGGCTCGCGCCCGGATCCGCAATTGCTGGACCGGCATGCCGGCAAGATCAAGATATTGTTTGGACTGATCTACGTTCAGGCGTTGATCGGGCTGGTGGGCGGTTATTTACTGGGGCTGACGATCAGCGACGGTTTCGCGATCATCCTCGGATTGCTGGCCGGTGGCGTGCCGTTGTTGTTCGCTTGGGGTTTCCATCGCCACTTGGCGCAGACCTACACCGTGTACATGCTGCTGTCGATCAGCCAGATGCCGCGGCTGTTCAAGGATTACGCCGCGGACCCGGTGTCGGTGATCATCGGTGTGGTGACGACGTTGGCCATGGTGTTTTTCGTGGGTTGGGTGAAACACCTGTTGTTTCCCGACCTCGGTTTCATGGGGTCGAACAAGGTCAAGGGGCAGTTCGTCTTCTCCAACTGAGATCGTTGAACAATCCGACCGCTTTCACTGGCCTGGATCAATATTTCGTCGGGCAACTTCGCCTAACGTAAATGATCCAGGCCTTTGCTGAGGTATGAACTACAGTGCTTCACGCGCATCTTGTTGCGCTGACGAAGTACCCGCGCCGACGCACCGATCAAAGCAATAAAAGCGTCGACACGGTGTAGTGCAGCAAGGAGCTGACACCACCTCAACCGAACCTTCACGGATGAACATTGCAATGCACTGCCTAGAAAGAACCTTCGATATCCAGCCCCTGACCCAGGCGGATATGACCGTCCACATCAACGGCCAGCCGGTCACCGCTGCCATCGGCGAAACCGTGCTCAGCGTTATCCAGTCCCTCGGCGTACGCCAGGTCGCGCGCAATGATCATGACCAGATCAGCGGTGCCTACTGCGGCATGGGCGTGTGCCAGTGCTGCCTGGTGAAAATCGACGGCCGCCACAAGCGCCGCGCCTGCCAGACTGTAGTGCGCGACGGCATGCAGATTGAAACCCGGGTCAACCGCATCGTCGGGCAGGAGGTGGTATGAGCCAGCAACCGGTGATCGTCGGCGGCGGGCCGGCGGGGATGGCGGCGGCCATCGAACTGGCGCGACATGGCGTGCGCTGCACCTTGCTCGAAGAGGCTTCACGCCTCGGCGGCGTGGTCTATCGCGGGCCGCTGCGTGACGGCGTGCAACTGGATTACCTGGGGCCGCGCTATTGCGAAGCCCTGAGTACACTGCACGGTGATTTTCAGGAGCAATCGGGGCTGATCGACGTGCGCCTCAACCACCGCGTGGTCGGCGCCGAAGGCACCCGCGCGCTGGTGGTGCTGGACGGCGACGAGCAACTGCACGAAATCCATTATCCGCAATTGCTGTTGGCCGCCGGTTGCCATGAACGCAGCGTGCCGTTCCCCGGCTGGACACTGCCGGGGGTGATGATGCTCGGCGGCCTGCAACTGCAAATCAAAAGTGGCGTGGTCAAGCCGCAGGGGCCGGTGATCATCGCCGGCACCGGGCCGTTGCTGCCGTTGGTGGCGACTCAGTTGCACGCTTCCGGGGTCAAGGTCGCGGGCGTGTATGAAGCCTGTGCTTTCGGCAAGATCGCCCGGGAAAGCCTGGCACTGCTGAACAAGCCGCAGCTGTTCCTCGACGGCCTGAGCATGCTCGCTTACCTGAAACTGCACGGTATCGCGATGAACTACGGCTGGGGCGTGGTTGAAGCCCACGGCGACGGCGAGCTGAAAAGCGTCACCGTGGCCCCGTACTCCGCCACCTGGGAGCCGGACCTGACCCGCATCGAACGCTTCGAAGCGCAGACCCTGGCCGTCGGCTACGGCTTTATTCCGCGGACCCAACTCAGCCAGCAAATGGGCCTGGATCACGGCTTCAGTGACGACGGTTACCTGCGCGCCAATTCGAACATCTGGCAGCAAAGCAACGAGCCGCACGTGCACCTGGCCGGCGACATGGGCGGGATTCGCGGCGGTGAAGCGGCGATGCTCGCCGGCAAGATCGCCGCGACCTCGATCCTGCTGCAACGCGGGATTATCGAGGAAGATCTGGCGCGGGTGCGTCGCGACCGCTTCTTGAGCAAACTGAAAACCATCGTGCGCTTCCGTGCCGCGGTGGACCGCTACACCGAGCGCGGAGTCGGCCAGACCGCTTTGCCGGCGGCTGACACAGTGATCTGCCGCTGCGAGCACGCGACCCGCGCCGACATCGATCGGGCGCTGGAGCAGGGCGTGCAAGACATCGCCAGCCTGAAAATGCGCACCCGGGTGAGCATGGGCGATTGTCAGGGGCGGATGTGCGTCGGCTATTGCAGCGACCGTCTGCGCCAGGCCACCGGACGCAAGGACGTCGGTTGGCTGCGCCCGCGCTTCCCGATCGATCCGATTCCTTTTTCCGCGTTCCAGTCCGTCGGCACGGAGGCCACTTCCCATGAGTAAGTTCTATGACGTGATCATTGCCGGCGGCGGCGTGATCGGCGCATCCTGCGCCTATCAATTGTCCAAGCGCCAAGGTCTGAAAGTCGCGCTGATCGATGCCAAACGCCCGGGCAACGCCACCCGCGCTTCGGCCGGCGGCTTGTGGGCCATCGGCGAGTCGGTGGGGCTGGGCTGCGGGGTGATTTTCTTCCGCATGATGTCGGCCAACCGCAAGCGCGCAACCCAGGGCGCGGCGGTGGCGGTGGACGCTAGCACGCCGCACATCCTGCCGGAGTCGTTTTTCGATTTCGCCTTGCAGTCCAACGCGCTGTACCCGGCATTGCACCGTGAGCTGAAAACCAACCACGGCATGGATTTCAAGTTCGAAAAGACCGGGCTGAAGTTCGTCATTTATGACGACGAAGACCGGCTCTACGCCGAGCACATCGTCAGCTGCATTCCGCACCTGGCCGACCAGGTGCGCTGGCTCGATCAGGCGGCGCTGCGCGCAGCTGAGCCGAGCGTCAGCCACGAGGCCCGGGGTGCCCTGGAGTTTCTCTGCGATCACCAGGTCAGCCCGTTCCGCCTCGCCGATGCCTACATGGAAGGCGCGCGGCAAAATGGCGTGGACATCTTCGTCAACACCAACGTCACCGGGGTGTTGCACCACGGCAGCCGCGTCACCGGCGTGCAGACGGCCGAGCAGGGCGTGTTCCACTGCAAGACCCTGATCAACGCCGCCGGTGCCTGGGCGGCAGACTTGAGCGAGTGGGCCACCGGTGTGCGCATTCCGGTGAAACCGGTCAAGGGCCAGATCCTGCTGACCGAACGCATGCCGAAAATCCTCAACGGCTGCCTGACCACCAGCGACTGCTACGTGGCGCAAAAGGACAACGGCGAGATCCTGATCGGCAGCACCACCGAAGACAAAGGCTTCGACGTCACCACCACCTACCCGGAAATCGCCGGGCTGGTGCAGGGCGCGGTGCGCTGTCTGCCGGAACTCAAGGACATCAACCTCAAACGCACCTGGGCCGGTCTGCGTCCGGGCTCGCCGGATGAGCTGCCGATTCTCGGGCCAATGCGTGGTGTGGAGGGTTACCTGAATGCCTGCGGCCACTTCCGCACCGGCATCCTGACCTCGGCGATCACCGGGGTGCTGCTGGACAAACTGGTCAACCAGGAAGCGCTGCCGCTGGACATCACACCGTTCCTGGCGGACCGGTTTGAGGTGACGCCGGTCAAGCAAGAGCGCGAATTAGAGCTGGCCTAAGCCCATCCCCAAACCTGTAGGAGGTTGGGTTATATCGATCAATTGAGCACAACGCTTAACCCTGTAGGAGTGAGCCTGCTCGCGATGGCGGTGCGTCAGTAAAAGAGATGTCTACTGATAGATTGCAATCGCGAACAGGCTCACTCCTACAATTGGAAGTGCGCTGAAGTCAGGTGTTGCGTGATTCTTCTTCCAGTTGGTCGGACTCAAACAACCGCGCCAGTTCCGCCCGGGCTTCCTGGGCGGTCTGCAGGACTTTCGCCGCGTCGTCGTAGACCGCGTGCTGCGCTTCCAGCACCTGTTCGTCGTGGTGCTTGAAACGCTTGATGCGCGCATCGGCCTGGGTCTGGGTCAAGCCCAGCCCCACCAGGGTGCGGCGGCTCATTTCCAGGCTCGAGTAATAGGTCTCACGAATCGGCTCGGCGCCGACATCAATCAAACGGTGCACGTGCTGCCGGTTACGGGCCCGGGCGATGATCTTCATGTGCGGATACAGTTTGCGCACGATCTCGGCGGTCTTGATGTTGGTCTCCGGATCGTCGGTGGCGATGACGAAGTATTCCGCCTCGCCGACCTTGGCCGCATGGAGGATCTCGGGGCGCATCGGGTCGCCGTAAAACACCGGCACGCCGCCGAAGCTGCGCGACAGTTCAATGGTTTCCACCGATGTGTCGAGCGCCACGAACTTGATGTTCTGCGCCCGCAGAATCCGCGCCACGATCTGGCCCATCCGGCCCATGCCGGCGATCACCACACGCGGTGTCTCAGTGTCGATTTCGCGGAATTTCTCCGGCACTTCCACAGGCTGCACCTTCGGGCTGACCAGCCGCGCACAGATCAACAGCAGCAACGGTGTCAGCGCCATCGACAGGGTGATGGTCAGCACCAGCAGGTCATACAGGCGCGGTTCGAACAGGCCCTGATCGCGACCGATCTTGAACACCACAAAGGCAAACTCACCACCGGCCGCGAGGACGATGCCCAGCCGGATCGCACTGACCTTGCTCAGTCCGCCGGCCAGACGCCCGACCACAAACAGCAGCGGTAACTTCAGGCCGATCAACAGCAGGGTCAGGCCGAGCACGGTGATCGGTGCACTGAGCAGAAGGCTGAGGTTCGCGCCCATGCCGACGCTGATGAAAAACAGCCCGAGCAGCAGGCCTTTGAACGGCTCGATCTGCGCTTCCAGTTCATGGCGGTATTCTGAATCCGCCAGCAGCAGGCCGGCGAGGAAGGCCCCGAGCGCCATCGACACGCCGACCAGATCCATCAACCACGCCGTGCCGATCACCACCAGCAGCGCGGTGGCGGTGGATACTTCCGGCAGACCGGTTTTCGCCACCACGCGGAACACCGGACGCAACAGATAACGCCCGCCGACCACCACCACGGCGATCCCGCCGAGCACCTGCAAACCATGATTCAGACTTCCGGCGCTGCTGGTGTCGTGACCACCGCCGGCGAGCATCGGTACCAGCGCGATCAACGGGATCGCCGCGATGTCCTGAAACAGCAGAATCGCAAACGCCAGCCGCCCGTGAGGGCTGGTCAGTTCCTTGCGCTCGGCCAGGCTTTGCAGGCCGAATGCCGTCGAGGACAACGCCAGACCCAGGCCGAGCACGATCGCACTGTTGAGCGGCTGACCGAACGCATACAACGCCAGCACACCGATCACCGCAGCGGTCAGCAGCACCTGCGCCAGGCCGACGCCGAACACCGATCTGCGCATTACCCACAAGCGGCGTGGCGACAGTTCCAGGCCAATGATGAACAGCAGCAACACCACACCGAGTTCCGAAATGTGCGCAACGCTTTGCGGATTGCCGATCAGGCCGAGCACCGACGGGCCGATGATCACCCCCGCCAGCAGATAACCGAGCACCGCGCCCAATTGCAGACGTTTGGCCAACGGCACGGTGAGCACGGCCGCGAAGAGAAACACGACAGCGGCTTGTAACAGGTTGCCTTCATGGGGCATCGGGAAACTCCTGACAGCGGTACGGCGGGGGTGACAAGGATAAGGGCTGAATCGATTCAAGATCCACCGGAGATCCCCTGTAGGAGCTGCCGCAGGCTGCGATCTTTTGATCTTGATTCCGGAGATCAAAAGATCGCAGCCTGCGGCAGCTCCTACAGAGTTCAGTGTAAGTCTGTAATAATTTGCATCAGTTGGTTACATTGATAGCCTTCGCGATTCAATCTTTTCGAGTCCGCCATGGCCATCAACTTCGACCTCAACGACCTGCAAGCCTTTCGCGCCGTGGTCGAACAGGGCAGTTTCCGCAAGGCCGCCGACACCGTGCGCCTGTCGCAACCGGCACTGAGCCGACGAATCGAAAAACTCGAAGACGCACTCGGCGTCAAGCTGTTCGAGCGCACCACGCGCAAGGTCAGCCTGACCCAGGCCGGACGCGGTTTCATGCCCAGCGTCGAGCGCTTGCTCGATGACCTGGACGTGGCGCTGCTGGGCATCAGCGAAGTCGCCTCGACCCGAATGGGCCACGTCACCGTTGCCTGTGTGCCGTCGGCGGCGTACTACTTCATGCCGCGGGTGGTGGCGCGCTATCACCAGCAGTTTCCGCGAATCAAAGTCAAAGTCCTCGATTCCAGCGCCCACGATGTGCTCAGCGCGGTGGTCAATGGCGAGGCGGATTTCGGTTTGAGCTTCATGGGCACGCAGGATGCCAAAGTCGACTTTGAGCCGCTTGTGCAGGAGTGCTACGTCGTCGCGTGCCGGCGTGATCATCCGCTGGCCGGCCGCAGCAGCGTGAGCTGGGACGAGTTCTACCGGCAGGACTACATCTCGCTGGACAAGACCTCCGGCAACCGTTTCCTCCTCGATCAGGCCTTGAGCAGTGTGGTGCCGCAGCGCCCGAGCATCTGCGAGACGCGGCATGTGACGACGATGATTGGTCTGGTGGAAGCGGGGTTGGGCGTGGCGGCCGTGCCGTTGATGGCGATGCCGGGGCCGGATCATCCGATCCTGACGCGGGTGCCGCTGACCGATCCGCAAGTGATGCGCAGTGTCGGCATCATCAAGCGCCGGGGTCGCACGTTGACCCCGGCGGCATTGGAACTGGAGCGGCTGGTGGTGGAAATGAAAGTCCAGCCGCCAACGATCAGCGCTTGACCGAATCCAGCCCGGTGGCCTGCACGTCAGCCTGGGCGGCGGGTGCGGCGAGGTAGTCGAGCAAGGCCTTGGCCTCTTTTGGATGCTGCGCGCCGACCGGAATACCGGCGGCGAAGCGCGTCACCGACTGCACCGACTCCGGAATCTTGCCGACAAACGTCACCCCCGGCACGGGCAGCAATTCGCTGACCTGCTGGAAGCCCAGTTGATAATCGCCAGTGGCAACCACCGAGCCGACCGGGATTTTCGGGATCATCTTCGCTTTCGGTTTCAGTTGATCTTCGACGTTGAGTTTCTTGAACAACTCCTTCTCGATGTACACGCCGCTGGCGCTGTCGGAGTAGGCCACCGATTGTGCGTCAAGCAGGGTTTTCTTCAGGCTTTCGACGCTGCTGATGTCCGGTTTCGGCGCGCCTTCACGCACCACCAGGCCGATCCGCGAGTCTGCCAACTCGACCCGCGAAGCCGGGTCGACCTTGCCTTGCTTGATCAGATCGTCGAGGGCGTAGCCGACCATGATCACCACATCGGCGTGTTCACCGCGGGCGAGGCGGTTGGGGATCGCCTCCGGGGCTTTGCCCATCGACGGGCCGAGTTGGGTGTCGAGGGTGTTGCCGGTGGCCGCCGCGAATTTCGGGCCAAGGATTTTGTACGCGGCAGTAAAGCCGCCCGACGTCATCACGTTCAGCTGTTCAGCATGTGCCAGGGCGCTGAACGCGAAGAGGGCGACGGCGCTGAGGTTGATCAGTTTTTTCAAGGTGATTGCTCCTTATGCGGCAACCGGTTGCAGACGGCCGCCTGCGCGGCGATAGAGGTACAACGTGGCGCACAACGCACACAGTGCGCCGACGCTCATCCAGTAACCGGGCGCGGCCTTGTCGCCGGTGTACTGGATCAGGAAGGTCGACATTGCCGGGGTGAAACCGCCGAAAATCGCGGTCGCCAGGCTGTAGGCGAGGGAGAAACCGGCGACCCGCACTTCCACCGGCATGATCTCGGTCAGCGCCGGGATCATCGCGCCGTTGTACATGCCATAGATGAACGACAGCCACAGCAGCGACAACAACATGTGGGTGAAGCTCGGCGCCTGCACCAGGTAGGACAGCGCCGGATAGGTGGTGGCCAGGGCCAGCAGCGACATGGCGATCAGCACCGGGCGCCGGCCGATGCGGTCGGACAACATGCCGCCAATCGGCAACCAGAAGAAGTTCGACACCCCCACCAGCAAGGTCACCAGTAGCGCATCGGAAGTGCTCAGGTGCAGCACGGTTTTGCCGAATGTCGGCGCATACACGGTGATCAGGTAGAACGCGGTGGTGGTCAGCGCGACCATCAGCATGCCGCCGAGCACCACGCCCCAGTTCTGGCCGAGGGTGCGGAACACTTCGCGCATGCTCGGGCGGTGTTTGCGTGCGGCGAACTCTTCGGTTTCTGCCAGGTTACGGCGCAGCACAAAGATGAACGGCACGATCAGGCAGCCGACGAAAAACGGAATCCGCCAGCCCCAGTCAGCCACCACGCTCGGCGCCATCCACGCGTTCAGCGCGTAGCCCAAAGCGGCGGCGACGATGATTGCCACTTGCTGACTGGCCGACTGCCAGGCAGTGAAGAAGCCTTTGCGGCCCGGAGTGGCGATCTCGGACAAATACACCGAAACCCCGCCCAATTCCGCACCGGCAGAGAAGCCCTGCAACAGCCGCCCGACCAACACCAGCGCCGGGGCGAACAGCCCGATGGTTTCGTATCCGGGCACCAGCACAATCAGAATCGTACCGCTGGCCATGATCGACAACGTGACAATCAACCCCTTGCGGCGGCCCACGTCATCGATGTACGCACCGAGCACAATGGCACCCAATGGACGCATCAGGAAACCTGCGCCGAACACCGCAAACGTCATCATCAGGGAAGCGAACTCACTGCTCGCCGGGAAGAACACTGCCGCGATCTGCGTGGCGTAGAAGCCAAACAGAAAGAAGTCGAATTGTTCAAGGAAGTTGCCCGAGGTAACCCGGAAGATAGCGCCGGCCCGCGAGCCGCCGTGTGGGATTGAGGCTGTCATAGAAAAGAACTCCACCGCTTTTATGACGTGCGCGACGTGGAAGCGGCGCACGGTTGTTATTGCGGTGGATGGTGGCGCAGGTGTAACCGGATGTTAATTGCATTATTGGCATGCATTGATGTGCAAAGCGGATCAATCCTGAAAACACCTCTAACCTGTGGGAGCTGGCTTGCCAGCGATGACGATCCGTCTGCCAACTACAATCCCCCAGCCAGCCCAGGCAAAAAAACAAGGAATGATTCCAGTCCTCCGCAGTCGGAGTTCAGGTATCACACATCTGAAGGAGGTTCACCGATGAACAGCAAAACCCTAATTGCCAGCCTGGCCCTCGTTGCCGGCATTGCCGGGATCAGTCCACTTGTTCAAGCGGCGCAAACCTCGAACGAACCCGCCGTCCAGTCGCCGACCAGCGACCGTGAACTGAAGGTCAACGACCGGGCTCCAGACGTTTATCAGCGCAGCGACAAAGCGTTGAAAAACTGGAAACAGAAAGGCTTGAAAGCACCGGTCGAACAGGCGCAGTGGGTACAGATCAACGACAAGTACGTGATGGTCATGATCACCAACGGCACCATTGTCGAGATGCAGCCTGTCGAGCGTTAAGCACTGGACTCAACGGCCCTGCGCGTGCACCCGTGCAGGGCTTTCGCCCCCCAACCGATACTGATTATTCCCACTGCGCTTGGCCTCATACATCGCCAGATCGGCAATGTGCAGCAGCCGATCCATGGTGGGCGCATGGTCCGGAAACACCGCGACACCAAGGCTGGTGCCGAGATGGCGTTGGTCGTTGCCGATGCTGATCGGTGGCGACAGTTCGATGAAAATCTTCTGGCAGATGCTGCGCGCTTCGTCCTGCAGGTCGAGGTTCGGTGCCAGGCCTTGCAGGATCACCACGAATTCGTCGCCGCCGATGCGCGCGACGGTGTCGGAGGCGCGCAGGATGCGTTTGAGGCGGGTGGCGGTGGTCATCAGCACGCGGTCGCCGGCGGCGTGGCCGTAGTGGTCGTTGATGGCTTTGAACCCGTTGAGATCGACAAACACCAGCGCCACCCGGGTGTGGCTGTGACGCGCCTGTTCGAGGGCTTCGGACAAGCGCTCTTCGAGCACCAGACGATTGGGCAGGCCAGTCAGCGGGTCGAAGTGGGCGAGGTGCTGAAGGTAACTGGCCGAGGCTTTTTCTTCGGTGATGTCGCGCACCACGCCCATCATCTTGATCACCGCGTCATGGTCGTTGCGTACCACATTGCCGGTCTCGCGCAGCCAGCGAATCGTGCCGTCGGGCCAGACTACGCGGTATTCCTCGTCATGGTTTTCACCGGTTTCCAGGCAACGCAGTTCGCCGTCGCGCACGCGTATGCGGTCGTCCGGGTGCACGCAGGAACAGAACAGCGCATAGGACGGGGTGATCTCGCCGATCTTGAACCCGAACATGCCGTAGATCGCGTCTGACCAGTACAGCCGATCGGTGTCGACTTCCCAGTCCCAGGTGCCGATCCGCGCAAAGTACTGGCTGCGCTTGAAGCGCTCGGCGTCACCGTCCTGATGAATGTTCTGCGGTTCGGCAGCGCGGGTCAGCAGCTCGCGATACTCGGCCAACTGCCGGCGCAAGCCACGTTCACGCCAGATCAAGACGAGGATGCATCCCAGCAGGAAGAAGCCAATGGCCAGGCTGATCCAGAGGTGAGTCATTCAGGAACTGCCAGCATGACGTATCGGTCCGTGAAGTAGTGGCGGATGGCTATATTACCGGTTCAGTCACCGGGTCGGATACTGCGCCAGGCTTCGTGAAAAAGTTGCGAACCACCGACAATTCTGGGAAAACGGCGGCCGGCTGAACAATAGAGTGAATGTCATGAATGATGAACTGCAGGTAATCGATCTCCAGGTGGGCGAGGGCAAAGCTGCCGTCAAGGGCGCGCTGATCACCACCCAGTACACCGGCTGGCTGGAAGACGGCAGCGAGTTCGACTCCTCCCACAGCCGTGGCAAACCTTTCCAGTGCGTGATCGGCACTGGCCGTGTGATCAAGGGCTGGGATCAGGGGCTGATGGGCATGCAAGTGGGCGGCAAGCGCAAACTGCTGGTGCCGGCGCATCTGGGGTATGGCGAGCGGACGATGGGCAAGATTCCGCCGAATTCGAATCTGGTGTTCGAGATCGAGTTGCTGGAGGTTTTGACGCGGGACGATTGAGGCGGATAAACGCCGATCAATCAATGTCCATGCGTCCTGTGGCGAGGGGATTTATCCTCGATGGACTGCGCAGCAGGCCTGTTTGGGGCGTTGCGCCGCGATCCATCAAGCCCTCGCCATTTTACTCAGGCAACCATCGCAATCTCGGTCAACGTGTCAGCCACTGTCCTTTCAAGTGACGGAAACCGCCGTTTCACTCGGTGCAGCGCGGGCAGCACAGCCTCCATCTCAAGCTCATCGAGTTTCCCGAGAGCGGTCACTGCCGAGGCCACAATTGTTTCGCGCTCGCTTTCAAACAACACCAGGCATGCGTTCTGCGCCCAGCGGCGATCCCGTTCGTTGAGGCCCATGGCGACTAATGCGGCGACGACGTGGGCATCTGGTTTATTGGCCATGTGAAATTCTCCTTTGCGTCGTTTTCCTTGTGGCGAGGGAGCTTGCTCCCGCTGGGTTGCGAAGCGACCCCAAGCCCCATCGATCCGGTTCGGATCCGGATTTTCGACTGCTGTGCAGTCGAGCGGGAGCAAGCTCCCTCGCCACAGGCACGCTTTTTCAATTGCTGATCGGGGGCTCGAGGTTGTCGAGGGCGCGGTTGACGGCGAGTTCGCCGAGCATGACTACTTGCTGGATGCCGAGCACGGTGTTGCGGTAGGGCGTGTCGAGCAGGCCAGCGAAGTCGCTGAGCATGATGCTGGCCGAGGCCATGGATTCGCAGGCGTGGGCCAGCAGTTCTTCGTTGTCCATGTTCGGGGCGACGACAAACATGTGGCTGGGTTTGCGCTCGGGTGGGGCTTGCGGTTTCAGGTAGTGATCGAGGGCGCGTTCGGCGGCTTCGTGGAGTTTTCTGGAATTGGGGTCGGAGTAGGGGGATGTTGAATCTGGATCGGACGGGGTGTCTGTATCCGGTGGATTTGGTGTGACTTTGAACATTTGCGAGACCTTTATATAAAGGCTGCCCACCATCGCGACTAAACGAAGAGAGAGGCAGCTATGCGCAGGTTAGTCGACCGGTGGTCTCACAATTTCCGGCGCGCCCGAAGGCGCCCTGCGCACAGCCACCATTGAGTTCAGGCGTACGAGCGGCCTGAATGTATGGATGCTTTACGAAATGTGAGACAACCGAGCGACTAAACCCGATCACTGACCATTCAGTGACGCGAACCAAGTTACCGATGCCCCCCAAACCGCACAAGCCGGCGGATTCTGGCGTAGTTGTAGGCAAAGGCGCAAGGCGATGTAGCCTCTTGGATGATGCCGAAATGATGCTGCATTTTTCAGGCTGCCATCGCCAGCAGGCTCACTTCTACAGGGGAATCTGAGTACGGCGCGGAACCCGAGCACCCCCCGGAAAAATGTAGGAGTGAGCCTGCTCGCGAAGGGGCCGGTACATTCAGCATCTTTGTTTCCAGGCACACCGCTATCGCGAGCAGGCTCACTCCTACAGGAGATTGAAGTCGCTTTCAGATTCCCGTTCATCCCTTCGATGCCCATCGATCTTGCGAATAAGGGCGCAATCAACGACCATGCGCGCCATATAGGGGTGGGGGGTATAGGTATGTCGCACATTCACGAACATAAAGACGAGCTGCTCAACCGTGTCCGACGCATTGCCGGGCAGGTGCAGGCGGTGGAAAAGGCGCTGGAGGGCGATGCCGATTGCGCCAAGACCTTGCACCTGGTGGCGGCGATTCGCGGGGCGGTCAATGGTTTGATGGAGCAGTTCATCGAGGCCCACACCCGTGAGCACGTGGCGCATCCCGATCTGACTGACGAACAGCGCGCCCAGGGCGCCGAAGATTTGCTGCAAGCCATCCGCCGTTATTCCAAATAGAGCACGCGCATCATGAGCCTGACCCCCAACGCTGAGCGTTTCAGCCACGATCACCAGTTCCTCGGCGCCTCCCACGACGAAAACGCCCGCCGCACCTTGTGGGTGGTGGCGTTGACGTTCGTGATGATGATCGGCGAGATCGCCGCCGGTTACCTCACCGGTTCCATGGCGCTGCTGGCCGACGGTTTTCACATGGCCACCCATGCCGGCGCGTTGGGCATTGCCGCAGCGGCTTATGGGTTTGCCCGGCGCAACGCCAACAACCGCCGCTACAGTTTCGGCACCGGCAAGGTCGGTGATCTGGCCGGTTTTGCGTCGGCCATGGTGCTGGGCCTGGTGTCGCTGGGCATTGCCGGCGAATCGATTTTTCGTTTGTTCGAACCCACCACTGTGGCGTTTGGCGAAGCGACGGTAATTGCAATCGTCGGGCTGGGCGTGAACATCCTCAGCGCCTTCCTGCTGATGGGTCACCACGGTCATGACCACGGCCATCAGCATGATCACGGTCATGATCATCATCACCACCACGACAACAACCTGCGCTCGGCCTACGTCCACGTGCTGGCCGATGCCCTGACCTCGGTGCTGGCAATTGCCGCGCTGCTGGCCGGCCGCTATCTGGGTTGGGTGTGGCTGGACCCGGCGATGGGTATTGTCGGCTCCATTGTCATCGCAAAGTGGGCCTACAACCTGATGCGCGACAGCGCCGCGGTGCTGCTCGACACCACCGACGAACCGGTGGCGGCAGAGATCCGCGAGCTGCTGGAAACCTCGGACGACGTGCGCATCAGCGATCTGCATGTCTGGCAGGTCGGCCCGCAGGCGCGGGCGGCGATTGTCAGTGTGGTCGCGGCTGCGGGCGTGACGGCCGAGGCGATTCGCGAGCGGCTGGCGCCGGTGCATGAGCTGTCGCACCTGACCATCGAGCTGCGCAGCGCTTAAGGCTGCACCGCGCTGAACAGTGGAATCCGCCCATTGAGCGATGGGCGGTAATGCCACGTCAGTTGTTGCAGATTCACACCCTGATCAAGGATTTCTCTGACAGTCGCCGCAGCAATGCTCAGCGCCAGCGCTTGCCCCGGGCATTGATGCCGTCCGCTGCCAAAACTGAAACTGCGCCGGTTCGGCCGATCCAGCAGAAATCGCTCAGGCTGTTCATTCAACAACGGGTCGCGGTTGGCCGAGGCCAGCAGCACCAGAATCACCTCGCCGGCCTCGAGCCGCACGCCATCAATCTCGCAAGACTGCGCGACAAATCGTCGGGTGTTCTGCACCGATGGATCAAAGCGCTGAACCTCGGCCAGCAGCGCGTCCATCGAGGCGTTGCGCAATTCAGGCTGACGCCGCAGCGCGATCAACGCGTTACCGATCAGCCCGGCAGTTGCTTCAAACGTCTGCGAACAGAGGCCGATCAGGTTGGCGATCAGGGTCTCTTCATCGCCATCAAATCGTTGCCCGACGGCCTTGAGCAACTCGCTCGGCGGTTCTGCCAGCAACTCGATGAAATAACCGCGTAACTGCTCCGCCGCCGCATGGGCCGCCGCCAGTTGCAGGTCATTGCTCAGCGGCGACAGGCAGGCGACAAAGTCAGCGGTCAGTTCACTGATCGCCCGACCCTGCGCCGGGGTGAAGCCGAGCAGCGTGGCGACCACGCCCACCGGGCCGCGAAACATCGCCTTATATAAGCCGTCGGCGTCCGCTGTCATCAATCGCGCGGCCACCAACGCGCGGACTTGGTCGTCATCTATCAACTGCAGTGACGGCTCGATCGCCGCACGCGGGCAGCGCTGACGTTCGCCATCGTTCATCCGCATCAACTGCCTGAACACGTTGCCGGCCATCCCCGAGGCGATCGCCTTGGGCACCGGCTCCTGCAGCGGCCGCACCCGGCACTCGGCATGCGCCAACACCGCACACACCGCGCGAGCGCTGCTGGCGACCCACAGTTTCAATTCATGGTTAAAGGTCAGTCCGCCCTCGGCCCGCAGTTTTGCGTAGTAAGGGTAGGGGTCGGCATGAGTGGCAGCGATGATCGGGTCCATGGTTCACAGCCTTGTCGTCGGGAAAGTGAAGCGAGTATCTTCAGTTCGCAGCGACGACGATTCGTCGGGGAGCGAAATATGCACGCAGAACATCAAGACATCGGCGTCTCGCAAGTGGCCGCCGCCATCGCCGAACCGGCGCGCACCAAAATCCTCTGCTCGCTGATGGACGGGCATGCCCGCACCAGCACTGAATTGGCGACCATTGCCGAAGTCAGCGCATCGACCGCCAGTGCACACCTGAGCAAACTCAAGGACCTGGCCCTGGTGCGCCTGCACGTACAGGGTCGCCATCGTTATTACAGCCTCGCCGATCAGCGCGTGGCGCAGGCGCTGGAAGCGTTGATGGTGATCGGGCAGAACGCCGCGCCGACCTTCAAGTCGCACACCCCGGATCGCCTGCAATTCGCTCGCACCTGTTACGACCACATGGCCGGGACGCTCGCGGTGTTGTTGCACGACCGTCTGCGTGAGGCGGGGTGGCTGGTGGAAACTGACGAACAGGTCTATCGCTTGAGCGACAGTGGTGAGGCGTTGTTCGAGGGTTTGGGCATCGAGGTGCAGGACTTGAATACCTTGCGCCGCAAGTTCGCCTGCCCGTGCCTGGACTGGAGCATGCGCCGGCCGCATCTGGGCGGCTCGCTGGGGGCGGCGTTGTTGCAGACGGCGTTGAAGCGCAAGTGGGTGACGCAGGATCTGGACAGTCGGGCGCTGGCGTTGACAGCGGTGGGGCGCCGGGAGATCGGGGTGCGGTTCGGGGTTGAATTGCCTTTAGACGCGAAGATCACAAGATCGCAGCCTGCGGCGGCTCCTGCGGGGAATATGCACATCTGATAAATGTCGGCTGTAGCGGATTAATGCAGGAGCTGCCGAAGGCTGCGATCTTTTCATCCGGTTTTGCACCTTGTGCCAATCCAATAGACTCGATACTGTACGCATAACCAGTACCGAGTCTTCGCCATGCAAATCATCGACAAGCTCAGCATTCTCGCCGACGCCGCCAAGTACGACGCCTCCTGCGCCAGCAGCGGCGCGCCCAAGCGTAGCTCCGAGGGCAAGAGCGGGCTGGGCTCGACCGATGGCATGGGCATTTGCCACAGCTACACGCCGGACGGGCGCTGTGTGTCGCTGCTGAAAATCCTGCTGACCAATTTCTGTCTTTACGATTGCCAATACTGCGTCAACCGCCGCTCCAGCGATGTGCCGCGCGCGCGGTTCACCCCCGAGGAAGTGGTCACACTGACCCTGGATTTCTACCGGCGCAACTGCGTCAGCGGGCTGTTTCTCAGCTCGGGGATCATTCGCTCGGCGGACTACACCATGGAGCAACTGGTGCGGGTGGCGAAGCTGCTGCGCGAAGAGCACGAGTTTCGCGGCTATATCCACCTCAAGACCATTCCCGAAGCGGATCCGGCGCTGATCGAGGAGGCCGGGCGCTACGCCGATCGCCTCAGCGTGAATATCGAGCTGCCCACCGACGCCAGCCTGCAAACCCTGGCGCCGGAGAAACAGATCGGTTCGATCAAACAGGCGATGAACACCATCTACACCGGCGTGCAAACGGTGCTCAACGAACCGCGTTCGGCGAAGTTCGCCCCGGCCGGGCAGAGTACGCAAATGATCGTCGGCGCCGATGACACCGACGACAGCACAATCCTGCACAGCGCTCAGTCGCTGTATGGCAACTACCGCTTGCGGCGCGTTTACTACTCGGCCTTCAGCCCGATCCCTGACAGCCCGAAAAGCGTGCCGTTGGCCGCGCCGCCGCTGATGCGGGAACACCGTTTGTATCAGGCCGATTTCCTCTTGCGCAGCTATGGCTACAGCGCCGACGAGTTGCTCAAGGGGCCGGGTAACCTGGCGCTGGACATCGACCCGAAGCTGGCCTGGGCGCTGCAGAATCGCGAAGTGTTTCCGCTGGATCTGAATCGCGCCGAACCGGCGCTGATCGCGCGCATCCCGGGCATCGGCCTGCGCACCACCGAACGTCTGGTGCAATTGCGCCAGCAACGGCGCATCCGCTATGAAGACGTGGCGCGCATGCGCTGCGTTCTGGCCAAGGCCAAGCCGTTCATCATCACCAGCGACTACCACCCGCAACAGGCCGAGGTCACCAGCCACATGCTCTACCAGCAACTGCGCGACCGGCCGCAGCCGCAGCAGATGGGGTTGTGGGGATGATCAATCTCGATTGCGATGACCTGTTCGCCACTTGGCGGCAACAGGCGCGCTGGTTGCTCAGCCATGAGGTCGATCCGAGTCTGGTGAGCTGGGCGTCGGAAGGCGTGAGTGATCTGTTTGCCAGTGACGTGTCCGTGCCCGAGGGGCAGGGGCCTTTTCAGGCGCGCATCCCGCGCGCACTGCTCGACACCCTCGAGCAAGCCGCGCGATACCGTGGCGACCAGCGCTGGAGCCTGTTGTACGAAGTGCTGTGGCGCGTCAGTCACGGTGACCGCACGGCGATGATGGCCGGCGATAAACTGGGCAGCGAGCTGCAGCGGCGGATCAAGCAGGTGCAGCGCGAAGCTCACCATTTGCATGCGTTCGTGCGCTTCATCGAACGCCCGCAGGATCAGCCAGGCCCGCAATACGTGGCGTGGCACGAACCGGCTCACGACATCCTGCACAGTGCCAGCGAGCATTTCGTCGGGCGCATGGGCCGGCATCGCTGGTTGATCGCCACGCCGCGCGATGGCGTGTATTACGACGGCGAACAACTGCTCCATCAGCGCCAATGCCCGGTGAAATGGCAGCAGTTGGCGCAAAACGTCGACGATCCCCATGGCGATCTGTGGCTGACCTATTACAGCCACATCTTCAACCCGGCGCGGTTGAACGAGAAGGTCATGCAGGGGCATTTGCCGGCGCGGTTCTGGAAGAACCTGCCGGAAGGCGAGCTGATTCCCGGATTGATCACCCAGGCGCGGATGGGCAAACAACAGAATGGGCAGGCCAGCGGGATTGCCGGGCGGGCCGGCAAGCGGATTGCCTTGAAGCAGGATGAGCCTGAGCAGGTTGTTCAGCGGGTTGCCGAAGCCATCAACAGACCAAAACCGGCAAAGGTTACACCGGAGACTTTCGCCGCCAGCCAGGAACCTTTCGGGCTCGACAACCAGCCTTTGGCCGCATTGGCGAGCAGGGCATAGCTGCCGTGCACCAGAATCACCAGCGCTGCATAGGAGGCCACCAGTTTGAAGAACTGCGGGTAAAAAGCCTGTTCAGTGTCAATGAACTGCGGGAACACGGCCAGAAAGAAGAAGATCGCTTTCGGATTGAGAAACTGCAGGGACGCGGCTTCGAGAAAGCGGTAGCCCGGACGAGAAGGGCGAACCTGCTGCAGGGCACGGAAACGATCTGAACGCCAACTCTTGTAGCCCAAGTACAACAGATAGGCGGCCCCGGCATATTTCAGCACGGTAAATGCCTCGGCCGAGGCGCTGAGGATCAAGCCGACGCTGGTGGCGCTGAGGGCCGCCACCACGAAAGCCCCTGAGGCGATTCCCAGTATGCCGGGCACTGCGCCGGTCCAGCCCAGACGCACGGCGTTGGACAGGGTCAGCACCACGCCCGGGCCGGGGCTCAAAATAGTCAGGGTGGCGAACAGTACAAAGAGTCCGTAGCTGTGCATGATGTTGCTCCGTCGAATCGCGTGTCTGCAGGCGGGCAGATTGGCGTGACGACAAGGCGCTGACAAACGCTTTAAATGCAGTGCATATGTGACTAAATTAGACCCATGAAAAATTTACTTCCCCCGCTCAACGCCGTTCGCGCCTTCGCTGTGGCTGCTCGTCATCAAAGTTTTAGCCTGGCGGCCGAAGAGCTGCATGTCAGCCATAGTGCGGTCAGCCGCCACGTCAAACTGCTTGAAGAGCACTTGGGCGTTTTACTGTTTGAACGGCGTGTTCGGCAGTCGCTGCTGACGCCGGCGGGTGAGCAGTTCTATCAGCAAGTCAGTACCGGTCTGGCACAGATAGCCGACGCCGCTGCCGAGGTGAAGCGGCAGGCAGCGCGGCCGACGATCAGGATCAATGTCCGGCCGTCCTTCGCCCTGTTATGGCTGACGCCTCGTTTGACCGACTTCTCGACGCAGCATCCGCACATCGACACCCAGGTCGTCACACAGACTCAGTCGCCGGATCCGGTCCGCGACGATTTTGATATTGTCATCCGCCGGGGCCGTGACGATTGGGCGCCGTCGCTCGAGGCGCAAGCGTTGTTCGAGGATGAGTTGGTCATGGTCGCGGCGCCGGCATTGATTGAGCGGCTGCCGCTGACCAATCTCGCCGGTCTCAATGCGCACACCTTGCTGACTGTCAGGGCGCGGCGGGAAGACTGGCACCACTGGGCCATGCATTTCGGCCAGAGCCAGAGCAGCAGCCAGGTGATCCGCCAGTTTGATTACATGCACCGGGTGCTGGAAGCGGCCGTTGCGGGCGAGGGCATCGCACTGTGTCCGACCACATTGCTCGGCACGCATTTGTCGAGTGGTCGCCTGATCTGCCCGTTGCCGGAGCTGCGCATGCCGCTGCCACGCTATTACTACGGTATTGCCCCGCAAGCGTCGGCGCACACCAAGGTGTTCATTGATTGGCTACAACAACAGCGCCCATGAAAAAGCCCCCCATCGATCACTCGATGGGGGGCTTTTGTGCATCAGCAGCCGTCAGCTCAAACCTTGACGATCCAGCCCGCTGGCGCTTCGATGTCGCCGGTCTGTACGCCAGTCAGCTCTTTGTAGAGCTTCTGGGTGACCGGGCCGACTTCGGTTTCGCTGTGGAACACGTGCAGGTGGTCGTTGTAGCTGATGCCGCCGATCGGGGTGATCACGGCAGCGGTGCCGCAGGCGCCGGCTTCCTTGAAGTCCGACAGCTTGTCGATCAGCACGTCGCCTTCAACCACTTCCAGGCCCAGACGGGTCTTGGCCAGTTCGATCAGCGACAGGCGGGTGATGCCTGGCAGGACCGACGGCGAGTTCGGCGTGATGAACTTGTTGTCGTGGGTGATCCCGAAGAAGTTGGCCGAACCGACTTCCTCGATCTTCTTGTGGGTCAGCGGATCCAGGTAGATGGCGTCAGCGAAGTGGGCCTTCTTGGCCTGGGAGCCCGGCATCAGGCTGGCGGCGTAGTTGCCACCGACCTTGGCCGCACCGGTGCCTTGCGGGGCGGCGCGGTCGAAGCTGGAGATCTGGAAGTTGTGCGGGGTCAGGCCGCCCTTGAAGTAGGCGCCGACCGGGATCGCGAATACCGAGAAGATGAACTCCGGTGCGGTACGCACGCCGATGTTGTCACCCACGCCGATCACGAACGGACGCAGGTACAGCGCGCCGCCGGTGCCGTAAGGCGGGATGAAGCGCTCGTTGGCGCGAACCACGTCTTTGCATGCTTCGATGAACTGCTCGGTGGACACGTGTGGCATCAGCAGGCGGGCGCAGCTGCGTTGCATGCGCGCGGCGTTCTGGTCCGGACGGAACAGGTTGATCGAGCCGTCCTTGCAACGATAGGCCTTCAGGCCTTCGAAGCACTGCTGGCCATAGTGAAGGGCAGTCGAGCCTTCGCTGATGTGCAGCACGTTGTCTTCGGTCAGGGTGCCTTTGTCCCACTCGCCATCGCGAAAGTACGACAGATAGCGTTTGTCGGTCTTGATGTAATCAAAACCCAGCTTGTCCCAATTGATGCTCTCGTTACCCATGACACCCTCTATCACTGAACAACCGTCGAAACGGTTCAAGGCTTCTGACGTTTTTTGGATGGGCACAACAATACTTCATTCTTGAGCGGTTTCGCAGCCCGGACGATGGAGGGATGGCAAAAATAGTAGCTTGCTTACTAACCCCCCCTCATTCCTGCATGTTTCACCTCTTTTGTGGCGAGGGAGCTTGCTCCCGCTCCAGTGCGCAGCACTGGTAAAACCGGACACCGCGGTGCTTTAGGTGCACTGGGGTGGCTGGGTTTGGCGCCGCTTCGCAGCCCAGCGGGAGCAAGCTCCCTCGCCACAGGGGTTCAGCGTTTACAGGTGCAGCGCATGCCCCAAAGCACGCAACGCCGCTTCCTGCACCGCTTCACCCAGGGTCGGATGCGCATGGATGGTGCCGCCGATGTCTTCCAGGCGCGCGCCCATTTCCAGGCTTTGCGCGAACGCGGTCGACAATTCCGAGACCCCGACACCTACCGCCTGCCAGCCGACAATCACATGATTGTCACGACGCGCGACCACCCGCACGAAGCCGCTTTTCGATTCCAGGGTCATCGCCCGGCCGTTGGCCGCAAACGGGAAGCTGGAGACGATGCAGTCCAGCCCGGCAGCCTTGGCCTCGTCCGGAGTCTGGCCGACCACCACCAGCTCCGGGTCGGTGAAGCACACGGCGGCGATGGCGGTCGGGTTGAATTCGCGGGATTTGCCGCTGATCAACTCGGCAACCATTTCGCCCTGGGCCATGGCACGGTGCGCGAGCATCGGTTCGCCGCTCAGGTCGCCGATGGCGTAGACGTTGCGCATGCTGGTCTGGCAGCGGCTGTCGATCTTGATCGCCGAGCCGTTCATGTCCAGGTTCAGCGCTTCGAGGTTCCAGCCCTGGGTGTTCGGTTTGCGCCCGACCGCCACCAGCACCTGATCGGTTTCCAGGTTCAGGGTCTCGCCGTTCGGGTCACGCACCTGCAAGGTGCCGTCGAAGCCCAGCACGCTGTGCTTGAGATAGAGCTTCACGCCCAATTGCTTCAGCGCGTCGTGCACCGGTTGCGTCAGTTCAGCGTCGTAGGCCGGCAAAATACGATCCTGCGCCTCGACCACGCTGACCTCGGCGCCGAGCTTGCGGTAAGCAATGCCCAGCTCCAGACCGATGTAACCACCGCCCACCACCACCAGACGCTTGGGCACGGACTTCGGCGCCAATGCTTCGGTGGAGGAGATGATCGGCCCGCCAATCGGCAGGATCGGCAGGTTGACGCTGGTCGAACCGGTGGCGAGCACCAGGTGTTCGCACTGGATCCGCGTATCACCGACCTCGACGGTTTTGCCGTCGATGACCTTGGCCCAGCCATTGATCACCTGAACCTTGTGCTTTTTCAGCAGCGCCGCAACGCCTGTAGTCAGGCGATCGACGATGCCGTCCTTCCACTCGACGCTTTTAGTAATGTCGAGGGTTGGCGCCGCAACGCTGATGCCCAGCGCCGAATGCTGGCTGTGATGCTGAGTCTGGTGAAACTGCTCAGCCACATGAATCAGCGCTTTCGACGGGATGCAACCGATGTTCAGGCAAGTGCCACCCAGCGATTGGCCTTCGACCAGAATCGTCGAAATGCCCAGTTGTCCGGCGCGAATCGCCGTGACGTAACCGCCGGGGCCGCCGCCAATGATCAGCAGCGTGGTGTTCAAAGTCTGCATGGCATCACTCCACAAACAGGGTCGCGGGTTGTTCGAGCAGGCCACGGATGGCCTGGATGAAGAGCGCCGCGTCCATGCCGTCGACCACGCGGTGATCGAAGGAGCTGGAGAGGTTCATCATCTTGCGGATCACCACCTGGCCTTTGACGACCATTGGCCGTTCGACGATTTTGTTCACGCCGACAATCGCCACTTCCGGCAGGTTCAGCACCGGGGTGCTGACGATGCCGCCCAGCGCACCGAGACTGGTCAAGGTGATGGTCGAGCCAGAGAGTTCATCGCGGCTGGCCTTGCCATTGCGCGCGGCGTTAGCCAAACGCGCGATTTCCGCGGCGCTGTCCCACAGGCTGCGGGCCTCGGCGTGACGCACCACCGGGACCATCAGGCCAACGTCGCTTTGCGTGGCGACGCCCACATGCACTGCACCGAGGCGGGTGATGACCTGGGCTTCGTCGTCGTAACGGGCGTTCATCTGCGGGAAGTCGCGCAGGGCCACGACCAGTGCGCGGACGAGGAACGGCAGCAGGGTCAACTTGCCCCGGCTGGCGCCGTGTTTTTCGTTCAGATGCGCGCGCAGTTCTTCAATCGCGGTGACGTCGATTTCTTCAACATAACTGAAGTGCGCGGCACGCTGGGTGGCGTCCTGCATGCGCTGGGCAATCTTGCGGCGCATGCCGATAACCTGAATCTGTTCTTCGTCGTTGCGCTGGGCGTAAGCAGCGGCCACCGGCGTCGAGGCGTTCGACTGACCTTGCGTCAGATAGGCTTCGAGGTCTTCGTGCAGTACACGGCCGGCCGGGCCGGAACCGCGCACCAGACGCAACTGAATGCCCAGATCCAGCGCATGTTTGCGCACGGCCGGGGAGGCCAGTGGGCGTTCATCGGCCTCGCGGGCAACCATCGGGCCCTGGCAAACCGGTGCCGGACGCGGTGCAGCAGCGGCGGCCGGTTTGCTCTCGACGACTGCTTCAGCTTTCGGCGCAGCCGGTGCTTCTTTAACCGGCGCTGGCGCGGCGGACTCTTTCAAGTTGCCGGCCCCTTCGACCTCGATGCTGATCAGCACACTGCCGACCGCCATCACTTCACCCGGCTGACCGCCGAGCGCAATCACCTTGCCGTGCACTGGCGACGGAATATCCACCATTGCCTTATCGGTCATCACGTCCGCCAGCACCTGGTCTTCAACCACCAGATCGCCGACCTTGACGTGCCACTGCGACAGTTCGACTTCTGCGATGCCTTCGCCGATGTCCGGCATCTTGATAACGTGCGTGCCCATTCAGACCTCCATGACCCGTTTCAGCGCCGCGCCCACTCGGGACGGCCCAGGGAAATACGCCCACTCTTGCGCGTGCGGGTAGGGGGTGTCCCAACCGGTGACGCGTTCGATCGGCGCTTCCAGGTGATGGAAGCAATGCTCTTGCACCAGCGACACCAGTTCGGCGCCGAAACCGCAGGTGCGGGTGGCTTCGTGCACCACCACGCAACGGCCGGTTTTCTTCACCGACTTGACGATGGTTTCCAGGTCCAGCGGCCACAGGCTGCGCAGGTCGATGACTTCGGCATCCACCCCGGATTCTTCTGCAGCGACTTGCGAGACGTAGACGGTGGTGCCGTAGGTCAGCACGGTCACGTCCTTGCCCGGACGGGTAATCGCGGCAACGTCCAGCGGCACGGTGTAGTAACCGTCCGGTACCTGGGCTTGCGGGTGTTTCGACCACGGCGTTACCGGGCGGTCGTGGTGGCCGTCGAACGGGCCGTTGTACAGGCGTTTCGGCTCGAGGAAGATCACCGGGTCATCGTTTTCGATGGAGGCGATCAGCAGGCCCTTGGCGTCGTACGGGTTGGAAGGCATCACGGTGCGCAGGCCACAGACCTGAGTGAACATCGCCTCGATGCTCTGGCTGTGGGTCTGACCGCCGTAGATCCCACCGCCGCACGGCATGCGCAGGGTCATCGGCGCGGTGAATTCGCCGGCCGAGCGATAGCGCAGGCGCGCCGCTTCGGAAATGATCTGGTCGGAAGCCGGGTAGACGTAGTCGGCGAACTGGATCTCGGCGACTGGACGCAGGCCGTAGGCACCCATGCCCACGGCCACGCCGACGATACCGCTCTCGGAGATCGGCGCGTCGAATACCCGCGAGGTGCCGTACTTGGTCTGCAGGCCTTCGGTGCAACGGAACACGCCGCCGAAGTAGCCGACGTCCTGACCGAACACCACCACATTGTCGTCACGCTCAAGCATCACATCCATGGCCGAGCGCAGGGCCTGGATCATGGTCATGGTGGTCGTGGTCATCGCGGTTTCCAACTGAATATTGTTGTTGTGATCGTTCATGTCAGATCCCCAACTGCTGACGCTGGCGCTTCAAGTGCTCCGGCATCTCTTTGTAGACGTCTTCGAACATGGTCGCGGCGCTTGGAATCTGGCCGCCGGCGAGGGTGCCGTACTGTTCGGCCTGTTTCTGCGCGGCAATCACTTCGGCTTCGAGCTCGGCGCTGACGGCGCTGTGCTCTTCTTCCGACCAGTGGCCGACCTTGATCAGGTGCTGCTTCAGGCGGGCAATCGGGTCGCCCAGCGGGAAGTGGCTCCAGTCATCGGCAGGACGGTATTTGGATGGATCGTCGGAGGTCGAGTGCGGGCCGGCGCGGTAGGTGACCCATTCGATCATGGTCGGGCCGAGGTTGCGCCGGGCGCGTTCGGCAGCCCACGCAGAAGCGGCGTAGACCGCGTAGAAGTCGTTGCCATCGACCCGCAGCGACGCGATGCCGCAACCGACGCCGCGTCCGGCGAAGGTGGTGGCTTCACCCCCGGCGATGGCCTGGAAGGTCGAGATCGCCCACTGGTTGTTGACCACGTTGAGAATCACCGGCGCACGGTAAACGTGAGCGAAGGTGAGGGCGGTGTGGAAGTCCGATTCGGCGGTGGCGCCGTCACCGATCCACGCCGAGGCGATTTTGGTGTCGCCCTTGATCGCCGAGGCCATGCCCCAGCCGACGGCCTGGATGAACTGGGTGGCGAGGTTGCCGGAAATGGTGAAAAAACCGGCGTCCTTGACCGAGTACATGATCGGCAGTTGCCGGCCCTTGAGCGGATCGCGCTCGTTGGACAGCAGTTGGCAGATCAGGTCGACCAGCGGCACTTCGCGGGCCATCAGGATGCTTTGCTGGCGGTAGGTCGGGAAGCACATGTCGTCGATGTTCAAGGCCAGGGCCTGGGCGCTGCCGATGGCTTCTTCGCCAAGGCTTTGCATGTAGAACGACATTTTTTTCTGACGCTGGGCGACCACCATGCGGTTGTCGTAGATCCGCGTCTTGAGCATGGCGCGCATGCCCTTGCGCAGGATCTCGACCGGCACGTTTTCAGCCCATGGGCCGAGGGCGTTGCCCTGATCGTCGAGCACACGGATCAGGCCACGCGCCAGGTCGGCGGTATCAGCAGGTTCGACATCGATGGAAGGTTTGCGCACCGTGCCGGCATCGGTCAGATGCAGGTAGGAGAAATCGGTTTTGCAGCCTGGGCGGCCCGAGGGTTCAGGGACGTGCAGACGCAGCGGTTCATACGCTTGGGTCATGGCTTCTACGCTCGATCTTGTGAATTTCTTGTAGTGAGCTGGCAATCATTCTTGGGTGAAAGAAATCTTGTCCTACAACAATCATAGGCCCGGCCAAGAAGAATATTTCTCTCTGTTTCGTTGCGCTGGAGACGATTTGCAGATAGAAATTCTGCATAAACATAAAAAACAGGTGGTTTTGTCTCATGCGCAAACTGGACCGTACTGACATCGGCATTCTCAACAGCCTTCAGGAGAATGCGCGCATCACCAATGCCGACCTCGCACGCTCGGTGAACCTGTCGCCGACACCGTGCTTCAACCGGGTCAAGGCGATGGAGGAACTGGGCCTGATTCGCGAGCAGGTGACCCTGCTGGATGCCGATCTGCTGGGCCTGCATGTGAATGTGTTCATTCATGTCAGCCTGGAGAAGCAGGTGGAGGAGGCGTTGCAGCATTTCGAAGAGGCGATCTCCGACCGCCCCGAGGTGATGGAGTGCTACCTGATGGCCGGCGACCCGGACTATCTGATCCGGGTGCTGGTGCCGACGATTCAGTCGCTGGAGCGGTTCATGATGGACTTTCTGACCAAGGTCCCGGGGGTGGCGAACATCCGGTCGAGTTTTGCCTTGAAGCAGGTGCGCTACAAGACGGCGCTGCCGTTGCCGGCGAATGGGTTGACGCTGGGGTCTTGAGGATCAAAAGATCGCAGCCTGCGGCAGCTCCTACAGGAAGAACGCGAGTCCCATCAATTGGAATGCGTTCCCGTGTAGGAGCTGCCGCAGGCTGCGATCTTTGCTGTTAGAGCTTATTAATTGGCACCTTCAGATAAACCACACCGTTGTCCTCAGGCGCCGGAAAATTCCCCGCCCGCACATTCACCTGAATCGCCGGCAGCAACAGCGTCGGCATGCCCAGCCCGGCGTCACGCTTTGTGCGCATCTCGACAAACGCCGCCTCATCGATCCCGTCATGTACATGAATATTGCTTTTGCGCTGCTCACCGACGGTGGTCTGGCACTGCGAGGCGCGGCCTTGCGGCGGGTAGTCGTGGCAGACGTAGAGTTTGACGCTGGCGGGGAAGGCCAGCAGTTTGTGGATCGAGTTGAACAGCTGATGCGCGTTGCCGCCGGGGAAGTCGCAGCGGGCGGTGCCGACGTCGGGCATGAACAGGGTGTCGCCGACCAGGATCTGTTCGCCGTCGATCAGATAGGCCATGTCCGCCGGGGTGTGGCCGGGGACGTGCAGGGCGGTGGCCTTGAGGTTGCCGATCATGAACGACTCGTTCGGCGCGAACAGGTGATCGAACTGCGAGCCATCGACGCAGAATTCCGGCTCCAGATTGAACAGCGCCTTGAACACGTTCTGCACTTTGCTGATCGACTGGCCAATTGCGATTTTGCCGCCCAGTTCCCGGCGCAGGTACGGCGCGGCGGACAGGTGGTCGGCGTGGGCGTGGGTTTCCAGCAGCCATTGCACCTGCAAGCGGTGTTCACGCACGAAGGCGATGATTTTGTCGGCTTGCACCGTGCAGGTGCGACCGGCGGCGCCGTCGTAATCGAGCACCGGATCGACGATTGCACATTGCCCGCCATCGGCTTCATAGACCACGTAGCTGTAGGTCGAGGAGGCGGGGTCGAGGAAAGCTTCAATCTGCGCGGGCATGGACACGAACCTGAACGAGGGAAATGGGTTGCAACACTTTATCTAAAAACATAATGTTCGCAGCTTAAGTGACGTTGAAGGCATCGTGCAAATGCAATCCAGTCTGACCGAATGTGAAGTCGCGCAATTGCGGGCGTCCGCCTCCAAGGCCTGTGCGCTGCTCAAGGCGCTGGCCAATGAGGATCGTCTGTTGATCCTGTGCCAGTTGACTCAGGGCGAACGCAACGTCGGCGAGCTGGAAAAAATGACCGGCGTGCGCCAGCCGACGCTGTCCCAGCAATTGGGCATCCTGCGCGATGAAGGCCTGGTGGCGACCCGTCGCGAGGGCAAATACATCTTTTACGGCCTGGCCAGTCCCGAAGTGATTCAGGTGATGAAGACCTTGTCCGGGTTGTATTGCGGGGCGGTGTTGAAAAGTCTGGGCCATCAATAAATGCCAGCCACCACACAATCGCTGTAGGAGTGAGCCTGCTCGCGATGGCGGTGAATCAGCCAACATCTTCATAGACTGATCCACCGCCATCGCGAGCAGGCTCACTCCTACAATGGATTTGTGCGATGGCCGGAAAAACCTTGCGTGCAGCAATAAGGAACAAGCAATGAACGATCAACACTGGGGCCCATCCATCAGTGCAGATATCGTGGTCATCGGCGGCGGCACCGCCGGCCTCGGCTTCGTCGCCAGTCTGCTCAAGCGTGATCCCGCGCTCAACATCACCGTGATCGAGCCCAGCGCCCAACACTACTACCAGCCAGCGTGGACGCTGGTCGGCGGTGGCGCCTATGACGTCAAGGACACCGTCCGGCCGATGAGCAAGGTGATGCCGCGTCAGGCCACCTGGATTCAGGCGGCGGTGACCGCCATCGATCCCGACCAGCGCCAGTTGACCCTCAACGATCAACGCACCGTCACTTATCAGAATTTGATCGTCTGCCCCGGCCTGCGTCTGGCCTGGGAAAAGATCGAAGGCCTGCAGGAAAGCCTCGGCCAGCACGGCGTGACCTCCAACTACAGCTATCAGCATGCGCAATACACTTGGGACCAGGTGCAGAAACTGCGTGGCGGCAAGGCGCTGTTCACCCAGCCGGCGATGCCGATCAAATGCGCCGGCGCGCCGCAGAAGGCGTTGTACCTGTCGTGCGATCACTGGCGCAAAACCGGTGTGTTGAACAAGGTCGAGGTTGAATTCAACCTGGCCGGCGCGGCGTTGTTTGGCGTCGCGACCTTCGTCCCGCCGCTGATGAAATACATCGAAAAGTACAACGCGCAGCTGGCCTTCAACAGCAATCTGGTCAAGGTCGACGGCCCGGCAAAAACCGCGTGGTTCGAGGTCAAGGATGCCGACGGCAACGTCACCCGTGTGGCGAAAACCTTCGATCTGTTGCACGTAGTGCCGCCGCAAGTCTCGCCGGACTTCATCGCCCACAGCCCGCTGGCCGACGCCGCCGGCTGGTGCGAGGTCAACCCGCACAGCCTGCAGCATCCGCGTTACCCGCAGGTGTTCGGCCTCGGTGATATCTGCGGCACCAGCAACGCGAAAACCGCTGCCGCCGTGCGCAAGCAGGTTGTTGTAGTCGCCGAAAACCTGCTGGCCCTGCGCAAGCAACAGCCATTGCCACTGAAGTACGACGGTTACGGTTCGTGCCCGCTGACGGTGGAGAAGGGCAAGGTGATCCTTGCCGAGTTCGGCTACGGCGGGAAGTTGCTGCCGACCTTTGCCCTCGATGCGACCGTGCCGCGCCGTTCGGCGTGGTTCCTCAAGGCGACGCTGCTGCCGTGGTTCTACTGGAACGGCATGCTCAAGGGCCGCGAATGGCTGACCGGTTTGTCCAAAGTCGACTGAGAACTCCCTATGTTGCTGGCAAGTCTGTTTGGCGTGTTGATGGGGTTGATTCTCGGGTTGACCGGCGCGGGCGGCGGGATTCTCGCGGTGCCCGCGCTGGTGCTTGGCCTCGGTTGGAGCATGACGCAAGCTGCGCCCGTGGCGTTGTTCGCGGTGGGCAGTGCGGCGGCGGTGGGGGCGATCGACGGTTTGCGCCATGGCCTGGTGCGCTATCGCGCGGCGCTGCTGATTGCCGCGCTCGGCGCGGTGTTTTCGCCGCTGGGCATCTACTTCGCGCATCAGTTGCCGGAGAAAATCCTGATGATCCTCTTCAGTCTGCTGATGGTCATGGTGGCCTGGCGCATGCTGCGCCGTGAGCGTCAGCAGGAGGGGCCGAGCGATCACGGTCATGCCAGTTGGGGGCAGAAAAACTGCATGCTGAATGAAGAGACCGGGCGTTTCGACTGGACCGCCAAATGCACCGCGACCCTCGCGGCATTGGGGGCGGTGACGGGCGTGGTCTCGGGTTTGCTCGGCGTCGGCGGTGGCTTCCTGATCGTGCCGGCGTTCAAGCAACTGACCGATGTGCAGATGCGCGGGATCGTGGCGACCTCGCTGATGGTGATCAGTCTGATTTCGGCGATTGGCGTGATCGGATCGTTTCACGCAGGCGTGCGGATTGACGCTCAGGGTGTGGCGTTTATCGTCGCCAGTGTGGTCGGCATGATCATCGGGCGCAGGCTTTGCGCCCGGGTGCCGGCGCGGGCGTTGCAGGTGGGGTTCGCCAGCGTGTGTATTGTGGTGGCGGGCTACATGTTGCAGCGCGCCTGAAAAGATCGCAGCCTGCGGCAGCGCCTACAGAGAAAACGCATTTCCAATGCAGGCGCTGCCGCAGGCTGCGATCTTTTGATCCTTTGCGCCTCAATCAATCAAAGGATTTTTCTCGGTCAGTACGATCTGCGCGATCTGATCCTTGCGCATGAAACTCACCTTTGGATGCCCCTGCGCGTACCGGATGAAGCGCTCCATCGCCTCGACCATCGCCGGGGTGCCGCCGATGCGGTCGTGCAGACTCACCGACATCATCCGCCGTTTGCTCGCACCTTCGGCGTACAAACGATCAAATTCCAGCACCAGTTGCTGATAGAACTGCTCGGCGGAAAAGTGCCGGCCCTCGATCAGCACGATGTCGTTATTGCGCAGGGTGTACGGCACCACAGCGAATTTGCGCCCACGGACTAAGGTCACGAACGGTTCGTCGCGGCTGACGTCATCGATGTGATAGGTGAAGTTCAGGTCCTGCAGGACCTTCAGCGTGTTCGGGCTGCGCCGCAGCCAGTTGGCGTTGTAGCCCACCGAGCGCTGACCGGTGAGTTTTTCCACCGCGTTCACGCCGTCGCCGATGAACTGTTTTTCCTGCTCATAGCTCATGTTGTACGAATCGGCCCAGCGCATGCCGTGGGCCGCCAGTTCGTGGCCGCGCTCGGCAATCGCTTTTGCCAGTTCCGGGTGTTTGAGCGCCGCTTCGCCGACCACGTGGGAGGTGACCTTGATGCCGGTGCGATCCCACAGATCGAGCATGCGCCAAAGTCCTTCTTTGTAGCCATAATCAAACCAGGTCTGCGCCGGCAGGTCTGGGTAGCCCTTGGGTAACGGACTACCGGAAAACGGACTTTCCGCACCTTCGGGCTGGCCGCCGGTTTCGAATTGCATCGACACCGAGATCACCAGTTGCGAGCCGTCCGGCCACGGGCGTTCCTGGGCGAAGGCAAGGGCGGGCAGCAACAGTGCGGCGGCCAGCAGGTTTTTCAAAAGGCGTGGGGAGCGTTGCCGATGGGGCGTGGTCATAACGGGCACCTTACAGGTTGAGAAGGGCTGCAAGGGTGGCAGTTGCCCGGCGCGGGAAAAATCCGCTGCGGGCGAGAGGACCTTTAAACAAATTTTACGAATCGGGCTTCACACAATTCCGGTGTAGGAGTGAGCCTGCTCGCGATAGCGATTTAACAATCCACAATCATAGTGACTGATATACCGCTATCGCGAGCAGGCTCACTCCTACAAGGGATATGGGTTTGCCGCAGGATTTGCGGCAAACTCCAAGCAACTTCAGCACAAGGCCTTTCAATGGATCGATACGCCCCGCGCGACTGGCAGCCTCACGAGAAGCCCAGTCTGCCCGGTTCCCCTTCAACGCCGCTGCACTCCAACCCCAAGCGCCTGGCCTATGCGCTGGTCGGGCTGTTGGTGGCAGTCACCGGTGGTTTGGGCAACTCGCTGGTGGTCGCCAACCTGCCTTACCTGCAAGGCGCGTTGGGCGCGACCACGGCGGAGATGGCCTGGCTGCCGGCTGCGTACGTCATGACCAACGTGTCGATGAACCTGCTGCTGGTGAAGTTTCGCCAGCAGTTCGGTTTGCGCGCGTTCACCGAGGTGTTTCTGGTGCTGTACGCGCTGGTGACTTTCGGCCACCTGTTCGTCAACGACCTCAGTTCGGCCATCGCGGTGCGGGCGGCGCACGGCATGGTCGGTGCGGCGCTGAGTTCGCTGGGCCTGTATTACATGGTCCAGGCGTTTCCGGCCAAGTGGCGACTGAAGGCGCTGGTGCTGGGACTGGGCGCCTCACAACTGGCCTTGCCGCTGGCGCGCTTGTTCTCTGAGGATTTGTTGCAGATTGCCGAATGGCGCGGCTTGTACCTGTTCGAGCTGGGCATGGCCTTGCTGTCGCTGGGCTGCGTGCTGCTGCTCAAGTTGCCGCCCGGTGACCGCTTCAAAACCTTCGAACCGCTGGATTTCCTCACCTTCGCCATCCTCGCCAGCGGCGTGGCATTGCTCTGCGCGGTGCTGTCGCTGGGCCGCATCGACTGGTGGCTGGAGGCGAACTGGATCGGCTACGCGCTGGCCGCCTCGATTGCCTTGATCCTCGCCGGCCTGGCGATCGAGCACAATCGCAGCAACCCGATGCTGATGACCCGCTGGCTCGGCAGCGGCACGATGATCCGCCTCGCGCTGGCGGTGACCCTGATTCGCATGGTCACTTCGGAGCAATCCACCGGCGCCGTCGGTTTCATGCAGAACCTGAACATGGGCTACGAGCAGTTGCACAGCCTGTACGTGGTGATGATGATCGGCAGCATCGCCGGGTTGGCGACCAGCGCGCTGACCATCGACCCCAAACACCTGCTGATGCCGCTGATCATCTCGCTGGCGCTGATGGCCACAGGTTCGGTGATGGACAGCTTCTCCAATAACCTGACCCGCCCGGCGAATCTGTATTTCAGTCAGTTCCTGCTGGCCTTCGGCAGCACGTTTTTCCTCGGCCCGACCATGGTCTTCGGCACTCGCAATGTGCTGACCAATCCGCGCAATCTGGTGAGTTTTTCGGTGTTGTTCGGGATCTGCAACAACCTCGGCGGCCTGCTCGGCGCGGCGTTGTTGGGCACGTTCCAGATCGTGCGCGAGAAATTCCATTCCAGCCACCTGGTCGAGCACCTGACGCTGTCCGACCCGCTGGTGGCCGCCCGCGTGCAGAGTGGCGGCTCGGCCTACGGCTCCTTGCTGGCCGACCCGAGCCTGCGCAACCTGGCCGGGATTCGCAGTCTGTCCAACGCGGCGACCCGCGAAGCCAACGTACTGGCCTATAACGATGTGTTCATGCTGATCGCCGTGATTGCGGTGCTGACCATGATCTGGCTTTCCATTCGTGCGCTGTGGCTGATGAGCACCACCAAAGCCGTCGACCCAGCGCCTTCCGTACCTCCAAGCGGTGCCTCTACTTCATGACCGAACCGACCACCACAACCACCAATGCCATCGCCGCCACCCCGGAAGGCGTGGCGCCGCCGTCGTCACCCAATACCGAGCCACGCTCGTTGCGGGTGCGGATCATCTCGTCGCTGGGCTTTGCCGCGATTGCCATCGTCGGCGTGCTGGTCGTGCTGTACGCCTGGCAACTGCCGCCGTTCAGCAGCGCGGTCGAGACCACCGAAAACGCCTTGGTGCGCGGGCAGGTGACGATCATCGGGCCGCAGCTCAGCGGTTACGTATTCGAGGTGCCGGTGCAGGACTTCCAGTACGTGAAGACCGGCGATTTGCTGGTGCGCCTGGACGACCGGATTTATCAGCAGCACCTCGATCAGGCGCTGGCGCAACTGGCGGTGCAGAAGGCTGCGCTGGCCAACGTGGTACAGCAACGCAACAGCGCCGAAGCGACGATCAAATTGCGTCAGGCGGTGGTGGCCGACAGCGAGGCGCAGTTGCGCAAGAGCGAGGCGGATCTGCGGCGTAACAAGGAGCTGGTGAGTGACGGCTCGGTGTCCAAGCGCGAAATGGACGTGGCGCTGGCGGCCAATGCGCAAGGCATTGCAGCGGTGGCGCAGGCCAAGGCCAATCTGGAAATCGCCCGTCAGGACCTGCAAACGGTGATCGTCAATCGCGGTTCGCTGGAAGCGGCAGTCGCCAGTGCCGAAGCGGCGGTGCAACTGGCGCGGATCGACTTGTCGAACACCCGTATCGTCGCCCCGCGTGACGGTCAGCTCGGGCAGATCGGCGTGCGCCTCGGCGCTTACGTCAACTCCGGCGCACAGTTGATGGCGCTGGTGCCGAACCAGAAATGGGTGATCGCCAACATGAAGGAAACCCAGATGAACAACGTGCGCGTCGGGCAACCAGTGCGTTTCACCGTCGATGCGCTGAACCACCGCAAATTCACCGGCCACGTGCAGCACATCTCGCCCGGCACGGGTTCGGAATTCGCCCTGCTGCAGGCCGACAATGCCACCGGCAACTTCGTCAAGATCGCCCAGCGGGTGCCGGTGCGGATCACCATCGATGAGGGGCAGCAGGAAGAGGAGCGGTTGCGCCCGGGGATGTCGGTGGTGGTCAGCATCGACACCGCAGCGGGCGACACACAACCGCACTGATCGCCACCGATCCCCTGTAGGAGTGAGTCTGCTCGCGAAAGCGTTGTGTCAGTCACTGAGGTGTTCCCTGACCTATCGCTATCGCGAGCAGGCTCACTCCTACAGGGATCGGTGCTTTCAGGCAGCGATCATCGGTGGCAGGGTGCCCAGTAGCGAAACAGCCGCCACCGCACCCATCCCCAACAACCACTCCAGCACCACACTGCGCTTGAGCGCGCCCATCCGCTGTTGGCAATCCTCCATCCGCAAGCGGTTGAACAACGCCAACGCGAGCATGCCCACCACCAGCGCAGCCTTGATCAGCAGAATCAGGGCGAACCCGCTGAACAGCGGCGTCGGCCACCATTGGCCGGTCAGCACGCGCACGTTGATCAGCCCGGTGATCAGCAGCCCGCCAACGATCGCGTAACCGACACCGCTGAAGCGTTGCAGGATCCGGCTCATCGGTTCGCTCGGCTGGCGCAGGATCAGTACCAGCAGCAACAAGCCACCGAGCCACGCGGCGACGCAGGTCAGGTGGATGATCTGGTTGAGGATCAGCAATTGCCCGCTGAGGCCATCGAGCATCGCACCGTGACCGACCGGCGCCAGCGTCGCCAGCAGTAACGCGCTCAAGCCCAGGCGCAGCGGTGCGCTTGAACGCCAGGTTGTGAACAGCAACGCCAGCAGCAGTGCGTTGATCAGCAGATGCCAGCGCCAGACCTGGCCGAAAAACGTATTGCCGAGCACCACGCCAATGGTCGTCGCGTCAAACGCTGCCGCCGCCGAGCCGGCCATGCTCGCGGTGATCAACAGTGCCCAGGTGACACCGCTGAGCAGCGCAATCGCCGTCAGCCAGCGCGCAAGTTGCGCCAGTTGCCGATCCAGCGCCGGCACTGGCGTCTTGAGCAGCAGCGGACGGAACAGCCCGGTTCCGAACAGCATCAACACCACGCTGAAGTGCACAAAGCGGCACAGCACCAGCGCTTCACTCATGAATTACTGGCCCACCTTGAACTGATAAGCGCCTTCGCTCTTGTGCGTGTCGACCGACACCGCGTGCCATTCGACTTTGTATTCACCGGCGCTGAGGGGGGCGGCGGGGGTGACGATCAGGGTTTTCTTGTCGCCTTCGGTGGTCAGCGGCTTGAGCGCGACCGGGGCACCCTCGTGGGTCAGGGTGACTTGGGTGAAACTGGCTTCGACGCCTTCGGAGAAGGTCAGGCGCAGGTCGGCCGGTGCCGCGACGGTGCTGTCGGCGGCCGGGGTCTGGCTTTTCAGGTGGGCGTGGGCGAACACGGAAGATGCGGCGAACAGCGAAGCGAGCAGGGCAGTGGTGGTCAGGACATTCTTGAACAGCATCGCGGATACCTCAGAGGCAGGACAAAGAACCGCCAGTTTAGCCATCCGCCGACCTTCGTACGAAGTTTTGTTTGCAGCGGTCGCCCCGATGCCAGAGCGGATGCTAGTCTTCAACCACGTCGTTGTCAGGGAGCCCTCATGGGCAATCACAAGATCGAGATTCGTCGCAGTAACGTCGAGAAAATCCTGCTGGCGGCGGAAAAAGTCTTCGCCGAAAAAGGCTTCGGCGGCACCGCCATGGCCGACATCGCCGCCGAAGTGCAATTGCCGCGCTCCAACCTGCATTACTACTTTTCCACCAAGAGCGAACTGTACAGCGCCGTGCTGTTCGATCTGCTGGAAGTGTGGAAACAGGACGCGCTGTGCTTCGAGATGTTCGATGACCCGCGGGTGGTGCTCAGCAGCTACATCCGCGCCAAGATGAACCACTCGCGCAGCCGGCCGTACGGTTCGAAAGTCTGGGCCAACGAGATCATCCACGGCGCGCCGACCCTGGGCGAGGCGCTGGATGTCAGCCTGTACGACTGGGCCAAAATGAAGGAAGCGAAGATCCGCCAGTGGGTAGAAGACCAGCGGATTCTGCCGGTGGAACCGTCGAGCCTGCTGTACATGATCTGGGCGTCGACGCAGCACTATGCCGACTTTGATCATCAGGTGAATATTCTGAATGAACATCAGCCGTTGTCTGATATGCAGTTTGAGCGGGCGGTGCAGACGGTGACGAGTGTGATCTTGCGTGGGATCGGTTTGGAACCCTGAAAGCAGACCCTCACCCCAGCCCTCTCCCGGAGGGAGAGGGGGCCGACCGAGGTGTATTTAGAGGTACATCGACCTGAAAGACCGAGTCGATTATGGATTCAACGCAGTTCGTGCCTGTGCATGTATCAATTATGGATTCAACGCAGTGCTTGTCTGTGAGTCTTGTCGATGATGGATTCACAGCAGCACTTTCAGGTCGGCGGAGTTTGCCAGCATCCCCCAATCAGTCCCCTCTCCCTTTGGGAGAGGGTTAGGGTGAGGGGCTAGACCGCAACGTGATAAGGATTCCTCGGATCATGGTTCCAGTCCAGAAACGGCTTGCCCGTCTCCATCGGCACCATCTCGATACAGTCCTGCACCGGGCAAGTGATCTGGCACAGATTGCAGCCCACACATTCATCGTCGATCACTTCATATTTATGCGTGCCGTCTGCCTGCTTGAGGCTGCTGATCGCCTGGTGTGAAGTGTCTTCGCAAGCAATGTGGCAGCGCCCGCAACCAATACAGGCCTCCTGATCAATTTTCGCGATGACCTGATAGTTGATATCCAGGTATTTCCAGTCGGTGGTATTGCCCACCGCGCGCCCGGAAAACTCGGCGATGTTGGCGTAACCCTGACTGTCCATCCAGCGCGACAGCCCATCCTTCATTTCCTCGACAATCCGGAACCCGTGCAGCATCGCCGCCGTACACACCTGCACCGCGCCGCTGCCCAGCGCGATGAATTCCGCCGCGTCTCGCCAGCTGCCGATGCCGCCAATGCCGCAGATCGGAAGGCCCTGGGTCTGCGGGTCGCGGGCGATCTCGGCGACCATGTTCAGCGCAATCGGCTTGACCGCCGAACCGCAATAACCGCCGTGGGTGCTTTTGCTGCCGACGGTAGGCAGGGCGACCATGTGTTCCAGGTCGACGCTGGTGATCGAGTTGATGGTGTTGATCAGCGACACCGCGTCGGCGCCCCCGCGATGCGCAGCGCGAGCGGCGACGCGAATGTCGGTGATGTTCGGCGTCAGCTTGACGATCACCGGCAGCGAGCAATAGGTCTTGCACCAGCGGGTCACCTGCTCGACGTACTCCGGCACCTGACCGACCGCCGCGCCCATGCCACGCTCGGGCATGCCGTGCGGGCAACCGAAATTCAGCTCGATGCCGTCAGCCCCGGTAGCTTCCACCAGCGGCAGGATGTGTTTCCACGATTCCTCCACGCACGGCACCATCAGCGAGACGATCAGTGCGCGGTCCGGCCAGTCTTTCTTCACCTGGGTGATCTCGCGCAGGTTGATCTCCAGCGAGCGATCGGTGATCAGTTCGATGTTGTTGATGCCCAGCACTTCGCGGTTGTTGCCGTAGTGCGCCGAGTAGCGCGACGAGACGTTGACCGCTGCCGGGTCTTCGCCGAGGGTTTTCCAGACCACGCCGCCCCAGCCGGCCTCGAAGGCGCGGACCACGTTGTAGGCCTTGTCGGTCGGCGGCGCGGAGGCCAGCCAGAACGGGTTGGGGGCTTTGATACCGGCGAAGACAATCGAGAGATCGGCCATTTACGCAGCCTCCACGTTGAGCATCAGTTGCGCGTTGATCGCCTCGGCGGCACGTTTGCCATGCTGTACGGCCTGCACGGTGAGGTCCTGATCGAGGCTGGTGCAGTCGCCGCCGGCATACACGCCGGCGACGCTGGTGCGCAGGTTGTCATCGACCTGAATCCGTTCGCCCTGACGCTTGAGTTCGCGGGCCAGCGGGTCGGTGAGGGCGCAGCTGTCGAAGGCCTGGCCGATGGCTTTGAAGATTGCGTCGGCCGCCAGCTCAAAGGTTTCGCCAGTGGTTTGCAGACGACCGTCGACCAGTTGCGTGCGGGCGAAACGCATGCCGCGCACCTGGCCTTGCGCGTCGAGCAACACCTCATCCGGCTGCGCCCAGGTCAGCAGGCGCACCTGATTGGCCTTGGCAATGTCCTGTTCGTGACCGGTGGCGCCCATGTCCGCTGCGCCTCGGCGATACACCAGATTGACATCGCGGGCGCCGAGGCGGGCCATTTGCACCGCCATGTCGATCGCGGTGTTGCCGGCGCCGAGGACGATGCAGCGCTCGGCCAGCGGCAGTTGCGTCAGGTCATCGGCCTGGCGCAGTTCACGGATGTAGTCGGTGGCGGCGAGCAGGCCGGGCGCATCTTCGTGCGGCAGGCCGAGCTGTTTGCTGGCGTTGAGGCCGAGGCCGAGAAAGACCGCGTCGAACTGCTGATGCAGCTCGCTGAGGCTCAGATTGTCACCGAGTTTCTGCCCGTGACGGATTTCGATGCCGCCGATCTGCAGGAGGAAATCCAGCTCTTTCTGCGCGTAGTCATCGACCAGTTTGTACTTGGCGATCCCGTATTCGTTGAGGCCGCCAGCCTTCTCCCGCGCTTCGAAAATCACCACGTCATGCCCGTGCATCGCGCTGCGGTGGGCGCAGGACAACCCAGCCGGCCCGGCGCCGACCACCGCGATGCGCTTGCCGGTGCTGGCGGCACGCTGGAACGGGTGCTCGGTGAAGTGCGCGTTGTCCACGGCGTAGCGTTGCAGCAGGCCGATCAGCACCGGCGCGCATTCTTGCGCGTTGTTGCGCACGCAGGCTTGCTGGCAGAGGATTTCGGTCGGACAGACCCGCGCACAACTGCCGCCGAGGATGTTCGCCGAGAGGATTTTCTGCGCCGCACCGGTCACGTTGTCCTGGTGGATGTTGCGGATGAACGACGGAATGTCGATCTCGCTCGGGCACGCATTGACACACGGCGCGTCGTAGCAATACAGGCAGCGCGAGGCTTCCAGATGCGCCTGCCGGGCGTTGAGCGGCGGCGCCAGATCGGTGAAATGGCCGGCGAGGGCGGCCGCGCTTTCGTGCGGGTGCGGGAGATGGTTCAGGGTCTCGATCACGGTTTTGTGCCTCACGGTATTGAGGTTCTCTGCCTCTGATGGGCAGTGGTTTTTGTCATACCCTGTGGCGAGGGAGCTTGCTCCCGCTGGGTGGCGAAGCCGCCCCAAAACCAGACAATGCGCTGATCCTGATACTCAGGAGTGAATGGTTTTGGGCCTGCTGCGCAGTCCAGCGGGAGCAAGCTCCCTCGCCACAGGGGGTCGGATCAGCGTTTAACCGCTGTGGGCTTATGCAGTTCAGCCCGCTTGCTCAGCAAATCAAACACCGCCGGATACGCCGGCCGTTCGATGTACCGCCCGGCCCCGCGCTCGGCCCGCAGGTCGCCGTCGGCCCAGACCACTTTGCCCTGGCTGACGGTATGGCTCGGCACGCCGCGCACGGTCTTGCCTTCGAAGATGTTGAAGTCCACCTGCTGATGGTGGGTCTTGGCGGAGATGGTGCGGGTGCCTTGCGGATCCCACAGCACCAGGTCGGCATCGGCGCCGACGCGGATCGCGCCTTTGCGCGGGTAGAGGTTGAAGATTTTCGCGGTGTTGGTGGAGGTGAGTGCGACGAAGTCCTGCATCGACAAACGTCCGCTGTTGACCCCTTCATCCCACAGCACTGCCATGCGGTCTTCAATGCCGGCGGTGCCGTTGGGGATCTTGCTGAAGTCGTCGCGCCCGGCGGCTTTCTGCTCGGCGCAGAAGCAGCAATGGTCGGTGGCGGTGGTGTGCAGATTGCCGCTTTGCAGGCCATGCCACAGCGCTTCCTGATGTCCGCGCGGACGGAACGGCGGACTCATCACGTAACCGGCAGCGGTCTGCCAGTCCGGGTGTTGGTAGACGCTGTCGTCGAGCAGCAGATGCCCGGCGAGCACTTCGCCGTACACCGGCTGGCCCTTGCTGCGGGCATAGGTGATTTCGTCGAGGGCTTCCTTGGTCGACACGTGCACCAGGTACAACGGCGTGCCGATGGTTTCGGCAATGCGAATCGCCCGGCTCGCCGCTTCGCCTTCCACCTGCGACGGCCGCGACAGCGGATGCGCTTCCGGCCCGGTAATGCCCTGGGCCATCAGCTTGCGTTGCAGGTGATAGACCAGTTCGCCGTTTTCCGCGTGCACGGTCGGCACCGCGCCGAGTTCCAGGCAACGCTCGAAGCTCGCCACCAGCGTGTCGTCGGCGGCCATGATCGCATTCTTGTAGGCCATGAAATGCTTGAAGCTGTTGATCCCGTGATGGCTGACCAGCTCGGCCATTTCCTCACGCACCTGCTCGCTCCACCAGGTGATCGCAACATGAAAGCCATAGTCCGACGCCGACTTCTCGGCCCAGCCACGCCACTGGTGAAACGCTTCCATCAGCGATTGCTGCGGATTGGGAATCACGAAGTCGATGATCGACGTGGTGCCACCGGCCAGACCGGCCGCCGTACCGCTGTAGAAGTCTTCACTGGCCACGGTGCCCATGAAGGGCAGTTGCATGTGGGTGTGTGGATCGATGCCGCCAGGCATCAAGTATTGACCGCTGCCGTCGAGCACTTCGGCGCCGGCGGGAATATCCAGGTTTTCACCGATGGCTTTGATCACGCCGTCAGCGCAATAGACGTCGGCGCGATAACTTTCATCATGGGTAACAACGGTGGCGCCACGGATCAACAGAGACATTCCGAGTTCCTCGCAGGCATGACCGGCTTATGCCGGTTCTAAATGTTTTATTGATGTACAGCGATGATCGGCGTATTCCTGTCAGCGCTGTCAGGAATAGAAGCTAGTCGCAGTTCTGCAATTGATCAAGATTATTTTTTATAAGCTTATTGCTGTTTTAACTTATTGATAAATAACGATAAAAATAGCAAATCACCAAAATGGTGAGGCTGTTCACCATTTTGACGCACTTGACAGGATGGAAATATGAGCAAGATTTCCTATGTGAAATCAGCTGCTTGAAGTTGAGCTGCGGTTAATCGCCCCGGATGAAAAAAAGTCCAGTGCACCAGATTGAGTCCTGACAGTTCGAACAACTTGGCAAACGTTTAGCCTGAGCGTGCAGACAGGTTTTCGCGGACTCACCCGATGAATAATTAAAACCGAGCAATATCAGAAAGTTGTAATGCCTCAGCAACACGGCCCGATGCGCAAGCGGGGCACCCGGCACGTTTATTGATGCCGCCGCTGACACCATGGCCGGTACACGAAAGTTGTCAGTTCCTCCGGCCATCGTCCGGCTCGCACCCTGTGTGCAGCCGCCTGATGAGCAAAAAAATAATCAGAAGAACAGTGGAGCGGCCATGCAACAGAACAGATCGCAAGTGACCGAGCGGGACGGCTTGTTCGAACTCGAAGCCGGCAGCGACGTCCTCGACAGTCCCCGTTACAACCACGACATGGCACCGACCAAGGTGCGCGAACGAACCTGGAACAAATGGCACATCACCGCGCTGTGGGTCGGCATGTCGGTGTGCGTGCCGACCTACACCCTGGGCGGTGTGCTCACCGCGTATTTCGGCCTCAGCGTTGGCGAAGCGCTGATGGCGATTCTGCTGGCCAACGTCATCGTGCTGATCCCGCTCACGCTCAACGCCTTTCCCGGCACCAAGTACGGCATTCCATTCCCGGTGCTGTTGCGTTCGTCGTTCGGCGTGCTCGGCTCCAACGTGCCGTGCCTGATTCGTGCACTGGTGGCGTGTGGCTGGTTCGGTATCCAGACGATGTTCGGCGGCCTGGCGATTCACCTGTTTCTCGGTTCGGTGTTCGACGGCTGGAAGTCTCTCGGTGGAACCGGCGAGGTGATCGGTTTCATGATTTTCTGGTCGCTGAACCTGTGGGTGGTAATCCGCGGCGCCGAATCGATCAAGTGGCTGGAAACCCTGTCCGCGCCGTTGCTGGTGGCGGTCGGCATCGGCCTGCTGGTGTGGGCGATGCCCAATGTGTCGATGACCGAGCTGTTGGCGATTGCGCCCAAGCGCCCGGAAGGCGCCAGTGTGGTCAGTTACTTCGCCGCCGGGCTGACGGCGATGGTCGGCTTCTGGGCCACGTTGTCGTTGAACATTCCTGACTTCAGCCGTTACGCCAAGAGCCAGAAGGACCAGATCCTCGGACAGATTTTCGGCCTGCCGCTGACCATGTTCCTGTTCGCCTCGCTGGGTGTGGTGATGACCGCCGCGTCGGTGAAACTGGTTGGTGTCACCGTGTCCGACCCGGTCAGTCTGATCGGCCATATCCAGAGCCCGGTGTGGGTCGCGGTGGCCATGGCGCTGATCATCATCGCCACGCTGTCGACCAACACCGCGGCGAACATCGTTTCGCCGACCAACGACTTCCAGAACATTGCGCCCAAGGTGATCAACCGCACCAAAGCAGTGTTGCTCACCGGGCTGGTCGGGCTGGCGCTGATGGCCCACGAACTGCTGAAAAAGCTTGGGCTGATCGTTTCCGATGTCAGCCTGGAAACCGTGTATTCCAACTGGCTGCTGGGCTATTCGAGCCTGCTCGGACCGATCGCCGGGATCATGGTGGTGGACTATTTCCTGATCAAGAAACAGCAACTGGACCTGGCCGGGCTATACCGCGACGACGTCTATCCGGCGTGGAATTGGGCCGGGTTTGTCGCGTTCGGCGTGCCAGTGGTGCTGACCCTGCTGTCGCTCGGCAGCGATGCGTTCAGCTGGTTCTACAGCTACGGCTGGTTCACCGGCTCGGCGCTGGGCGGGGTGATTTATTACGGGTTGTGCGTGATGCGGGCGCAGCCTTCGGTCGTGAAGTCAGCGGTGTAGTTGAGGGCGCCATCGCGAGCAGGCTCACTCCTACATTTTGGAATGCGTTCCCCCGTAGGAGTGAGCCTGCTCGCGATAACGGTCTACCAGACACCACAGCAATATCCATAAGAAAAGCAGCCTGAGGAGATCCCCATGAACGCAGCCGTAGACGTTCTGCAATCCACCCATCAGCACATCAACCGCGACCGCCTCTGGGCCTCGCTCATGGAACTGGCCAAGCTCGGCGCCACGGTCAAGGGCGGGGTCTGTCGCCTGGCCCTGACCGACCTCGATCGCCAGGCCCGCGACCTGTTCGTGCAATGGTGCAAGGACGCCGGGTGCAGCGTCACGGTGGATGCCGTCGGCAACATCTTCGCCCGTCGTCCGGGGCGCAATCCCGACCTGCCGCCGGTGATGACCGGCAGCCACATCGACACCCAACCCACCGGCGGCAAGTTCGACGGCTGCTTCGGCGTGCTCGCTGGCGTCGAAGTCCTGCGCACCCTCAATGACCTCGGTGTGGAAACCGAAGCGCCGCTGGAAGTGGTGGTCTGGACCAACGAAGAAGGCTCGCGCTTCGCCCCGTGCATGATGGGCTCCGGGGTGTTCGCGGAGAAATTCACCCTCGAAGAAACCCTCGCCAAGGTCGATGCCGAGGGCGTCACCGTCGGCGAAGCGCTGAACGCCATCGGCTATGCCGGGCCGCGCAAAGTCAGCGGGCACAAGGTCGGGGCGTACTTTGAAGCGCACATCGAGCAAGGCCCGATCCTCGAAGACGAACAGAAAACCATCGGTGTGGTGCTCGGCGCGCTGGGGCAGAAGTGGTTCGACCTGAAACTGCGCGGCGTCGAAGCGCACGCCGGTCCGACGCCGATGCACCTGCGCAAGGACGCCCTGGTTGGCGCCTCGGTGATCGTCGGTGCGGTCAACCGCGCCGCCCTCGGCCACCAACCCCACGCCTGTGGCACCGTCGGTTGCCTGCAAGCCTACCCCGGGTCGCGCAACGTCATCCCCGGCGAGGTGCGGATGACCCTCGACTTCCGGCATCTGCAACCGGCGCGCCTGGATTCGATGATCGCCGAAGTGAAGCACGTCATCGACGCCACCTGCGAAGAACACGGCCTGACCTATGAACTGACCCCGACCGCCGACTTCCCGCCGCTGTACTTCGAAAAAGGCTGCGTTGAAGCCGTGCGCGGCGCGGCGCAAGGTCTGGGCCTGTCGCACATCGACATCGTCAGCGGCGCCGGCCACGACGCGATCTTCCTCGCCGAACTCGGCCCGGCCGGGATGATCTTCGTACCGTGCGAGGGCGGCATCAGCCACAACGAAATCGAGAACGCCGCGCCGGATGATCTGGCGGCCGGGTGTGCGGTGTTGCTGCGGGCGATGCTCGCGGCTTCGGCGGCGGTGGCAGCAAGGCAGCGCGCGGGCTGAAGTTCAAAAGATCGCAGCCTGCGGCAGCTCCTACAAGTTGAACAGCTGCCGCAGGCTGCGATCTTTTCATGTCACCCCAATGTCATGGAAATGTGCGACGTTTGCGCCCCATGAACATCATCACCTCCGGCGCGTCCTATCTGGACATCGACGCCTACGCCTGCTGCATCGCCTTCGCCGAATTGCTCAACCTGCAAGGCCTTCCCGCCCGCGCGGTCAGCAGCGCAAAACCCAATAGCAGCGTGTCGCCAACCGTTCTGGGTTGGGGCGCTGCGTTTCAGCGTTACACGCCGCAAGCCAATGACGCATTCGTGCTGGTCGATGTGTCCGACCACCACCACTTCGACCCGCTGGTGGTGCTCGACCAAGTGGTCGAGGTCATCGACCATCACCCCGGTTATGAACGCTATTGGACTGAGCGACTCGGCTCCGCTGCCGACATCCGCCCGATCGGCGCGGCAGCGACGCTGGTTTTTCAACGCTGGCACGCCGCCGGCCTGCTCCCGCGAATCAGCGCGCAAAGCGCGGCATTGCTGGCCACGGCGATCCTCGACAACACGCTCAACTTCACCGGGCAGATGACCACTGACGCCGATATCGAGGCGTATGAGGTATTGGCGCAGCGGGCAACTCTGCCGGCGAACTGGCCCGAGCAGTATTTCCTCGAATGTCAGGCCGCCATCGAAGCAGACCTGCAGACCGCGTTGGCGGCGGATTTGAAACGCTTCAACCCGGACAGCAACCTGCCGCAGGTGTTCGCACAGATGACGGTGTGGGACGCCGATGCGTTGCTGGACAGGCATCGCAACGAGATTTGCGCCTGGATGGCCGGGCAGGGCGAGGACTGGTTGCTCAACGTCATCAGCATTCGTGACGGTCAGAGTTGTTTGCTGGCTGAACCGCAGGTCAGCCAGCAGACGTTAAATCGATTACTGCCGCTGCAATGGCGGGCCGCCGTGGCGGTGGTGAAACCGTCGATGCTGCGCAAGGAACTGCTGAAGCTGGGGCTGAACCTCAACCCGGCCTGATGCGCTGGTCAACCTGGACGGTCATTCTTGCCCGCAGTGCCCTGGCGTCGGTCAGGGCCGTTCGGGTTGCCGACATCCAGCAACCGTCGTTCGACCAAAACATTCTCCAGTGCCTGACGCTCGACCGGCGCCATTTGGTGTTCGCGCTTTTTCAGCTCCAGCAGAATCGGGCTGGACCAGGTGCGATAAGTCTGTTCGATGTTGCGACGCGACGTCATCAGTCTCTCCTTGATCAAGAGCCCGGTGTTGCAAGCAGGGGCTCAATCCGATGAGCGGTTAACCTTAGTCGACAAAAGTCGAGTCCGCGAATGTGGTGTTGTTCCCTGTAGGAGTGAGCCTGCTCGCGATAGCGCTGTGTCAGTAGCGCAAATGTCAGCTGACACACCGCTATCGCGAGCAGGCTCACTCCTACAGGTTTTTCATCGCCTGCGGATCAGTCCTCGACCTTCATCATTGCCTGCACACCTTCCCACGCCTCGGCGCGCATGCGTTCGATATCCAGCCCCGGAATCACGCCGTTATCGACCACGATCCGGCCGCCCACCAGGCTGTACTTCACGGCAATCGGTTCACCCGCGACGACCGGAGCAACCGCACTGTCGTGGAAGCCGAAGAAGCGTGGATGGTCGAGGCTGTAGATCACCAGGTCTGCCGCCTGACCGATTTCCAGCGTACCGACCGCACCCAATCCGAGCACCTGCGCACCACCCACCGTGCCCCAGTGGATCACGTCTTCGGCGGTGGTCGCCGAGGCGCCTTGTTCGGCGCGGTGGATCAGCCACGCGGTGTTGGCTTCGCCGACCATGCTTCCGGATTCGTTGGAGGCGACGCCGTCGACGCCGAGGGAGATCGGCACGCCGGCTTCGTACATTTGCGGCACGGGGGCGACGCCGCTGCCGAGGCGGGCGTTGCTGACCGGGCAGTGGGAGACGCCGGTACCGGTCTGGGCGAGCATGCGGATTTCGCCCGGTTGCAGGTGCACGGCGTGTGCGAACCACACGTCCGGGCCGAGCCATTCGTGTTCGGCGACGAATTCCACCGGCAGGCAGTTGTATTTCTCGCGGCAGAAATTTACGTAGTTCTGCGTTTCCGACAGGTGCGTGTGCAGGCGCAAACCGAGGCCGCGTGCGCTGTGCGCCAGTTCGCGCAGCAGGGTCGGCGGCAGTGAGAAGGTCGGCGTGGTGGGCGCCACCACAACCCGGCGCAGGGCATCGGGCGTGTCCTGGTGGTACAGCGATTTCAGGCGCTCGATGTCGCCGACCATTTGCTCGAGGCTTTCCGGTTGCAGCGCGGTTTTCGAAAAGCCCGGATGCGCGCTCGCCGACTCCAGCGCGCCGCCACGGCACAACACGAAACGCAGGCCGAATTCATCGGCCAGATCGAACAGCAGATCCCCGGTCTCGGTGCTGCCGTGCGCATGGTAAAGGTAATGGTGATCGGCGCAGGTCGTCACCCCGGACAACAGCAATTCGACCATGCCCAGGCGGGCGGCGATCCTTGCCAGCTGCGGGGTGAAGCGGTTCAGGCGCGGGTAGGGCACGCTCGCCAGCCAGCCTTGCAGGTCCTGATTCAAACCTTCGGGCACGGCTTTGAGCAGGTTCTGGAACAGGTGGTGGTGGGTGTTGATCCAGCCCGGATAGACCACGCTGTTGCGCGCATCGAGCACCCGCTCACCGGGTTGCGGTTCAAGGTGGGCGGCCATTTCGGCGATGCGTCCGTTGACCACGCGAATGTCCACCGCCCCAGCCCGGGCACGCGGGCCGCGCAGGCCGGTCATCACCGCGACCGGGTTTTTGATCAGGATGTTTTGAAGTTGAGTCATGGGCAGGCTCCAGTCAGAGAATGTGCGAAGCGGATTTGCCGGGTGTGGTGTCTGGCATGCTGACGCCGTTGAGCGCCGCGTTGAGCAGCACCGACACCAGGCAGGCGATGACCACGCTGCTGTGCAGGAACGGCTGTGACCACTCGGGCATTTGTTTGAACAGGGAAGGCGCGAGCACCGGCACCAGCGCCGCGGCGATGGTGAAACCGACGATCAGCACGTTGAAGCGATTGCGCTCGTAGTCGACCTTGGCCAGGGTCTGGATGCCCGCCGCCGCGACCACGCCGAACATGGCGATACCGGCACCGCCCAGCGCGGCAGTCGGCATCGAGGCGATGATCGCGCCGGCCTTGGGCACCAGGGCAATCGAGCACATCAGCAGGCCGCTGACCGCCACCACCCAGCGGCTGCGCACCCCGGTGAGGATCACCAGGCCGACGTTTTCCATGAAGGCAATGAACGGGAACGCGGCGAACATCCCGGCGATGGTGCTGGCCAGGCCATTGGCGCGCAGGCCGTTGATCACCTGTTTGTCTTCCACCGGTTTGTCGACGATGTCGCCGATGGCCACGAACAGGCCCATCGACTCGACCATCTGCACGATCATCACCACCACCATGGTCGCGATGGGGATCAGGCTGAAAGTCGGCAATCCGAAGTAGAACGGGTAGGGCACGGTCAGCCACGGCGCATCTTCGACGCTGTGAAAATTGCCCATGCCCAGACCGTAGGCCAGTCCGGCGCCGACCAGCATGCCCACCAGCACCGCCATGTTGCGCAGCAGCGGGCTGCCATAGCGGTTGACCAGCAAAATGGTCAGCAACACCACCACCGCCACACCGAGAAACGCCGGGGCGCCGAAGTTGCTCGCGTTGCGCCCGCCACCGACCCACTCATAGGCAATCGGGAACAGCTGCAAGCCGATCACGGTGACGATGCAGCCGGTGACCACCGGCGGGAAGAAGCGCCGCAATCGGCCCACGAACGGCGCTATCAGCATGGTGAAGATGCCGGCGCCGATCACCGCGCCGCAGACCCCGGCAAACCCCACCTGGGGGTCGCTGCCGATGGCGATCACCGGGCCGACGCTGCTGAACGCCACGCCCTGCAGAATCGGCAGGCGCACGCCGAACTTCCAGAAACCGACGGTTTGCAAAAGGGTGGCGATGCCGGAGCAGAACAGCGTGGTGCTGATCAACACCACGGTGTCGGCGTGGGACATCTTCAAGGCACTGGCGACAATCAACGGCACGGCGATGGCGCCGATGTACGAGACGGCCATGTGTTGCAGGCCGAGGGTGAGCATCTGTCGCACCGGCAGGACGCGGTCGACGGGGTGCACGGTGGATGCGGTTTTTGATGGGGATGTGGCTGACGACATGGGGAAACACCTCTGGCTGTTTTTATGCGGTAGAGAGGGGTATTCGTCTGATGCCGCTCAGTTGGCCTGATACAGCGATGAGTAACCTGTGGCGAGGGAGCTTGCTCCCGCTGGACTGCGCAGCAGGCCTGTGCTTTTAAAAGAAGGGCCGCTTCGCGACCCAGCGGGAGCAAGCTCCCTCGCCACAATGTTTTTGTCGCTGCCAACTGATCGGCATCAGTCATTCGTGCTGCGAAGCCGCCATCCACCGGCTCCGATGCCTTGTTTCAGCCTGCCAGGCAGGCGGCGAAGCCCTGGTTCAGCGCCGCGCGATCCAGGTCGCGGCCGATGAACACGATCTTGCTCGAACGGGGCTCCGTGCCCCAGGCGGTCGACGCGCGGAACTCCACCAGGCTGTGCACGCCTTGCAGGACGTAGCGCTGGTCTTCGTTGGCGACGGCGAGCACGCCTTTCATGCGGTACAGGTTGTCGGCCTGGGAGCTGCGCAGCTCGCTGATCCAGCGGTGGAACGCCATCAGGTTGACCGCGCCGTCCACGGCGATGCCCACCGATGACACGCTGGGGTCGTGCTGGTGATCCGGCGCTTCGGCTTGATGCTCGTGTTCGTGGTGATCGTGCTCGTGCTGTTGCGCGCCGATTTCCATGAGTTTCTGCGTGCACTCGAAAGCGCCGATGCCGAGGATTTTCGTCAGGTCGATCTGCGCATGGGTCGAGGTCACCAGATCCGCCGTGGCGTTCAAGCCACGGATCTTGCCGCGCAGGCTTTCCACCTCGTCGCTGCTGACCAGATCGACCTTGTTGATGACGATGCGGTCGGCGCAGACGATCTGATCCACGGCCTGATTGTCGACGCCATCGAGTTGCAGATCCTCCAGGTGCTGGGCGATGTGCTTGGCGTCGACCATGGTCACGATCGCATCGAGTTCGACTTCCTCGGCGATCGGGTCATTGATGAAAAAGCTCTGCGCCACCGGGTACGGGTCGGCCAGGCCACTGGTCTCGATCAGGATGTGATCGAGGCGCACCGGGCGCGCCACCAGTTCGCGGACGATGCGCACCAGGTCCTCGCGAACCTCGGCGGTGCAGCACACGCAGCCGTTGACCATCTCGTAGATTTCTTCGGTTTCCGAGCTGAGCACCAGATCGCCGTCAATGCCGACCTCGCCGAACTCGTTTTCGATCACAGCGATCTTGCGCCCGTGATTTTCCTTGAGGATGTAGTTGAGCAAGGTGGTTTTGCCGGCACCGAGGAAGCCGGTGAGGATGGTCACGGGGATTTTGGTGTTGGGGGTTGGGGCGTTGAAGGGAGTATTCATTTGGGGTTCCTTGATGATGTATTGACCGGTGCAAATGAAGCTTTTTGTAGGAGAGAGCCTGCTCGCGATAACGGTGTGTCAGCCGACAATTACGTTACTGACACACCGCCATCGCGAGCAGGCTCACTCCTACAAGGGGATATGGGTTCTTGCCAGCGTGTTGCAGTGCCGGCATCCAGGCCAAACAGGTCGAGCACCCGGCCGAGGCTGTGATCGACCATCTGCGCAAGGCTCTCGGGCCGCGCGTAAAACGCCGGCACCGGCGGGGCGATGATCCCGCCCATCTCGGTGACGGCGGTCATGTTGCGCAGGTGGGCGAGGGTCAGCGGCGTTTCGCGGGCCATCAGCGCCAGGGTGCGGCGCTCCTTGAGGGTGACGTCGGCGGCGCGACCGATCAGCCCCGATGAGGTGCCGGTGGCGATTTCCGCCAACGTGCGCATTGAGCACGGCGCGACCACCATGCCCAGGCAGCGAAACGAACCGCTGGCGATCCCGGCCGCGACGTCATCGGCGCGGTGGTAGTGGCTGGCCAGCGCGGTGACGTCGGCCAGCTTGTAGTCGGTCTCGTGGGCCATGGTCAGCAGCGCGGCGCGGCTGATGATCAGGTGGCTTTCGATGTCCAGTTCGGCAAGTAATTGCAGCAGTCGCACGCCGTAAACGAAGCCCGACGCGCCGCTGATGCCGACCACCATCCGCTGCCGGCTCACGCTGGCAGCCCTTTAAGTAACGCCCGCGCACGTTCGAGCACGTCGTGATCGAGCTGCGCCTTGATTCCGTCGAAGGCTGATCCGCGAGTGGCATCCAGGCCCATGCGCGAGGTGGTGCCGTTGACCGAGGACGACGGATCCAGCGGACTGCCGGGCAAACCGTCGATCATGAACAGGTCCAGATGCGGCTGGAAATGCGTGGCCAGTGCCCACAACACCTGGCTGTCGTCAGTGATGTCGATGTCGCTGTCCACCGCAATCACGGTCTTCAGGTACGGATCCCAGCCGAGCAGAGCGAGCATGATCTGCCGCGCCTCGCCGTCGCGGCTCTGATCCAGGGCCACGTAGCAGTGAAAGTGGGTGCCGGAATTCGGGTAATGCACGGCGGTGACCGCGGGGAAACGCGCCTTGAGCTTCTCGCTCATTTCCGCCTCGCGGGGTAGCCGCGCCAGGGTCAGGTGTTCGGCGTAGCGGCCACCCATGACGTCGACCAGCCAGGCGTCCTTGCGCCGCAGCAGGGTGTCGACGCGCAGCACGTTGTTGGTCGAGCGGTCCGAGGAATAACCGCTGAACTCGCCGAACGGACCTTCCTCGGCATAGGCCGCCGGGTCGATGGCGCCTTCCAGCACAAACTCGGCGTAGGCCGGCACGCCGATGCCGTAGCGCGGGGTCTTCACCAGTTCCAGCGGTGCGCCAAACAAACCGCCGGCCACTGCGCGTTCATCTGCGCCATAGGGCAGGCGTGCAGCGGCGGCGAGCATGAACAGCGGGTGCGCGCCGACCACCATCGCCACGCGCAATTCTTCGCCGCGTTCACGGGCGGTCTGCAGCATCCGCCACAGATGACCGCGTGAGTGCAGGCTGGTGGCGAGGGCCTGGCGGGCGTGGCGCATCGAGCGGTGATAGCTCATGTTGGCGATGCCGGTCAGCGGGTCCTCGGCGATGATGATCGCGTTGGTGATGTACGGGCCACGGTCGCTGTCGAAATGCTTGAGCATCGGCAGCAGCGCCAGATCCAGCGCTTCGCCTTCGAACACTTCATCAAGGATCGGGCCGCTTTCCACATAGCGTGGGGCGATGGGCTGGTTGGCGCGGCGCTGGAAGGTTTCGTGCAGTTGCGCCGCAGTGACGCCGAACAACCGGGCAATGCGGGTGCGGGAGGCGAACAGGTTGCTCGCCACCGGCACGCCAAGGGTGCCGACGCGTTCGCAGATCAGCAACGGATCGCGACCTTGCGCGGCGAGGGCATCGACCAGGGCGGTGACGTCCTGATCGGCAGAAATCGGCTGGGTGATGGTCAGCACATCGTCCGGGTACTCACGGCGATAGGCATCGATGAACACGTGAAAGTCCTGAGAATCGCCGAGCGTCGAACGGGTCATGGTTTCACCTCGTAAAAAGCAGGCACGCAGGGGTGAGAAGGCGTTCGATCGAGCAGCCGTTGGCCTGCCGGTCGAGGGAACGCCGGGTCATCTTCGTGCCTGTAAAGTCGCTGTGTTGCCCACATGAAAAACTGGAGATCCCCTGTGGCGAGGGAGCTTGCTCCCGCTGGACTGCGCAGCAGGCCCAAGCTCTTTGGGAAAAAGCGGGGCGGCTTCGCCACCCAGCGGGAGCAAGCTCCCTCGCCACAGAGGTGCAGCATTTCTTCAGGTCAGAGGTACGTGGTGGTCAGGCGAATATCCGCCTCAACCAGATCCTTCGGCGGTGGCGTCGGTTCGATCCCGCACAACCGGGCGATGTTGTTGCCCAGGTAGTCTTCGAGATGATCCTCATCGATGCCCAAACCTTGCGGCGCCGGCGAGCACAACACCTCCAGCTCTCGCAGCCACATGCCCGGTTCGTTCGGCGGTGAGTCGGTGCCGAACACGATCTTGTTGCGCGGCAGCTCCTTGGCGAACTCGACGATCCGCGACTGGAAGCACCAGCCGGATTCGCAGTACACGTTCGGCGTGTCCATCGCCATCCAGAACGCCTCGAACGAGTAGTTGCCGCCGGTCTGGATGCCGAAGTGGCCGATGATGAAATTGACCATCGGGAACTCGCGGATGATCGGGTAGAACATCGTCGGAATCGTGTACGGACCGTCGCCGGTGTGGATCAGCACGACGATGTTGTACTTGGCGCAGACCTTCATCGCCGGGCGCAACCAGTCGAGTGCGCGGTCCGGGCGATAGCCGTGCATGTTGGCGTGCAGCTTGAGCATCTTGAAGCCGTATTCCTTGATGTGGAATTCCAGCTCCGCCGCACCGTTTTCCGGTCCCCAGCGCGGGTTGAAGTTGAAGTTGCCGATGAAGCGGTCCGGGTACTTCACGCACAGTTCGGCGACGTAGGACATGTAGTCACGCACGCCCTCGCGGCCACGGCGGTTGCCGTCGCGATAACCGGTGTTGCCCGGTGGCGGCTGGATGAAACCCATGTCGATGCGGCGCGGTTTGCCGTTGATCATGTACGGGCCGTCCATCAGTTTGAGCATGCGCTCGCCAGTGAACGGTTCGCCGGTGTGGCGCCAGGCCTCGTCGACCAGGTTGGTAGGGTGCAGATGGGTGTCGATGATCATCGGTTCAGCTCCTGGCCAGTTGCGTGGTGACGGGGCGCTTGAGTTGCGCCTCTGCTTCGGAAACGGAACGCGGCGGCGGGGTTGGCTCGAGGCCGATCATCCGCGCGGTGTTGTTGCCCAGGTAGTCCTCGAGGGTGTCCTCGTCGAGGTTCAGCCCCTGCGGCGGCTCGTGGCAGAGCACTTCGAGCAGGCGCAGCCACATGCCCGGTTCGTTCGGCGGGGTGTCGGTGCCGAAGAGGATCTTGTGCGTCGGCAGGACCTTGGCGAATTCGACGATCCGCGATTGCAGGCACCAGCCGGATTCGCAGTAGACGTTGGGCAACTCCATCGCCCATTGCATCGGTTCGAACACGTAGACGCCGCCGGTCTGCACACCGAAGTGGGCCATGATGAAATCGACGTTGGGGAATTCCTTGATCATCGGCACCCACTCCGACGGGATGCTGTACGGCCCGTCGCCGGTGTGCAGCTTGACCGGGATGCCCAGCTCGGCGCATTTCTCGAAGCATGGGCGCACCCAGTCGAGTGCACGGTCAGGCCGGTAGGCGTGCATGTTGGCCTGCATCTGCACCATCTTGAACCCGTGTTCCTTGACGTAGCGCTCGATCGCCTCGACGCCGTTCTCCACGCCGCAGCGTGGGTTGTAGACGAAGCAGCCGATGAAGCGATCCGGGTAGGTCTGGACCATTTTCAGGGTGTAGGCCATGTAGGCGTCGATGGATTCGCGGCCCGAGAGTTCGCCGTCGGTCCAGGTGTAGATAGTGTTGCCCTGTGGCGGCTGGATGAAGGCTTTGTCGATGCGGCGAGGTTTGCCGTTGACCATGTACGGGCCATCCATCATCTCCAGCAGACGCTCGCCGGTGAACGGGTCACCGTCATGCCTCCAGGCGAGGTCCACCAGATCGGTGGGATAGCAGCTGATATCGATGATCATTGAAGTCGATCTCCTGATAGCGGGGAAGGGAGCCTTGCGGCTCTCGGCATCCACGTCCCGGGCAATCGGCCATTTCTATGCGCAGGACTCGCGCATTCCCTCGCCTGTTCGCATCCGGCCCGGGTGGGTGGTTGCTGAGGGCGAGTATTGGAAAGGGGGGAGGGGTTCGTACAATATTAATTGGGCGCGGTGGTGATACTTGGGCGATATGGGCAGGTCAAAAGCTACCCTCACCCCAGCCCTCTCCCGGAGGGAGAGGGGGCCGACCGAGGTGTCTTGCGTTGTACATCGACCTGAGCAACCGAGTCGATTATGGATTCAGTGGGACAGGTTCAGGTCGGCGAATTTCTGCAGCATCCCCGGATCAGTCCCCTCTACCTCTGGGAGAGGGCTAGGGTGAGGGCAGGGTTCTCAAGTGTATGCAAAACCAACTGCCGAACCGCATCCACCACCGGTCCAACACGCTCAGCCTGCCCATGCGGCCACACCGCATACAGGTTGTAATGCGCAGCAATCTGCGCCTCGTTCAGCGCCACCAGCCGCCCGCTGCGCAACGCATCGGCGGCCAGCAATCCGCGCACCAGTCCCGCGCCAACCCCGGCCTCAGCGGCGGCAATCAGGTTCGCCGCATTGTCGAAAATCACCCGTGCCGGCGGCTCGACGGGCGGCATTCCGGCGGCATCCAGCCACGGAATCCACGAGCGTCGCGTATAGCCCAACAGCGGCAGTTCGAGGATTTGCGCCGGGCTCAACGGCACCTGTAAACCATAGCGCTCAAGCAACGCCGGCGAAGCCACCGCCAACACCCGGTCGCCACAGATCTGCGTCATCTCGCAGTCATCCCAATCGCCATAGCCATAACGCAACGCCAGGTCGACCCGCTCGAAAGTGCTGCGATCACTGCGCGGCATCGACCGCAGCGTCACCTCGTAATCCGGCAGGCCATCGAGCAGTTCCGGCAGGCGCGGATTGAGCCAGCTCTGCGCCAGTTCGCTGTCGACGTCCAGGGTCAGGCGCTGCGCCACGCTGCGGTTTTTCACCGAAGACAGCGCCCGGTCGATCTGCGCCAGTCCATCCGACAGCACGCTGGCAAACAACTGCCCGGCGTCGGTGAGGTTGCTGCCGCCGCCTTCACGCACGAACAGCGGCTGGCCGATGAAATCTTCCAGTGCGCGAATCTGCTGGCTGATGGCGCTGTGGGTCAGGTCGAGCTTGCGCGCAGCGCTGGAGAAACTGCCGCTGCGCGCAGCGTGGATAAACGCGCTCATGGACTGCACCGACGGGTATCGCTTGTACATGTTGTTAGTCCTGCTTACAGCGGTTGGCAGAAATCGTCGCTGGCCGCGGGTTGCCCGGGCTTCCAATAATCGGTCACCAGGCCCGCACAAAGACGGGCCGCTCTTTTGGAGCCAGACAATGATTGCATTCACGGTGAACGGCGAACGACGCGAGCTGGATGAGGCGTCCCCCTCCATGCCCTTGTTATGGGTCCTGCGTGATCAACTGAAACTTACCGGCACCAAATTCGGCTGCGGCATGGGCCTGTGCGGTGCCTGCACCGTGCATCTGGACGGTGTCGCGGTGCGTTCCTGCCAGTTGCCGCTGGCCGCCGTCGCGGGCCACAGCATCACCACCATCGAAGGCTTGTCGCCGACGCAAAGCCATCCGCTGCAACTGGCCTGGGTCGCCGAAGATGTGCCGCAATGCGGCTACTGTCAATCCGGGCAGATCATGTCTGCCGCTGCGCTGCTCAACACGGGGGCAGCGGTGACCGACGATTCGATCCGCAATGCGATGACCGGCAATATCTGCCGCTGCGGCACTTACGGGCGGATCAACAAAGCGATCAAGCGCGCGGCGAATGCGCCGAAGGAGGCCTGATGAGCCTGCTCGACGACACCTTGATCGAACCGTCACGCCGGGTGTTTCTCAAGCAAGCGGCGACGGTGGCTTCGGGGCTGGCGATTGCCCTGTACCTGCCATCCGGCATCGCCGCCAGCGACGCGAAAGCCCCGGCCCCGGCCAGCGAATTCGAACCCAACGCCTGGGTGCGGATCTTCCCCGACGGCACGGTGAAACTGGTGGTGCACAAGCACGATTCCGGCACCGGTACGCAAACCGCGCTGGCCGCGTGCGTGGCCGAGGAGCTGGATGTGAACCCGATGACCGTGCAGGTCATCACCCCGGAAGACCCGTTCTTTGACACCTACATTCACCCGATCTGGAAAGTCTTCTCCACCGGCGGCAGCACCAGTGTGTCGCTGGAATACGACCGCCTGCGCATGGCCGGGGCCACGGCTCGGGCGCTGCTGATCACGGCGGCGGCGAAGCAATGGAAAGTCAGCCCCGACAGTTGCAGCACCGAGGAAGGCCGGGTGGTTCACCCGTCCAGCAAACGCAGCCTCGGCTACGGCGAACTGGTCGGCGTGGCGGCGCGTCTGCCGGCACCGGCGCACGTCACGCTGAAAGATCCGGCGCAGTTCAAATACATCGGCAAGCTGCGGCGCAAGCGTGATGCGGCGGCCAAGGTTTGCGGGGGCTTCAAGTACAGCATCGACGTGCAATTACCGGGGATGCTGGTGGCGGTGATTCAGCGGGCGCCGGTGGTCGGTGCCACGGTGATCAACGTGGACTCGACGGCAGCGTTGCAGGTGCCGGGCGTGCGCAAGGTGCTTACGATTCCGGGGCGGCCGGATGTGCTCGGCGGCAATCTGGAGGGGGTTGCGGTGCTGGCGGACACGTTCTGGGCGGCGCAGCAGGGGCGCAAGGTGCTGGAGATAAAGTGGAGTGATTCGCCGCTGGCCGGATTCGACAGCGCCGAGTTGAGCAAGGCCCAGGCCGCAGCGATAGCCGACCCGGCGGCGCAAACCGTCAAGGCCATGAGCAATGGCGATGTGGCCGGGCAATGGGCGAGCGCGGCGAAGCTGATCGAAGCCGATTACACCATGCCGTACAAGGTGCAGAACCCGCTGGAACCGATCTGCATCACCGCGCAGGTCAAGGATCAGGCGATCACTTTTTGGGGCGGCGTGCAGGTGCCGTCATCGGCGCTGGAAGCGGCGCAAACCGTGTGCGGCATCAACAAGGACAAGGTCACCATCAACGAACTGGTGTCCGGCGGCAGCTTCGGTGCGCGGGAGGCCAAATACTGGTTGTTCGAAGTGGCGTATCTGGCGCAGCAAACCGGGGTGCCGGTGAAGCTGCTCAACAGCCGCGAAGACGAAATGCACGCACTGTTCAATCACCCGGCGACGTTGCACCGGGTCAAAGGTGCGCTCGACGCTCAGGGCAAACTCAACGCGCTGCAGCTGCATGCGGTGTCGCCGGCGTCGCCGGAGCAGTGGGAGCCGGGTTACTTCGAACGCCCGGATCACATGGATTACAGCACCACCGAAGCGATCACCGCGTGGGACTTCGCTTATCGTCCGCCGCATCTGGAGCTGAACTGGGTCAAGCACGAAAGCCACGTGCCCAGCGGCTGGTATCGCTCGGTGAGCTTCATCCCCAACGTGTTCGCCGTGGAAAGCTTCATGGATGAACTGGCCCACGCAGCGGGCGCCGATCCGCTGGCGTTCAGGCTCGCCAACATGCAGGACCGGCCACGGCATGTGGCGGTGCTGAAACAGGCGGCTGAGCGCGCCGGATGGGGCCAGCCGTTGCCCCCGGGCACCGCGCTGGGGATTGCGACCAATCAGGGTTACACCAGTTTTATCGCGGTGGTGGCGCAGGTCGCGACGGTTGATGGCAAGCCGAAGGTCGAGAAGCTGACGTGCGTGGTCGATTGCGGCTTGGCCGTGTCGCCCGGCGGGGTCGAAGAGCAGATCTACGGCGGCTTGATGTGGGGCCTGGGCCACGCCTTGTTCGATCGGCTCGATATCCAACAGGGCAGGGTGTTGCAGAGCAACTTCCACGACTACCGCGTGACCCGCATGTCGGACATGCCGGCCACCGACATCGTGGTGCTGGACGGCGAACCGGGCAAACCCGGCGGGGTCGGCGAGTTGGGCAGTCCCTCGGTGGCTCCGGCGATTGCCAACGCCTTGTTCGCGCTGACCGGCATTCGCCAGCGCTCGACACCGCTGAGCCTGGGGTAAGCCGCCATGGACCTGCGCCTGCTGCGGTACTTCATGGCCCTGGCCGATGAGCTGCATTTCGGCCGGGCCGCCGAGCGTCTGCATATTTGCCAGCCGCCGTTGAGCCAGCAGATTCGTCTGCTGGAGGAAGAACTCGGCACGCCGTTGTTCGAGCGCAGTCACCATCGGGTCGAGCTGACAGCGGCGGGGCAGATGCTCAAGGAACAGGCGCCGCTGGTGTTCGAACAGCTCGAGCGGGCACTGGACCTGACCCGTCAGACCGGGCGCGGGCAACTCGGCGAGCTGGAAATCGGCATGATCAGTTCGGTGATGGTCGGCGTGCTGCCCAAGGCGCTGCACCTGTTTCGCGAGCGCTATCCGCAGGTGAACTGGCGCCTGCACGAAATGACCCCGGCGGCGCAGGTCAAGGCGCTCAAGGAGAAGCGCATCGACGCCTGCGTGTTTCGCGTCGGTTATGACGACCCGTTGTTGCGCAATGAGCTGCTGATCTACGAGCCGATTCACGTGGTGATGCCGGCGGACCATCCGCTGGCCAGCCGCGCAGTGCTGGCGCCGGCGGATCTGGCCCGGGAGCCGTTTGTTGCGTTGGAGTTGAAGCAGTCGCGGTTTGCCCATTTTCTCTATCAGTGCTGCGTCCAGGCCGGGTTCACCCCGCAGATCCGCCAGCAGGTGATCGAAGTGCAGACCTTGCTCAGCCTGGTGCGGGCCGGATTCGGTGTGGCGCTGTTGCCCGCATCCATCGAACAACTGGCGCCGGCAGGGCTGGTGTTCCGCAAGTTGACCCCGGCGTTGCCGGAGGTGCCGCTGTATGCGACTTATCGTGCCGATGATGCGTCGCCGGTGCTCAAGTTGTTTCTCGACACCTTGCGTGAGTTGGTGGAGACCTCAAGCCAACACTAATCTCCTTGTGGGAGCGAGCCTGCTCGCGAAAGCGCTATTTGCATTCAAAAAATGTGTTGGCTGACACGACGCCTTCGCGAGCAGGCTCGCTCCTACAGGGGATTTGTGGTGTTGTCACAGTGCTTGGCACGATCGCGAACGCCTGCGGTCGTAATCTTCACACGCGCATTCCCTGTGGAGATCCAATGAGCCAGGAAGTCCTGACCACTGAAACCAATCGTCGCCAGTTGCAGCAGATCATCGCCGGGCTGTCGGATGGCGTGATTTTGCTGGAGCTCGACCGCAGCCTGCTGTGGGCCAATGAAGCTGCGCTGAGAATGCATGGCGTCAACCGGATCGGTGAACTTGGCAACGATGCCGATGAATACGCCCAGCGTTTCAGCTTGCGCTATCGCAATAACCACACGGTGCCGCCGGAAAACTACCCGATCAGCCGCGTCGCGCGCTGCGAAACCTTCAGCGACGTGCTGATTGAAGTATCCCCGGTCAGTGACCCGGAACGCGTCTGGGTGCACAGCGTGCGCAGCATGGTGTTGACCGACCGCGAAGGTCAGCCCGAGTCGCTGGTGCTGATCATGAGTGACGTCACCGACTGGGCCAACGCCGAGCAGCGCTTCGAGAAAACCTTCAACGCCAACCCGGCGCCGGCCGTGATCTGCCGGCTCAGCGACTTGCGCTATATCAAGGTCAACCCGGGCTTTCTCGAGATGACCGGCTACAGCCGTGATCAGGTGATCGGCGCTTCAACCTATGAGCTGGACGTGCTGGAGCAGGCCGAGCGGCGGGACCTGGCGATCGAGCGTCTGCGCGACGGCGCGACCATTCCGCAGATGCAGGCCGAACTGCGCCTGCCCGATGGCAGCAGCAAGCAGGTGATTGTTGCCGGGCAGACCCTGCAGCTCAACGATGAGGACTGCATGTTGTTTTCGTTCGTCGACATTGAGCCGCGGCACAAGGCCGAAGTGGCGCTTCGCCAGAGCGAAGAGCGCTTCGCCAAGGCCTTTCGCCTGACCCCGGTGCCGATCCTGATTTGCAGTGCGGACGAGCAGCGGGTGATCGACGTCAACCAGGCATTCCTCGAGACCCTGTCCTACAACAGCGACGATGTCCTGGATAAAACCGTGGTGCAACTGGCGTTCATCGACGACAGCGCGGCGCGCACACGCTTGCTCACGGCGCTGGAAAAAACCGGGCGCATTGATCGGGTGGATGTGCGGGTGCGCAAAAAAGATGCCGAGGTGCTGGAGTGCGCGCTGTCGGCGGACACGGTGAATATCCATGACAAATCCTGCTATTTGCTGGTGCTGATGGACATCACCGAACGCAAGCGCACCGAGCTGGAACTGGTGGCGGCGATCGAGGAAGTGATGAAGGACGCCTCGTGGTTCAGCCGCACGCTGATCGAAAAACTGGCCAATGTGAAGAAGGTCAATTCGCCGCAACTGCCGAGCGTATCGTTCACTGATCTGACGGCGCGCGAGCGTGATGTGCTGGGCTTGATCTGTGAAGGGCTGGCGGACAAGGAGATTGCCGCGCGTCTGAAGCTGGCGCCGAATACTGTGCGCAATCATGTGGCGACGGTGTATTCCAAGCTTGACGTGCACAGCCGCAGTGAGGCGATTGTCTGGGCCCGGGAGCGCGGACTGTTCTCCGGTGAATGGCGACCCAAGGGTCAGCGGTAGGTGCAAATGCACTAGTCGGCAAGGTGCAAATGGAGGTTCTGAGGTGGAGGGGCAGTTCTTAGTCTGTTGGGGTGCGATACGAGCCGATGGCTTGGGATCGTGTCCCTTCGAAACAGCTAAAGGAACGGCTTCAAATGATGAATCTTGCGCAGTTGCGTGTGCGCCTTGAACAAAGCTTTGCGCCGTTGGCCTGTGAGTGCCTGGTGGATGGTGATCAGTCGCTCACGGTGAAGCTGTATCACCCGATGTCGGGACAGGTGGATCTGGTGATCAGTGGCTTGAAGCTCAGTGCGTTGCGTACGGCTGAAGCGGTCGAGGCGTTGATTGAAGAGTTGCGGTATGAGTTGGAGAGTATTTCTTTGCGCTCTTCGCGGGATCCTGATTTGGCTTAGGGCTTTTGGTCTTGGCGGCCTTTGGGCCGACCAGGTTCTTGTGGGGTGGGGTGAATATCCGTTGCTTCGGGTGCTGCGGCTGGCGGTTTCGCTCTTACAGCGACTCACTTTTCCAGACGCCGAAAAGTAAGCAAAAGGCTTGGCCCCGGCGTTCGGCCCTCGCTTAGGCTCGGGTTCCTTCGTTGCGGGGTTCATCCGGGGGCATCGCCTACGGTTTGCTTCGCTGCACCTCCTCTCGATGTGTTTGGCTGCGCCAAACGGTCGCTGCGCTCCCACCCCCGGATAAACCCCTCCACTCAGCCTGCCGAAGGGGCCGGTACGGCAAGATCAAGAGCTGCAGCCGAGCTAACGCTCATCCTGTTGAGTGGTGAAGAGCATGCGGTCGGGTTTTGCATTTTTGTAGGAGCCAGCCTGCTGGCGATGGCGGCCTGACAGCCGACCAGTCTCTTGAGATGTATTGAATCCCTGTGGGAGCTGCGGTGCGACGATTCGACTTGCCAGCGATGGCGGCCTACGAGCCGACCAATCTCCAACTGAATGCACCCAATCCCACTGTAGGAGTGAGCCTGCTCGCGATAGCGTCCTGACAGCCGACCAGTCTCTTGCAGATGTACTCAATCCCTGTATGAGCTGACTTGCCAGCGATGACGGCCTACGAGCCGACCAATCTCCAACTGAATGCACCCAATCCCACTGTAGGAGTGAGCCTGCTCGCGATGGCGGCCTGACAGCCGACCAATCTCTCGCAGATGTACTCAATCCCTGTATGAGCTGACTTGCCAGCGATGACGGCCTACGAGCCGACCAATCTCCAACTGAATGCTCCCAATCCCACTGTAGGAGTGAGCCTGCTCGCGATAGCGTCCTGACAGCCGACCAGTCTCTTGCAGATGTACTCAATCCCTGTATGAGCTGACTTGCCAGCGATGACGGCCTACGAGCCGACCAATC